>NZ_JACOOB010000009.1:0-193458 GCF_014287315.1 Bacteroides sp. NSJ-39 | reverse complement strand
AGGAATATCGTCGTGGCTGCCGTGTGGCGGCTCTGATGCCACGTGATATGCTTGGTGATGCCGCAACGCTTGGCGACGGCACGGATACCGGCAAGGCACGTGTTATAATGCGGAACGGGAAATATCCTGCCGTCCCCGCACAGTCCCCGGTATTTGCCGATTATGCGGTTGGCGATGTCGAGCAGGCGGATGTTGGACACCACGCCCGTTTTCTGGCGGTTGATGTTTATCCACTCGTGTTCGTCGAAGTAGGTGCGGATATTCTCTTCCGTAAGGTTGCGCATATCCGCGAACGACAGCCCCGTGAAGGCGCAGAACAGGTAGAGGTCGCGGTACAATTCCTGTTTGGCGTTTTTCAGTTTCCCCTCCATCAGCAGGCGGATCTCATCTTTGGTCAGGAAACTGCGTGTTGTTTCCTCCTTCTTGATTTCATACTCGCGGAACGGGTCGCGCGTCAGCCACTCGTTGTTGATGGCGATGAATACCATCGTCCGTAACGGGCAGACGTACAGCCACACGGTATTGGTGCAGCAGTGCTTGTCCGTGCGCAGGAACATCTCGAAGTCGGAGATGAAAGCCGGGGTAAGCTCTTTTAGGGCGATGTCCTTCACATGGTAGCGGATGTCGAGGAACTCTTGCATGTGCTTGTAAACGGTGCGGTACTTCAGCAGCGTGCCTTTGGCTTTCATGCCTGCCTCCACCTGCTTCTCGTAGTCCTCGTTGTGCTGGCGGAACACCTGCATCAGCGTGTGGTAGCGGTGTTCCAGTCCGAGAAAGGCGTTCTTCACCTTCTCCGCCGTGACGAAGTTGTCACGCTCCATGATTTCCTGATAATGCCTGTTGATGCGTACCCGCATCTTGTCAAGCATACGGTTCGTTTCGAGTGCCGCCGTGCTTCTGCCCGTGACACGTCCACCTTTGGTGTCCCACAGTTTCGGATCGACAGTCAGTTTGCAGCTGAACTGTGTCTGGCTGCCGTCCACCGTGATGCGTCCCATGACGGGAACTGTCCCGTCCTTTTTCACTACCTGACGCTTGAGGTAGTAGATTACTGAAAATGTACTCTTCATTGTCCTTAATTTTTGGGTTTCAAAATTAGTTGGTGAAGAGTCCGGTGTTGGTACGCAAAACGGGGAGGAACGGCGCAATCTTTTTCCGTAACCTGATTTTTCGCATGAGTTATGGATAACTCACTATTCCTTAGAGCCTTGTTTCGCTATTCGTACCCGTTTGTCGCATTTTCGGGCATGGTTACGAACAAGTAACGTAGCGGCGTCAGGATTTGGCTTCGGCAGGGATTGTAATGGCTTCACGGATTATCGCCACTTCAACCAAAACCCTTGTAACTCAATTCTATCACTATATCTTTCCGCATTTCACTTTTTTGTAGTAACTTTGCAGACAAATAAATCAGTACTCAGAAATTGCGTAAACTAATAATTAATACTATGAGCTTCAGTAATAAATTAGGTATCCACATATTGTTATTTCTTATCGCCACGTTTATAGCGTGCACTGACAACGACATTCAGGAAAATAATAATAATCTTCCTCCAAAAGACGAGCCAACCCCTCCTCAGGAAGAGGCCGAAGAACATTTATTTGATATTCTCAATCTTGATTATCCGGGATTAGAAGAAATAAAATCTTTATATAAAAGCGGTGAGAATGATGCAGCAATGCAAAAGTTACTTACCTACTACAGAAGCAGAACGGACATTGAAAACCCTAATCTGACTGCTACTCTTAATGACACGGAGCAAGGTTATGCCGATTATGCCATAGACGAATATCGTTTTTACGTCAATGACAATTACTTGGAAGACAAAGACCGGAAAATTCCATATTCACTGAAAAGTAACGACCAAACGATTAATTGGCAATTTGCTCCCGAAGGTGCTGATAATGAATATCAAAAGCAGTTACATCGCCATAATTGGATACCGATGCAGGGCAAAGCTTATCAAAAATCCAAGAATGAAAAATATATGCTTTCATGGAAAGAAGTATATACAGATTGGATACTCAAAAATCCAAAGCCGAATGGGAAACCGGACAAATTCCAATGGCACCAGCTCCAAATGTCCACACGTATTATGGGGCAAACAGAATCTTTCGAGTATTTCAAATCCTCCTCTCATTTCACTCCGGAATGGCTTTCCTTTTTCCTCATACATTTTGCTGAACATGCCGATTATCTATCCATGTACAAATATTCCGGAGAAAACAATATTCTACTAAGCCAGGCAGTAGCATTGGTATTTGCCGGAACATTGTTTCCGGAACTTAAGAATGCCCCACAATGGCAGAAAATAGGATGTGAGATTATAAATGATCAAACTACAAAGTTATTTTTGGAAGATGGAATGACTAACGATCTCTCTCTTCATTATCATATAGGCATAGTAGACGGACTTTATGATCTCAAACGGCTTATCCAACTGAATAAATTGCCGGACAATCAGCTCTCACCGCAGCTCGATGAAACGCTTTTGAAAGCCACCAAAATTGTCATGCACTTCACATACCCAAGTTATTTTAAGAAAGGAAGCAAACAGTGCAGTCCCGCATTCAATGATTCATGGATAAAAACACGCAGTGTATTAAACAAAAACTTTGTGAAGTATGCGGCAATGTTTCCGGAAGATTCTGAATTAAAGTATATGCAAACGTATGGTAATGAAGGCACTCTTCCCGACAGCAGAATCAAAACATTCGAAGATTCCGGATTTTATGTATTGCGCAACGGTTGGACACCAGAGTCTACAATGCTGATACTTAGCAATAACATATCTTCCAAGTTACAAGACTCAAGCCATAACCAACTTGATAACGGAACATTCGAGTTATATCATAACGGTCGTAATTTCTTTCCGGACTCCGGAGTATGTTCATATATGAAAGAGGATGATGCAGAAGTAATGAAACTACGCAGATGGTTTCGGCAGACGAAAGCGCACAATACAATGGTACTGGGAAAATCTGAAGATCATGAAGATATCGGTGCCGAAAATATCAGCAAGGCAGAAGGCAAGTTACTACTAAAAGAAGAAAATGCCGACCAACAACTCATAGTTACCGAAAATCAAGGATACAATGATTTCAAACACCGCCGTGCTGTTTTTTATGTAAAACAACCGACCGAATTTTTCGTATTGGTAGATGAAGGATTTGGCACAGCAACCGGTTATGCTAAGTTATATTTCCATCTTTGCGATGAAACATCTGTAAATAATGTCATTCTGGACAGTCAAGAGGCAGGCGCACATACTACCTTTGAAAACAATAACTTATTAATCCGAAGCTTTGGAAATCAGGCCATCACCCTAAAGCCTTTTGATGGACGGATATCTTATCAGACCGACAGAAAATACTCAACAAGAAAAGCCTATTCACTTGTTATGAAGAAACAAAGAAGTATCCCCGTGCGATACATTACCATACTATATCCGGTCAGTAAGGTTTCCAATCAAAAGATCAGTGCAAAATTTACTGATGACCCGTCAAACTCAAACCATGTTTCTATTGAAGTGACTATCGGTAATCAGGTATATCCACTAAGCTTTCAACTCAAACACTAAAAGTTATGCAAAAATATATTCAAGCAATTAGTTGGAATTTATTATTTTTATTCCTATTCCTATGTTTGTTAGCAACCTGTAAATCTCTCGTTAACCTTATAAAACACAAAAATGGCACTATGAATATTCAACACAGATACTATAACTGTATCCTTCTGCTTTTAATCTGCCTTCGTAGTGCGGATATTTATTCTATGGATATCAAGCAGAATATAAATTGGCCTCAATTTATGAGTCAGCAGGATATGATATGGGAAAGATTACCGGAATATTGGTATGACTCAGCCTATCTAGGTAACGGCAGATTGGGACTAATGATCTACAAAGAACCGAATAAAAACTATATACGCCTGGAAACAGGAAACTGTGATGTACACGATCATCGTGCAAAAAGAGATGTATTCGGAATTCCCCGACTACTTACCGGGCATTTTGCTTTACACCCTAAAGGAGAAATAATCAGCGGCAAGATGCGTCTTGATCTTTGGAACGCAGAGGCTTCAACTGAAATCACCACTACGAAAGGAATTATCCATCTACAAACTTTCGTTCATGCTGATGATATGATCATCGTAGTTAAAGCAACTACCGAAGGAGATGAACATGACTTTCGATGGGAATGGATAGCTGCTGAAGCTAACAGCCCGCGTTATCTATTATTCAAAAGGCAAGGAAAAACGAATAAGATCCCCGAAGGTTACGAACTCAATCCTTCCCCTACTAACAGCAAAGAAAATGAAATAAACTTATCTATACAAGAATTATTGGCAGGAGGAGAAACAACCGTAGGATGGCAAGAGACAAAAACGTCTCCACAAGAAAGAATCTTATGGATAAATCTTACACACACTTATCCACAAAGTACTTCAAAAAAGATTTGTAAAGCAGAAATACGCCAAGCCATACGTAAAGGTTATGCAACACTTCAAAATGCTCATCGGCAATGGTGGAACTCTTATTATCCCGCTAGTTTCATCAGCTTACCGGATGCAAAGAAAGAAAATTTCTACTGGATTCAAATGTATAAACTAGCCTCAGCTACTCGTGGCGACCGGGCATTAATAGATAACACCGGTCCGTGGTTATCTGAAACACCGTGGCCAAATGCTTGGTGGAACCTCAACGTGCAACTCACCTACTGGGCACTGAATGCTTCCGACCATTTGGATTTAGCCGCATCTCTAGAGAATGCACTCTATAATCACATTGACCAACTACGCTTGAACATACCTGCCGCATATCGTCACAACTCATTGGGGATAGGTGTTGCTTCAAATCTGGAATGCATGACGACCACTGTAGGAATTCCCGGTAAAGGAAAAGCGCAAGTGGGACTTCTTCCTTGGGCCTGCCATAATCTTTGGCTTATTTATCGTCATAAAATGGATGATGAAGTTTTGCGTAACAAATTGTTCCCGTTATTAAAAGGGGCCATCAATTACTATCTTCATTTTATCCAAAAAGGAGAAGACGGCAAATATCATCTACCTGAAACTTATTCTCCCGAATATGGTGTAACGAAAGACTGCAACTTTGACCTCGCACTATTATATTGGGGTTGTCAGACCTTATTGGAGTCAGCACAGCGATTGCAGATTCAAGATCCACTAATTTCAACCTGGAAAGATGTTTTGGATAATCTCACTCCGTATCCGATGGATGAAAACGGGTTACTTATTGGAAAAGACACACCTTATGCTTTCTCCCACAGGCATTATTCACACTTGCTTTCCATCTATCCTTTATACCTTATTAATAAGGAGCAACCAAACAATACCCGACTTATAGAGAAATCATTAGCCTTTTGGCAAAGTAAGCCGAAAGCTCTTTTAGGTTACTCATGTACAGGTGCATCTTCTATATCTTCCGCTATTGGAAAAGGAAACGAGGCTCTATCCTATCTAAATAAATTATTTGGCAAGTTCCTTAGTTCGACCACCATGTATAAAGAAAGCGGCCCGGTTATCGAGACGCCACTATCAGGCGCACAATGTATACATGATATGTTAATACAAAGTTGGGGAGGGAAACTCCGTATTTTCCCTGCACTGCCGGACGTTTGGAAAGATGTCTGCTTCTCCGGTTTACGCACAGAAGGAGCATTCAAAGTTTCTGCTAACAGAAAGAATGGGAAAACACTGTTTATCCACATCAAAAGTCTTGCAGGAGAACCATGTATCGTAACTACCGACATTGTTAATCCCATATTCAAAGGGAAACGGGCGTTTACTGTACAAACTACCAACAACGGCACATACCAAATCGATTTAAAGAAAGGAGAAGAAGTTTTTATCTATCCCCAAGGACAGATTCCGGACTTCATAATCTCCCCTATTCCACCTGTTTCCAAAAATCACTTTGGACTAAAAAACGTCCAAACCAACAACTAAAAATGTACAAAAGCCTTCCTCTATATATGTACGAGGAGGTTACATTATGACATACAAAAGACCTATTTTCAAGTCATAAACAGTTCTTTTGAACATAAATAGTATATGATTCAACAAAACTAATATCAAAAAAACATTTTTGAACAAAGCCTGAACAACTTCGGCCAATCGTTATATATAAAGAGATTACATTTGCAAACAGTAAAATATAACTTTTAATAATTAAAACCTAATAAAGTATGAAGAACATCTTCTTTATTTGCGTGTTCTCACTGATTGCATTTACAGGATGCACAGATGACGACGAACTCTACAAAAACAGTGGAAAAGATTCTGCCGAAGAGGAAACAAGTTTTCCTAACGAGGAAATCGACCAACGTTTGTTTAAAGTTATCAATTTAGATTATCCGGGATTGGAACAGGTAAAAGCATGGTATGAAACAGGAAATTATTACTCTGCATCCAAAGCTCTTCTCGAATACTATAGAGGTCGAATTGGTATCATTAATCCTTATGTATCCTTAAATTCTATTACAACACAACAAGCAAGATACGCAGAATTAGCATTAGCAGAAAACGGTTATCGTTTTTATATAAATGCCAATTACTTAGAAGAAAAAGATCTTGGAAATGGCAAAGAAAAAGTTCCGTACAGCCTAAAATCGGGAAAAGAGATCAATTGGGAGTTTATTCCCAAAGGTGCTGACAAGGAATACCGTAAGCAGTTACATCGGCACAATTGGATTCCATTCCAAGCCATGGCATATCAAAAGACACAAGATGAAATATATATGTTGGGATGGAAAGACGTGTATTCAGATTGGGTATCAAAATTCCCTAAAACAGAAACAGTTGTAGATGAATTTGCATGGTGGCAATTACAAGTATCTACACGTCTAATGGGGCAAGCACAAGCATTTGAATATTTCAAGTTTTCATCCAATTTCACCCCCCAATGGCTTTCTTTCTTTTTAGTTCACTTTGCAGAACATGCCGATTTCTTGCTAAAAAATCGCTATCAAGACGAAAATAATATTCTATTTAGCCAAATAATCTCAATGGTATTTGCCGGAACTCTATTTCCGGAATTCAAAGATGCTCCTCAATGGCAAGCAGAAGGTTGTAGAATCATTAATGAACAACTTGAAAAACAATTCTTACCGGACGGAATGCTTAGTGACCTTTCCTTACATTATCACATAGGTATATTAGACGAACTCTATAATCTCAAAAGGCTCATCCAAGAGAATCATTTACCGGAAAATTTACTCACTTCCAAGTTTGACCAAATCCTAGAGAAAGCGACCGAAATAGTTATACATTTTACCTATCCCAACTATTTTGAGGCAGGTAGCAATGAATATTGTACATCAGCTTTCAATGATTCGTGGATGAAAACGAAAAATGTATTAGAGAAAAACTTCAAGAAATATGCTGAGATGTTCCCCAATAATCAAGAATTAGCGTGGATGGCAACTCGTGGTGGACAAGGACATGCACCAAGCGCAGGAATAAAAGTTTTCGAGAACTCCGGACACTATATTCTACGAAATGGATGGGATAAAACTTCCACTATGCTAATACATAGTAATAACTATTCAAATGAAAAGATGGATATATGGAGTCACAATCAACCGGATAACGGAACATTTGAATTATATCATAATGGGCGTAACTTTTTCCCTGATTCCGGAGTATCTTCTTATGAAGGTAGTGGAACTCCTAATAATATTCGCAGTTGGTTCCGTCAAACAAAATCTCATAACACAATGATTCTAAGCGATAAAGAAACAGAAGACAATGATAAACCTAATGCAAAAAGATATGGAGATGAAGATATAAAAAACACCTTAGGTAAATTAATCCGTAAAGGAGAAACTAACCAATATCAATTTGTAGCCACAGAGAATCAAGGATATGCCAACTTTACTCATAGACGTTCTATATTCTTTGTCACGCCTAAAGAAAAACCATTTTTTGTAATAGTAGATGAAGGTATAGGAAACGCAACCGGATTTAGTAAACTATATTTCCATCTCTGTGACGATAAAACAGCAGAATCTGTTTCTTTAGATATAGAAAACCACGGAGCACATACTACATTTAGTGACAATAACAACTTATTCATACGTAGTTTTGGTAATGCAGATATCACCCAAAATGAAGTCAAAGGATATATTTCCTACGACACCAAAGGTTTATTCCTTCCCCGTAAGGCTTACTCACTCGTAATGGATAAAAAAGAGAATAGTCCGGTACGATATATAACCGTAATATATCCCATCGCAAACGAAACACCTGAAATCTCGGCCAGATTCACTGATGATGAAACATTTATTGAGGATGCAATAAAGCTCGAGGTCACAGTAAATGGTCAGAGATATGAATTAGGATACACTAAATAATCAACCTATAATAATATAACTAATACTGATATAAAATGAGTCTAAGAAAATTAACATTTAGTTTTTTGGCGATTCTAATAGTTACAGTTTCACCGCTGTTCTATGTTTCTTGTTCTGATACAGAAACAACAGACTCGTCCAACTTCGCACTTTATTATACAGGATTGACCAACATAGCTCCATCTATGACCGGAACAATCAGTAAACCTACATATAAAGGTAGTGCCCCTTCTGATTTTACAATTACCGGTATCACACTTAACAATGAAGTGTATACAGGAAATTGTTTTCAGATTGATTCTGAAACAGGGGTAATTTCTGTGCAAAACACAGAAAATGCAGCTAAAGGACGCTACAAAATTTCCATCTCTTGCATATCCGGAGGGACTCGATATGAATATAAAGATATTGTAATTGTTAAATTATTAGCATCCGCTCCTGATGGTATAGAAATTACCCCTAATTTAATACAAGCGGACTACAGCGACATTATTGATAAAAATAGTGAAGTAGATATGCCTATAGCCAAGATTACAACATCTGGAGAAGAACATATTTCTATCAAGAAATACACAATAGGTAATGTATACAAGATCACTAATGAAGGTGAAGAAACGCCAGAATATGAACCTCTAGCTGTCAGTTTCAATGACTGTTTTACTATTTCTTCTGAAGGAGAATTTACAATTGTTCAAGGAGAAAGCTCTAGTATTCTTGAAGTAGGTCTTTATACTGTAGACATAATTCTAGAAACTCAATTAGAAGAATCTCTATTAGAAAAAAAGATCAAAATTAAGGTTATCTCCAAACCGATGGATTTCTACTACGAAGTAGCCGAAGGCGAAATAGAAGAAGAAAGCGAACAAACCCCGAACGGAACAACTTTCAGATCCCAATCCCCCGTTTACTCAGGCTCTACAGATGGATTAAAATATAGTATCTATGCCATCGAACCTGAAACAGAGAAAATATATGAGAAGATAAAAATAGATGAGCAAACGGGTGAGATATACATCGAAAAAGGACACAAATTAACTAAGGGCTCAACCTATAAAGTCAGTGTATGTGCAAAAAATATGTATAATGAAGAAGGAGAAGTCGGACTAGTTAAAGAGAATGCTTATGAGATAAAAGTCGTAGCATTTATTGCACCATTTGAAGAATTCTATTATGGAACTCAAGTAGGAGCAGAAAGTTGTACTTATGAAGGCATGGAACTTTCTTCTTATAAAATAGAACCTAATATAAAAGGTGGAGGTGAAAATATTAAATATCAATTATTAAGTTGCGACTCAAGAATTGAAAAATACATTGATAAAGAGCAACTACAAACAAATGGGATCATTGAATTATTAGAGGGTAACAAAACATTTAAAGACGAAAATTACAAAATATCTGTTCGTGCCTTTAATTCTAAATATGAAATAAAAACAGAGCTAACATTACGCCCAACTAAAAACCCAGACAGAATCACTTATATTAGTTGTGGTAATAATTTAGGAGCAAATAAGCAACCATTAGAAGGTAAGCAGTACGACAACCAATTCAGATTTAATAGAAAACCTGAGATGAAGGATGCTACGTTCACGATAAACACTGATGCATATCCTGATGCAAATATAGAATTTACATATACAAATATTCATCAAACAATAAAAGCAGAGATTATTGATGGTAATAAATTAAAATTTGACAATAATTCTTGGAATAATAATGCAGTATGTGGAATAAGTAAAATAACAGCTACCGTTAATGGCAAAGTTTCTTTTTCTGTCCCTATATTTATTCACTGTAATGGATTTGCAAAAGAACTGGAAAAAACAGGAAATAAATCCGTTGTTGAAACAGGCTATGAAGCTAGAATTGAATACACTCCGTTTGTTTTACATGTCAACCCGCATAATGGTGGAACATCTATATCTCCTCAAATAACAACAAGACCAACAGGAGATGATACACAAGAGACAATCCTATCTGGAGACAAACTAGAAATATTTGCTTTGGACTATAGAAGAACATTCAAATATTACAACTTTAATGGTTTACATACAGATAATGGTCAACAACCAAGTGAGGGAAAATTCCTAAGTAATTTATGGTCAACGAGTGGAGGAACTCCTAGCAAAAATGACAAAGCTCCAGTATCCTATTTTACAGGACTCGGCTTTGACCAAAAGTTAGGATATGTCATAAATGAACAAATAGAGAATCACCATGAAGTAAAAATAAATAAAAATAAATGGTATGACACAACAGGATGGGCAAATGGATTCTTTGTTGGAGAAATGACTTTCCGAATAGATGGTGAAAAGAGTAAACTTAATGATGGAGGTAAAACCAATCCAATTATCATCTGGCTCGATGAAAATTACGAAGAGTAAAACGAATAATCTAATAATTATGCACAATATAATAACCAATACAATTAGCCATAGAGGGTTCATCACCCTCTTGGCACTGGTCATGTCAATCAGTCTGTATGCCCAGAATTTAGTTAAAGGAACAGTTGTTGACGAAACAGATCTTCCGTTAATTGGAGCAACTGTTTTAATAAAAGGAAATAGCGGAGGAACAATTACTGATATTGATGGCAATTATTCTATCAATGCCAAAAAAGGAAGCACCATTGTGGTTTCCTATATCGGATATAAAACACAGGAAGTGAAATATACCGGACAGCAAAAAGTAAACATAAAAATGATACCTGACAATCAAGCATTAGACGAGGTAGTAGTAGTAGGTTACGGTTCTATGAAACGTAGCGACTTGACCGGTTCAGTTGCTTCGGTAGCCGCAAAAGACGTTGTAGGTTTTCAAAGCAGTTCTGTCATTGGAGCTTTAGGAGGCCAAATTGCCGGTGTACAAATTACTCAATCCGATGGTGGCCCCGGGTCAGGTTTCAACATCAACATTCGTGGTGTCGGTACTATGACGGGAGACGCTTCCCCCCTGTTCATTGTTGACGGATTTGAAGTAGACAACATTGATAACATTGCCAACTCGGACATTGAGTCTATGGAATTTTTAAAAGACGCCTCTTCTTCAGCAATTTATGGTGCCCGTGCTGCCAATGGTGTTGTTATGATTACTACCAAATCCGGAAAAAGCGGACGGCCAACAGTTACATACAACGGTTCCGCCAGTTATCGTAAGATCACTAAAAAATTAGATCTTCTCAGCCCTTATGAGTTTGTAAAATTGCAAGGAGAAATTAACGAAAAATATCCGGATACATATTATAAAGAAGGAAATGATGACAATGGCATTCCATACCGTTATCAATCATTAGAGGATTATATTGGTCAAAGTGGAGTAGACTGGCAGGATGAAACATTTAATCCCACTTGGTCACAAGATCACAACCTTTCAATCACAGGTGGAGACGAAAAGACCACATATTCTCTTTTATTCACACGTTATAACGAAAATGGTATTTTCAATAACAGTGGATTTGACAGGACAACAGCCAAATTCCGCTTAAAGCAAAAGCTTACCAAAAAAATATCATTTGATGCAACTATAAATTATGCGCAAACAAATAGAAAAGGAATTGGAACAACTGCGGATAGCGGACGCTTTAATATGCTGGCACAAATTTTAAGCGCACGTCCTACAGGTGGGCTTAAATTAACAGATGAAGAATTGCTGGCATCTGCAATCGATCCTGTAATGTTGGAAGATGGAAGCAGTCTGGCACAAGTAAATCCTGTAAAACAGACAGAGTCTGTAACCAATAAAAAAAGAGCGGAAATGTGGTCTGCCAATGTCTCTCTGACTTGGGAAATTATTAAAGGATTGACTTTCAGAACAGCAGCAACTTATAATACCACAAACAATCGCATTGACAAATTCTATAAAGAGGGTTCAAAAGAAGCATTCCGTAATGGTCAAAAGCCTTACGGAGACACCCAAATGGGACGTGATTTACGTTGGACCAATTCTAACCAGTTAACTTGGAAACAAAAAATCAACAAAAAGAACAGCTATGATATCATGTTAGGACATGAAATATCTTATCGTAGCAATGAATATTTGTTAGGGCAGGCAATGGACTTTCCTGTTGACTATTTAGGTAACAACAATTTAGGGTTGGGAGCTACCCCAAGTAAAGTCGTCACAGACTTTGGTGACAAAAAGTTGTTGTCTTTCTTTGCACGTGGTAATTACAACTATGACAATCGTTACTTATTGACGGCCACGGTACGTGCCGATGGTTCTACTGTATTCTCAAAGAAAAACAAATGGGGATTCTTCCCTTCATTCTCGGCAGCGTGGCGTGTCTCAGAAGAAGCCTTTATGAAAGATATTTCATGGTTGTCTAATTTTAAGGTTCGTTTGGGATGGGGTATCGTTGGTAACGACCGAATCTCTAATTATCTCTCACTTGATTTATATCAAAATAATAGATATGGTATCGGTAACAGTTTAGTAACTGTACTTACCCCTAAACAAATTAAAAATCAAAATTTGAAATGGGAAGGCTCGTCCAGTGTCAATTTAGGAGTAGATTTAGGCTTCTTTGACAGCCGTTTAAATTTCACTGCTGATTTCTTCATCAAAAACACAAAAGACTTGTTGTTAGCTCAAGAATTAGCACATGTTACCGGACATAGTACCCAATACCAAAATATTGGTAAAATACAGAATCGCGGTATAGAGTTAAATCTTAGCAGTACTAACATTCAGACGAAATCATTCACATGGAGTACCAATTTCAATATTTCATTTATTCGTAATGAACTGAAATCATTAGAGTCCGGTGCTAATTATAAAACAACCCGTTCCGGTTTCGACGGTAACTTCACCCAAGATGACTACATAGCTATGGTGGGTTCATCATTAGGCTTGATTTACGGGTATGAATTTGATGGTATCTACCAAAGTTCTGACTTTTACATAGATGGATATACAGACGCGAACAATCCTAAATATATTTTAAAGGAAGGAGTAGTAAATAATACTCGCTATACTGATGCAGATGGTTTACGTCCTGGCGTTGTAAAATATAAAGATCAGAATGGTGATGGCATTATTACTTCAGAAGACCGTACGGTAATAGGTAACGCACTTCCTAAATGGTATGGTGGTATTACAAATACATTCAACTATAGAGGAATAGATTTAAGTTTCATGTTCCAGTTCAATTATGGGAATGACATCTATAATGCTACACGTTTGTATGCCACACAAACTAGAAATGGCCGTAGAAACATGATGGCAGAAGTAGCCGATCGTTGGAGTGAAACAAATGCATCTAATAAAGTACCTTCGGTTAAAGGTTATATAACAAATGATGTATATTCTCGTTTTGTAGAAGATGGTTCCTTCTTACGTTTGAAGAATGTTACTCTCGGATACACGTTACCGCATAAATGGACTAAGAAATTTTATGTATCTAAATTACGTGTTTACGCCAGTGGACAAAATCTATTCTGCATCAATGGATACAGTGGATATGATCCGGAAGTTAGTACGGCAGGAAGTAATCCTATGACACCAGGTTTAGACTGGGGTGCTTATCCTAAGAGTAGAGTATTTACATTCGGTATTGATCTTCAATTCTAATAAAGAACGCAATGAAAAAGATATTTTATTATATATTATTGTCAGCGATGTGCATACTTCCTTTCTCATGCTCGCTTGACGAAGAATCTCGGACAGAGATTGATAAAAATAGATTCATGAAAAACGCCTTAGAAGCGGAAACTGTATTGTTAGGCGTTTATCAAAGTTTAGTGAGTGATGCCATGTATGGCTATCACCTCTCAATTCTGTTCAATCTGGCAACAGATTGTGAACAAGTAGAAGGAAGTACTACTGAAAATTACCGTATCATTCCTTCCAATGCTTTTAATGCAAGCCAAGCAGAAATACAACAAACATGGGCTGCTTTATATAAAGCTATTTATAATGCGAATGATTTCATGGAGATTCTTCAACAACGTATGAACGATTTCAATGAAACCGACAAGCAATTGGCTTATATTTACATAGCCGAGGCAAGAGCTATTCGTGGTATGTGCTATTTCGAGTTAGTACGCAGATTTGGTAATGTGCCATTAATGACTAATACAGCAATGTCCGAACAAGCTCCAAGTACTTTCGTTCAGGAAAAACCTGAAACTATTTATAAATTTATTGAAGAAGACTTGTTATATGCTATACAAACACTTCCTTATGCAATAGACGATACAAATCGCCAAAGCAATAAATACCGTATGTCCAAGGGAGCTGCTTTAGGCCTATTAACCAAAGTCTATGCCACATGGGCCGGATATCCGGTTAAAGATCACACTAAATGGGCAGAGGCAGCCAAAACTGCGAAGGTGCTAGTCGAATCACAAAAACATGATTTGTTAAATGACTTTAAACAATTATGGGAAAATACTTGTAATGGTGTTTGGGATCCTACTGAAAGTTTAATTGAAATTAGTTTCTACAGTCCGACAGCATCCGGAGGCGCCAGTGACCCGTGCGGACGCATTGGAAAATGGAATGGAGTAAAAACGACAATGCTTGCAGGAGAACGTGGAAGTTGCGCAGGTAATGTTAAGGTTATTCATCCTTTCGTTCTGAAATGGAGAGAAAAGGACTTGACAGACGGTGAGGTATATAATCCGGAAACCGTTAAAGACAAACGCCTGAACCTTTCAGTAGCAAATTACCAATATAGTCCAAACAAAGTTTTATATGCTAAAGGTAAAAGTGATACTGATAAAAAAGCATTGGAAAATGATGCAGATAGTAAATTAAAGAACAAAGAAAAACAAAACTACACCCCCGCCAAATGGGACATTGAAAAATACGTAAAGAATAAATTAATCAATAATGACAAATCAAATGTCAACTGGTATTTCTTACGTTATGCTGATGTATTACTGCTATATGCAGAAGCTCTCAACGAATGGAAGCAAGGCCCGACTAAAGAGGCATACGATGCTATAAACAAAGTACGTGAACGTGCCTATGGAAACAACAAATATAATTTAAAGAACTTATCTTACGAAGACTTCCGCAAAGCTATTCAAGACGAACGTGCTTATGAACTTGCATTCGAAGGACACCGCCGTATGGACTTGGTACGTTGGGATATCTACTATAAAACAGTAAAAGAGACATCCAACGCAATCACAGAGTGGTTCTTTGATGATAATATGGCCAAAAACAAAGCATATAATACCGCAGGAAGATATACAGTGTTTGGCAAACATGAACTTTATCCTATCCCACAACGTGATATGGACTTATGTGAACAGTTTGTACAAAATCCTAAATGGAACTGATCCCAATTCTCTCCAATATGTCTGATTATAGGGCATATTGGAGAATATTAAAACCTTTTTCAACAAAATCTAAATTTGAAAAGCCTTAATTGAATGTCTTTTCGACAATCTTGTAACGCGAAATTAGAGCTTTCACCTACTTTTGCATCAGTTACAAAACTTCTAAAAAACAATCACTTAAAATGAATAACATGAAAAAGAAACTCATTCTCTTTACTTCGGTTACAATTGCGCTTGCATCGTGCCAAACAGCCCCTAAGGAAGACTACGGTTGGATAAAAAAAGGACTGGATGTAGCTTCTGCACAATTACAACTTTCCGCAGAAGAAGTTAGCGGCATAGGAATGCTGCCGCGTTCTATCCGTACAGGCTATGACATGGCGTTTCTTTGCCGTCAATTGGAAAGAGACTCACTGACCTTCAAAGATTCGCTTCGCGCACAACCTGCTGCAGAGCAATTAGGAAAACGCCGTCTCTGTGGCGTTTATGACTGGACAAGCGGCTTCTTTCCTGGTTCTTTATGGTACGCATACGAACTGACTGGGAATGACACTCTGAAAGCACAAGCCATTCAATATACAAATCTCTTGAATCCTGTACGCTATTACAAAGGCACACACGATTTAGGCTTCATGATCAATTGCAGTTATGGCAATGCTGAACGTCTGGCCCCTAACGATACTATCGCAGCTGTGATGAAAGAAACTGCCGACAACCTCTGCGGACGTTTCAACGATTCTATCGCCGCTATCCGTTCATGGGATTTCGGAACATGGAACTTCCCGGTTATCATCGACAACATGATGAACCTCGACCTTCTGTTTAACGTAGCAAAAGCAACAGGTGACAACAAATATAAAGATATTGCCGTTAAACACGCCATGACTACCATGAACAACCATTTCCGTCCGGATTACACTTGCTGGCATGTAGTGAGCTACAACAACGACGGAACAGTAGAACGCAAACAGACTCATCAAGGCAAGAACGATGATTCTTCATGGGCACGCGGCCAGGCATGGGCTGTATATGGTTACACAGCTTGCTACCGTGAAACGAACGACACTACTTTCTTGAACTTTGCAGTGAAAGTAGCCGACATGATAATGGATCGTGTAAAGACTGACGACGCTATCCCTTATTGGGACTATGACGCTCCTGTGACAGAAGAGACTCCGCGTGATGCATCCGCTGCTGCCGTTACTGCTTCTGCATTAATCGAGTTGAGTACTATGGTTCCCGACGGACAGAAATATCTGGATTACGCAGAAAAGATTCTGAAGAGTTTGTCAAGCGATGCATACCTTGCAAAAGTTGGCGATAATCAAGGATTTATCCTATTGCACTCTGTCGGCTCATTGCCTAACGGTTCTGAAATAGACACTCCGCTAAACTATGCCGACTACTACTATCTGGAAGCATTGAAGAGATTCATGGAGTTGAAGAAGTTGAGAGTTGAGAATGGAGAGTTGAGAGTGATTCAGTAATATAAGAGTAAGAGTCCAATAGTAAATTTTAAAATCGTAAAGTATATCATGAATAAAACTTTAAAATATATCGTCCTACTGACATTTGCATGTCTCGTAGGCAAAGGTTATGCCCAAGAGTTGAAAAGCGAAGTATTTTCACTTCTCAATCTGGACTATCCGGGACTGGAAAAAGTGAAAGCACTCCATCAGGAGGGTAAAAATGAGGATGCAGCCAAAGCTTTGCTTGATTACTATCGCGCACGTACAAACGTAAAAACCCCGGACATCAATCTGAAAAAAATCACTATCGGCAAAGAAGAACAGAAATGGGCAGACGACGCGCTGCAACATACTTTCTTTGTACACAAAGGTTATCAACCTTCTTATAATTATGGAGAAGACATCAACTGGCAATATTGGCCGGTGAAAGATAACGAACTCCGCTGGCAGTTGCACCGCCACAAATGGTTCACTCCGATGGGTAAGGCTTACCGTGTATCCGGTGATGAGAAATATGCCAAAGAATGGGCTCATCAGTATATCGACTGGATCAAAAAGAATCCGTTGGTGAAGATGGATAAAAAAGAATATGAAATGTTGAGTGACAGCAAACTTAAAGGTGAAGTGGAAAACGTACGTTTTGCATGGCGTCCGTTGGAAGTGAGCAACCGTCTGCAGGACCAGACTTCACAGTTCCAGTTGTTTCTCCCCTCTCCTTCTTTCACTCCGGATTTCCTGACAGAATTTCTGGTGAACTATCACAAACACGCCGTACATATTCTGGGCAATTACTCAGATCAAGGCAACCACTTGCTGTTTGAAGCCCAACGTATGATTTATGCCGGTACTTTCTTTCCTGAATTCAAGGATGCTCCGACCTGGAGAAAAAGCGGTATAGATATTCTGAACCGCGAAATCCGTGTACAGGTATACGAAGACGGCGGACAGTTCGAACTTGATCCTCACTACCACCTTGCTTCAATCAACATTTTCTGCAAAGCATTGGGTATCGCAGATGTTAACGGATTCCGCAAAGAATTTCCACAGGATTATCTGGATACCATCGAAAGCATGATTATGTTCTACGCAAATATTTCCTTCCCGGATTACACTAACCCATGTTTCAGCGATGCCAAACTGACAACAAAGAAGGAAATGGTGAAGAACTACAAGGCATGGAGCAAGTTGTTCCCGAAAAACCAGACTGTCAAATACTTCGCAACAGAAGGCAAGGAAGGCGCATTGCCGGATTATATGTCTAAAGGTTTCAAAAAGTCAGGTTTCTTCGTGTTCCGCAATTCTTGGGGAATGAATGCCACCCAGATGGTAGTAAAAGCCGGTCCGAAAGGAGAATGGCACTGCCAGCCGGACAACGGTACATTCGAGCTTTGGTTCAATGGCAAAAACCTGTTCCCCGATTCGGGTTCGTATGTGTATGCAGGCGATGGTGAGGTTATGGAGCAACGTAACTGGCATCGTCAGACTTGTGTTCACAACACTGTGACTCTGAACAACAAAAATCTGGATACAACAGAATCTGTAACTAAGTTATGGCAACCGGAAGGAACAATCCAAACGCTGGTGACTGAAAACCCAAGCTACAAAAACTTGAAGCACCGTCGTTCCGTTTTCTTCGTTGACAACACATACTTTGTAATTGTAGACGAATTGGTAGGCAGCGCCAAAGGTTCCATCAACCTTCATTATCAAATGCCGAAGGGAGAAATCGCAAACAGTCGCGAAGACATGACATTCCTTACTCAGTTTGAGGATGGAAGCAACATGAAACTGCAATGTTTCGGTCCTACCGGCATGACTATGAAAAAAGAACCCGGATGGTGCTCAACAGCTTATCGCAAACGTTACAAACGTATGAATGTATCATTCAACGTGAAGAAAGACGGCGAAGAAGCTGTACGTTATATCACTGTGATCTATCCGGTAAAGAAAAGCGCAGATGCCCCTAAATTTGACGCTAAATTCAAGAACAAAGCGTTCGATGAAAATGGTCTGGAAGTAGAAGTGAAAGTAAACGGAAAGAAACAGTCACTAAAATACAAAATATAGTAATTGATGAAAAACTCCTCTACCCTATTCCTCCCGTTGGCTGCATTAAGCCTTGCTTCATGCGGTGGTCAAAAGAAGGAAGAAGCTAAACAGCCGAACATCATTTTCATGATGACGGATGACCATACCACTCAGGCAATGTCATGCTATGGAGGAAATCTGATCCAGACTCCTAACATGGACCGGATTGCCAACGAAGGTATCCGTTTCGATAATTGTTATGCTGTCAACGCTCTCTCCGGTCCTTCACGTGCTTGTATCCTGACCGGTAAGTTCAGTCACGAGAACGGCTTTACCGATAATGCCAGCACTTTCAACGGTGACCAGCAGACATTTCCAAAGCTTCTTCAACAAGCCGGATATCAGACTGCCATGATCGGCAAGTGGCACCTTATCAGTGAGCCGCAAGGTTTCGACCATTGGAGCATCCTTAGCGGTCAGCATGAACAAGGCGACTATTACGATCCTGACTTCTGGGAAGACGGTAAACATATCGTTGAAAAAGGATATGCAACAGACATTATCACAGATAAAGCCATCAAATTCCTCGAAGGCCGCGACAAGAGCAAACCGTTCTGCATGATGTATCATCAGAAAGCACCGCACCGCAACTGGATGCCTGCTCCCCGCTATCTGGGTATCTTCAACAATACTACCTTTCCCGAACCTGCCAACTTGTTCGACGACTACGAAGGACGTGGAAGAGCGGCTCGTGAACAGGATATGTCTATCGAACACACTTTGACTGACGATTGGGATCTCAAACTGCTGACTCGTGAAGAAATGCTGAAAGATACTACCAACCGTCTTTACAGTGTGTACAAACGTATGCCTGCCGAAGTACAGGACAAATGGGATTCTGTGTATGCACAACGTATCGCAGAATATCGTAAGGGCGACTTGAAAGGCAAAGAGTTGATCAGTTGGAAATACCAACAGTATATGCGCGATTATCTGGCTACCACATTGGCAGTAGACGAAAACATCGGTCGCCTGATGAATTATCTCGAAAAGATTGGTGAGCTGGACAATACAATTATTGTCTATACCTCCGATCAAGGTTTCTTCCTCGGTGAACATGGCTGGTTCGACAAACGCTTCATGTATGAAGAATGCCAGCGTATGCCGCTTATCATCCGTTATCCGAAGGCAATCAAAGCAGGAAGCGTAAGCAATGCGATCAGCATGAATGTTGACTTTGCCCCTACTTTCCTCGACTTTGCCGGAGTGGAAATACCATCGGATATTCAAGGTGCCTCGCTGAAACCGATATTGGTGAACGAAGGCAAAACTCCTGCCGACTGGCGAAAAGCAGCTTATTATCATTATTATGAATACCCTGCCGAGCACTCTGTAAAACGCCATTACGGTATCCGTACCCAAGATTTCAAACTGATTCATTTCTACAACGACATTGATGAATGGGAAATGTACGACATGAAAGCCGACCCCAGAGAAATGAATAATGTTTTCGGCAAACCGGAATATGCAGAAAAACAAAAGGAACTGATGCAACTTCTTGAGGAGACTCAAAAACTGTACAAAGACACCGATCCTGATGAGAAAGAGAAAGTTCTTTTCAAAGGGGATCGCCGACTAATGAAAAACAGATAAACTAATTACTAAAACCATGGATAGAAGAAAGTTCTTAAAAAACACAGGCTGGTCTTTCCTCGGATTGGCAGCTTCGGGTAGCTTATTGGGTGCTTGTGCACCGGGCAGCAAAGATGCAAAGAAAATCATGCCATCGGCAAGCGACCTCAAAATGTATTGGGGAGACTTACATAACCACTGTAACATCACATACGGACACGGCGATATGCGCGACGCTTTTGAAGCAGCAAAAGGACAATTGGATTTTGTCAGCGTCACTCCCCATGCCATGTGGCCGGATATTCCCGGAGCGGACGATCCTCGTCTGAAATGGGTAATCGATTATCATACAGGTGCTTTCAAACGTTTGCGTGAAGGTGGTTACGAGAAATATGTAGCCATGACAAACGAATACAATAAAGAAGGTGAATTCCTCGCTTTTATCGGCTACGAAGCTCACAGCATGGAACATGGTGACCATGTCGCACTGAACTATGACCTGGATGCACCGCTTGTTGAATGTACTTCCATTGAGGACTGGAAACAAAAAGCCAAAGGACATAAAGTATTTATCACTCCGCACCACATGGGTTATCAAGGTGGTTATCGTGGCTACAACTGGAAATGTTTCACCGAAGGAGATCAGACTCCGTTCGTAGAGATGTATTCCCGTCACGGTCTGGCGGAAAGTGATCAGGGAGATTATCCGTATCTGCATGATATGGGACCCCGCCAATGGGAAGGAACCATTCAATACGGTCTTGAGTTAGGCAATAAGTTCGGTATCATGGCTTCTACCGACCAGCATTCCGGTTATCCGGGAAGTTACGGAGACGGACGCATCGGAGTGCTTGCTCCATCGTTAACCCGTGATGCAATCTGGGACGCACTCCGTACCCGCCACGTATGCGCCGCAACAGGTGATAAGATTCTGATCGATTTCCGGTTGAATGACGCCTTTATGGGAGATGTAGTTCGCGGAAACAGCCGTCGCATCTATGTGAATGTAACCGGTGAAAGCTGTATCGACTATGTAGATATTATAAAGAACGGTCAGATTCTGGCCCGCATGAACGGTCCGTTGACTCCGGTTGCTCCGGAAGGTGACACGGTACGTTGCAAAGTGAAGATGGATTTCGGTTGGAACCGCGAAGAACAATATGTACACTGGCAGGGTAAACTGTCTTTGGATAAAGGAAAATTGCACGGTGTAACTCCTTGCTTCCGTGGTGCGGCCTTCACTTCTCCGCAAGAAGGTGAAACAGAATTCCACACACACGTCAACCGCATCGTTTCCGTGAACGACAAGGAAACCGAACTGGATATGTACAGCAGCAAGAATCCGAATACTACCACAGCGGCTATGCAGGCTGTAATACTTGATGTGGAAATGCCGAAAGACGGTAAGATTATCGCAGAATTCAATGGCAAGAAGTTTGAACATACATTAGGTGAACTGCTTGAAGGTTCACGTTCACACTTTATGATCGGCTGGTTGAGCGAAGCGATCCTCTTCAACCGCGCTATGCCGGAAAGTTGCTTCACGGTAGAACATTACATGGAGGATAAAGAGCCTCAACGTGATACGGATTATTACTATGTACGCGCCCGTCAACGCGACGGACAATGGGCGTGGAGTTCACCGATCTGGGCAGAAAGAGTGTAAATCAAGTATTAAAATGATATGGAAAAAGAATACGCTATAGGAATTGACCTTGGCGGAACTTCAGTGAAATACGCCCTTATTGATAATGAAGGCGTATTTCATTTTCAAGGGAAGTTGCCGTCGAAAGCCGATGTATCGGCAGAAGCGGTCATCGGACAGTTGGTTGCCGCCATCAATGAAGTGAAGGCTTTTGCAAAAGAACAGGATTATAAGATTAACGGTATAGGAATCGGAACACCGGGTATCGTAGATTGTACGAACCGGATCGTTCTGGGAGGTGCGGAGAACATCAAGGGATGGGAAAACCTATGTTTGGCAGACCGCATTGAAGCAGAAACCGGCATTCCGGTTTTATTGGGGAATGATGCTAACCTGATGGGACTAGGTGAAACTATGTACGGGGCAGGTAAAGGAGCGACTCATGTTGTTTTCTTAACGGTAGGAACCGGTATCGGCGGTGCAGTTGTTATCGACGGTAAATTATTCAACGGTTTTGCCAATCGGGGAACGGAATTAGGGCACGTACCCTTAATAGCCAATGGAGAGCCCTGCGCTTGTGGTTCTGTCGGCTGTCTGGAGCACTATGCTTCTACTTCCGCTCTCGTACGACGTTTCAGTAAACGAATAGCAGAAGCCGGTATCTCCTACCCGGGCGAAGAAATCAACGGTGAATTGATTGTGCGTCTTTACAAACAAGGCGATAAGATTGCTACCGAATCACTGGAAGAACATTGCGATTTTCTGGGACACGGTATTGCCGGATTCATCAATACGTTCAGCCCTCAGAAGATTGTGATCGGCGGAGGCCTTTCCGAAGCCGGTGATTTTTATATCCGGAAGGTAAGTGAAAAAGCACACCGTTATGCTATCTCCGACTGTGCCGTGAATACGGAAATCATGGCTGCCGCATTAGGCAATAAGGCAGGAAGTATCGGGGCCGCTTCCCTCTTCTTTAATGGAAAGTTAAAAGTTGAATAAACTCTCGACTTCCAATTGTCAACTTTCAACTTATTCAAAATTATGAAAAGAAATATAGGAATGCTGGCGCTGATAATGGCGTTTTGGTTCACAATCTCGTTTATCACTAATATTCTGGGACCACTTATTCCGGACATCATTCACAACTTCAATTTAAGTGACCTGGCAATGGCGGGTTTTATCCCGACCTCTTTCTTTCTGGCTTATGCCATCATGTCCATTCCCGCCGGGTTACTGATCGACCGTTTCGGTGAAAAGCCGGTATTGTTCGGCGGATTCCTAATGCCGTTTATCGGAACGATTCTGTTTGCTTGTATGCATACCTATCCGATGTTGCTGGCTTCTTCCTTCATCATCGGCTTGGGGATGGCTATGCTGCAAACGGTACTGAATCCGCTTCAACGTACTGTGGGAGGGGAAGAGAACTATGCGTTCGTTGCCGAACTGGCGCAATTTATGTTTGGAATCGCTTCTTTCCTGAGTCCTTTAGTGTATACTTATCTGATTCGTGAACTTGATCCGGCAACGTACACAGCCGGAAAAGGATTCTTCATTGATTTATTGGCAGACGTCACCCCGCGGGAAATGCCTTGGGTATCGCTTTATTGGATATTCGCCTTAATTCTGTTGGTCATGTTGATTGCCGTCAGTCTCTCCCGTTTCCCGAAAATTGAATTGAAAGAAGACGAGAAAAGCGGATCAAAGGATTCCTATCTGGCTTTATTCAAACAAAAGTATGTATGGCTGTTCTTTCTGGGAATCTTCTGTTATGTCAGCACAGAGCAGGGCACTTCTATCTTTATGAGTACATTCCTCGAACAGTATCATGGAGTCAACCCTCAAACAGATGGCGCGCAAGCCGTTAGTTATTTTTGGGGATTGATGACGACCGGTTGTCTGGTCGGAATGTTGCTGCTGAAGTTGATTGACAGCAAACGATTGTTACAGATTTCGGGAGTATTGACGATTGTGTTGTTGCTTTCCGCTTTATTCGGAAGCAAGGGAATTGCTTTGATTGCTTTCCCTGCCGTAGGATTCAGCATTTCAATGATGTACTCCATCGTGTTCTCTCTGGCCTTGAATTCCGCCTCACAACATCATGGCTCCTTTGCCGGTATTTTATGTTCCGCAATCGTAGGCGGAGCAGGCGGTCCGATGATTGTCAGCACGATAGCCGATGCTACGTCGCTGAGAACAGGTATGTTGTTTATCCTGGTCTTTGTAGGATACATCACGTTCATCGGCTTTTGGGCTCGCCCGTTGATTAACAATAAGACAGTGAAACTGAAAAAACTGTTAAAAAAGCATGATTATGAAACAACGAAGCTATATTCTCCTTTTGTTTTCCATCCTGTTATCCGCAAACGGATATGCCCAGAAAGGTATTATGCGCCTTAGCCAACAGACATTGATGCATGAGGTACGCGAAACTCCTTCGCCACTGGACGGACAGCATATTGCAGTTAATCCGCCACGCTTCATGTGGCCGGATAAGTATCCGCATCTCGGCGCCGTACTCGACGGTGTGGAAGAAGAGGATTTCAAACCGGAAGTAACTTATCGTATCCGCATCGCACGTGATCCGGAGTTTAAGTCGGAAGTTATCACCGCTGAAAGGAAATGGGCATTCTTCAATCCTTTCAAATTGTTCGGGAAAGGAAAATGGTATTGGCAGCACGCATACGTTGACAAAGACGGTAAGGAGGAATGGTCGCCTGTTTACCATTTCTATGTAGACGAGCAGACGCGTACTTTCAACCCGCCTTCACTACAAGAAGTATTGGCTAAATTTCCAAAGACTCATCCCCGCATTCTGCTCGATGCGAACGACTGGGATAACATCATCGAACGGAATAAGAACAACCCGGAAGCACAGGCGTATATCACAAAGGCCAATAAATGTTTGAATCACCCGCTGAAACATTTGGAAGAGGAAATTGATACGACACAGGTTGTGAAACTGACGAACATCGTGCAATACCGTTCTGCACTGATTCGGGAAAGCCGGAAGATTGTAGACCGTGAAGAAGCGAACATTGAAGCAATGGTACGCGCTTATCTGCTGACTAAAGATGAGGTGTATTATAAGGAAGGTATCAAACGCCTTTCTGAAATTCTCTCATGGAAAAACAGCAAGTATTTTGCAGGAGATTTCAACCGTTCCACGATTCTGTCGATGAGTACTTCGGCATACGATGCATGGTATAACCTGATGAAACCGGAAGAAAAAAAACTGCTCTTGAGAACGATCCGCGATAATGGCAAGAAGTTCTATCATGAGTATGTCAATCATCTGGAAAACCGTATTGCCGACAATCATGTCTGGCAAATGACTTTCCGTATTCTGAATATGGCGGCTTTCGCAACGTACGGCGAACTTCCGATGGCTTCCACCTGGGTGGATTATTGTTACAATGAATGGGTATCTCGTCTGCCGGGACTTAATACGGACGGGGGATGGCATAATGGCGATTCTTATTTCCATGTCAATCTCCGCACGTTAATCGAAGTGCCTGCTTTCTACTCTCGTATCAGTGGATTCGATTTCTTTGCCGACCCGTGGTATAACAACAATGCACTTTATGTCATCTATCAGCAACCGCCATTCTCCAAATCTGCCGGACAGGGGAATTCTCATGAGACAAAGATGAAGCCGAACGGCACGCGTGTGGGCTACGCAGATGCACTGGCACGTGAATGTAATAATCCGTGGGCGGCAGCTTATGCACGCACGATATTGGAAAAAGAACCGGACATCATGAAGAAAACATTCTTAGGTAAATCCGGCGACTTGACTTGGTACCGCTGTACTACTAAAAAATCATTACCGAAAGAGGAACGTTCATTGGCTGAGCTCCCTATGACAAAAGTATTCAACGAAACGGGAATAGCAACGATGCATACTTCACTGGGAGATATAGGTAAGAATGCCATGCTTTCATTCCGTTCGAGTCCTTACGGTTCCACTTCTCATGCACTGGCTAATCAGAATGCTTTCAACACGTTCTATGGTGGGAAGGCTATTTTCTACAGTAGCGGTCATCGTACCGGTTTTACGGATGATCATTGCATGTACGCCTACCGCAATACACGTGCGCACAATAGTATTCTGGTCAATGGCATGACGCAGAAGATAGGTACGGAAGGATACGGCTGGATTCCACGTTGGTATGAAGGGGAAAAGATTTCCTATATGGTGGGTGATGCGTCCAATGCGTACGGAAAAGTCACTGCTCCCATTTGGCTGAAACGCGGTGAGCTATCGGGTACTCAATATACTCCAGAAAAAGGATGGGATGAGAACAAACTGGATATGTTCCGCCGTCATATCATCCAATTAGGCAATAGTGGCGTATATGTGATTTATGACGAACTGGAGGGTAAAGAGGCTGTAACATGGAGTTATCTTTTGCATACGGTAGAACTTCCTATGGAAATGAAAGAACTTCCGAACGACGTGCAAGTTACGGGCAAGAATAAGGCAGGCGGAGTTTCTGTAGCTCACCTTTTCAGTTCGGCTAAGACAGAACAGGCTATTGCAGATACTTTCTTCTGTGCTCCGACAAACTGGAAAAATGTAACGAACGCGCAAGGGAAAGCTCTGAAATATCCTAATCACTGGCATTTCTCTTCTACAACCGTTCCATGCAAGGTTGCCCGTTTCTTAACGGTTATGGATACTCATGGAAATAATCGCCCGGATATGAAAGTAGTCCGTAACGGTAATACCGTTCAAGTCGGAGATTGGATTATCAACTGCAATCTGACCGAGAAAGGAAAAGCTGCTATCACTGTTACCAACAAATCTGAAAAGGTTTCTTTGAACTATGATGCAGGTAAAAAGGAAGGTGCAACAATCCTAACCGATCAGGTAAAAGGCAAACAGATCAGTAAAGTACTGACGGATTATTTGCCAGACTTTGAAATATAAAAAGAACTAATTAAAAGATACAAGAGGGTGTTCGAGGACACTCTCTGTATTCTCCACGATGACAACCCAATACAATTCACGAAAACCAACGAACTAACATATATGGATTTAAAATTTCAAAGCACTTCACCTTTTCGCCATAACGTCCTGTTCATCGTCGTTTGCGGGTGAAGGGTCTTCCCCTCATCAGTCTTTCACCTATCATAGAATCTCGGAAACGCTTACATAGAATCGCAGAGACGCTTACTTACATCTCATCCGAATAGCGTTCCGTATAAACAGGGCGCATACTCAGCCATGTTTTACTAATAGACAACTTCTTCTTCCCTATAGCCAAACTTCTCTTCATCAGTAACTAAATCTCGGTTTGACTAGTCGCAATCTATAAACGAAGCCTTTGATTATAAAAACGAAGGTTGCGTTTATATAAATGAAGCCTTTGTTTTTATAAACGCAATCTTCGTTTATAGTTTCATTGCCGCAAAACGGAAGTTTAGATATAATCATAAGGAAGTTAGGATATAAGAGAACACAAGTTTTACTACAATAAAAAGCATTCAAAGCTACGCACAACGGGAGCAGTTTCAAACTTTATTAAATATATTCCTATATTAAATATATTCATTACCTTTGCAATCATAGCCAACATAATCATCTCATACAATTATAGATATAACAATGAAAAAAATAGGAGCACATGTAAGTGCATCCGGCGGGGTAGAGCTTGCCCCTGTCAATGCACATGAAATAGGAGCAAACGCGTTTGCTTTGTTCACCAAGAATCAACGCCAATGGGTAAGCAAACCATTGACGGAAGAAAGTATCGCTCTCTTCAAAGAGAATTGTAATAAATATGGTTTCCAACCGGAATACATCTTGCCTCACGACAGCTATCTCATCAATTTGGGACATCCGGAAGAAGAAGGACTTGCCAAAAGCCGTGCCGCTTTTCTGGACGAGATGCAACGCTGCGAACAGCTTGGCCTGAAGTTATTGAATTTTCATCCTGGAAGTTCTCTCAATAAGATATCAATCGAAGAATGTTTATCCCTTATCGCAGAAAGTATCAATCTGGCATTAGAAAAGACAAAAGGCGTGACGGCCGTTATCGAAAATACAGCCGGACAAGGCAGTAACTTGGGAAGCGAATTCTGGCAACTAAAATATATCATTGACCGGGTGGACGACAAAAGCCGGGTAGGTATTTGTCTGGACACCTGCCATACTTATACGGCCGGTTACGATCTTGTCAACGAGTACGATAAGGTCTTTGATGAATTTGACAAGGAAGTAGGTTTCGGTTATCTCCGTGGAATGCACCTGAATGATTCCAAGAAAGCATTGGGCAGCCACGTAGACCGCCACGACAGTATAGGCGAAGGCCTGATAGGAAAGGCTTTCTTTGAAAGACTGATGAAAGATCCCAGATTCGATAATATCCCACTCATACTCGAAACTCCGGATGAAAGCAAATGGGCAGAAGAAATTTCATGGCTCAGAAGCATTGAATAATCCGGTCAATAAATATTTGCCATGCTGACCAAAGGTTCATATAGTTTCTCGATATCTTGTGAATCCATTTCTATCTGAACCTGGTCACCCGGCATTAACGTTTGTCCCTTAGGCTCAAAATCTTTCTTATCCCGATGGACATTAATGATAATGCAACGTTCCGGCAGACGAAGTTCATCTACAATTTTCCCGTCTAAATAAGAACCGCTCATCACCTCAACAGACAAAGTATAGCGTGTTTCCTCCTTAAATGCGGGCGAATGAATCATATCTTCATATAAAGTCACATTAAGGGGTTTTATCTGGAGCATTTCCGTGAAATAATAAGTCAATCCTCCTACAACAATCGATGGATAGAATACTTCCAGATGTCCTGTTATCTCCGTTATCAAGACGATAGCAGTCAAAGGAGTACGGACGACTGCCACCAGAAAAGCAGACATACAAATCAACATGATATAACTAATATTCTCATAGGCAATGACTCCCTGTTGAACCATAATCAAGGCTATAATTTGCCCAAGCAGTCCGCCTGTCACTAATGTAGGAATGAAACTTCCTCCCGGCAATCCCGAAGAAAAGGAAAAAATACTAAAGACCAAGTGTAATAACATCATACCTACAATCCAGAGAATATGCATATCCGGATGCATAGCCTGCGAAAGCAAGAACTGTTCCCCTCCCCCAGTCAGATTGACTTCAGCCATAGAAATCATGAAAGCAATGAAAAGCAGATACAGCATTTTCACGTATTCCGGGTGCTTAATGGCAGGATAAATACGTTTCACCTGAAGAGTAGTTATAGAGAACAGTTTTCCGAAAACAGAAATAACAGCAGCCAGCAAAAGAAACAGTTTCACTTGCGACCAAAACGTCATGCCCGGCACTATCGCATCTATCTGGAAATAAGGATTAATCGGAAAAATCCAACTGGCAACCCCACCGGCTACTACCCCCGCCAAAAGAGTTGTAATAGCGGTTTTCGGAGCGTCAAACCGCTCTATGGACTCAATAACCAACAGCGATGAAGCCAACGGCGCAGCGAAAGCAGCCGCCAACCCGGCACCCGCCCCCGCAGACAGCAATTGTTTCCGCTCACCGGCAAGCACTCTGCCCCATTTGGAAACCAAACAGCCTACATAGGAGCCGATCTGGACGGAAGGTCCTTCACGCCCTAAAGAAAGTCCCGTACTCAATGCAAGTATTCCACCCGCAAATTTAGAGACCAATTCAATCAGAGGATGTTTATATTCCACCCTCCCGTTAATGACACCTCGTGTCTGCGGAATACCTCCCCCTGTTATCAAAGGCATTTTCTTGACCAGCCAGGAAACAAATACCAGAATGCCCCACATCAATAGAAAAAGGGGGATATACCAATACCATTTGGGGTGAGAGTTGAAAAAGTCGTAACGCAGATTGAAGAAATATTGAAGCAAATAATGATAAGGGACAGCAATAAGCCCCGTCAGCAATCCAACAAAGATACTGACGAAGTAAAGCCGCGCATCAATCAATTTCAGTTTGAAAATTCGCCAACGGCCGTCATCTTTTATTTTTTCCATCAATCTAAACATACTACCACTCTTCACCGTTTTATACGCATGACATACAACAACCAAAACAGGGTAGTGGTTTCAGACAAATGAAGATTTAATTTCCAATTAGCGTCCCATCAGATTCAAGCGTAGAATAGCGTGTACCATAAAATAAGAACCCAACGTATTGTAATCCGTATCACGGATAGCGGTAGCGGTAATGGTACGTATCATTGAAACATCCTGACGGAGCATATCATATATCTTGAAACGGAGCAACAATTGTTTCCGCTTCAAGAAGGCTTTCGACAACTGACAATTCCACATCAGATTCTCTCGAGCATAACCTTCGTAGCCATAGCCGGAACGTTGGAAATAGGTAAGATCGGTATACAATTCCATTCCCCAAGGGAGATAATATTGTACTTCCGTCCCGAAACGATAATCATACGTTTCCGTACGCGTCTCTTTCACATTGTTATGCGAATTATTATAAAGCAACTCGGCACGTGCGCTGATCTCCATCTGCTTTGTCCGATACGTTAATTGCAGACGTTGACGGGCGGTAAGATGTTTCACAGTACTTTTCACGGGAGCTTCTTTATTGATAGTGGTATACCCGTTCTGATTCCGGTATTGCAGATACGAGTAGGTGCGGAATATCCAGCTTCGGTTTCTAAAAGGAGTGTTGAGGGAGAAAGAGCCCAAAGCCCGCCAATTCCCGTTCAGATTGAGTGGAGTCGTAGTCCGTACCCCCGTTTCGCTATCATACGTCACTTGATTGGTTACGCTATTAATCGTGTTTTCAACCAAAGCGGTGGCAACCATATTCCGTTGACGTTTCATATTGTAGGAATTGAAATTCAACGTAAATGTATTTATATAAGAAGGTTTCAAAGAAGGATTACCCACCCGGATGTTCAAAGGATTGGTACGATCTGTCACAGGCTGCAGATCACGTATATTGGGTTGGCGACTCTTTCCCCGATATACTATTTGCAAACGGGTGCGCTTGGAGAACTTATAACGGAAATTGACGGTAGGAGAGAAATTAAAAACAGATCTTTCCAATTGATTTTCCGGATCATCTTTCAATACGGAATGGCTCACAGACTTCTGAGGTTCAAAGTCGGCACCTATATTATAGTTATATTTCTTTCGGGAAGTGCGAACCGCAACATTAAACAAGTGATTGCTATACTGATTTTCGAAACAGTTGCTTGCCTCTTCATCATAATCGGGAGTAAATTCGTCCAGATCCTTATCCCAATTGTAAACGAAATGATCGGAATTATTCGCCCGATACTGATAACTGTAACGGAACTGAAGAAAATGCAACCAAGGTAACGGCTCTACATAGACTAGTTGCACCCGATAATTATAGCCGTCTATTTCGTCTTCTATCTTTTGATTCTGAACTTTTTCCGTATTGTTCTTAAAATAATGCGTGGTAGAAAGATTCTTTCTGTCCGTTGAAGAGGCATTACTTCCATAATCCACTTTCAAGGCTATATTTCTCCCCATCCGACTCAGTTTACGGCTGAGTTGCATCATCATCGTTACATTGTACGAAGAATTATGATTGGTTCCGGATGACTCTTTCTCATTAAGCAAAACATCATTCCCCCACCCTTGCTGGAAACTACCGTTACGTCTGTCATTCGCGGCAGTACGGTATTGGGGCCGAAAGATTAAGGTTGTAACAGAATCCATCTTCCATTCCAAAAACGCATTTGCGATCAGATTGTTATTTTTCAGGCGGTTGCGCCCCGTACTTTGCGTTATCGACTTATCTTGACGGAGAAAGTTATCGACTGTCGTACGGCTATCTTCCAGCCTGTCCGTACCTACATACTGAATATTCGAACGAAATTTAACGCGTTGCCAATCGTATGTAGCGTTAATACCTAAAGAACGGGAAGTAGTCAGTCCTTTTTGTGTACGCAGGTTACCGCTGGAGACTGCTGATTCTTTTTGCATCTCAGAGAATCCCTGATTATTCGTATTATTCAGGTTTCCGATAATAGTCAATTGGGAGTTGTCTCGAAAACGGTTCAATGTATTGGCCAGTTCATAACGGTCTTTGCTTCCATATCCACCCATAAAATTCTCCATCCAGCCGAGTTTCATATTCTTTTTCACAGACAGATCGAGAATCATTTCTTCCTCTCCGTCATCAATCCCCGTAAGACGTGCCAAATCAGACTTACGTTCATACGCTTTCAGCTTTTCCACCATTTCCACCGGGAGGTTCTTTAATGCCGCTTTCGGATCGTCGGAAAAGAACTCCTTTCCATCTACCAGAATCTTCTTCACTTCTTTTCCATGAATCAACAATTTTCCGTCCGCATCTATCTCTCCACCGGGAAGTTGCTTCACTAAATCTTCCAACATCGAACCTTCGGGAGTACGAAAAGCAGACGCATTAAAGACGGTTGTATCTTCTTCGGTTACCGCCATAGGCGCTTGTCCTACCACAACGGTTTCATCCAAAGCAATTACTTCCGGAGCTAAAGGTATATCGCCCAGATTATTTTTATGACCGCCCGCTACAGGCGATACTTCCCGATAAACCGCAGTGTATCCGATAAAAGAGACATGAAGCAACAAAGACTTATTTTTGGGAGCGGCAACGGTCAATCGGAATCTACCTTCCGCATCGGTTGCCCCTCCTACCAACAGGGAGCTATCCGATAAAGCCAAAAGCCGGACCGTAGCAAACGGTACCGGCTGATAGGTTTCCGAATCAACGACACGTCCGGAGAAACGCTTTCCACCGGACTGCGCATAAGCAGCCAAACTGATAATCAGCAAGAAGACATAACAACTAATCAAACGCCGCTGAAAAAAACAAATATGGCTGCCTATATTCAATTTTGTGCCGATTTAGTAAAATAAAACTCTAATAATGAACCTAATCTTTATTTTTCACCTTGACGCGGAGCACGAGGCTTCTGTCCCTCATGGTGTCCTTGTCCCGGTTTACGTCCTTTTTTTCTACGGTCAAATTCTTTTTTGAATTTATTCGCATTGCTTTTCTCCTGTTGATAGATCTTCATAATCTGCTTCTGAGAAAGTATCTTGCTGAACTCGTTATAATACTTTTCACGAATATCCAACATTTTGCGACTCTGAGCAAATTGGTTCTTCAACATCGCCGCTATCTCCGCATCAGTCATAGACGGCCGTTGACCTTCTCTTTTAGCATTTGCTTCCGCACCTTGTGCTTTTTCCGCTCTGGGCTTACGGTTCATCATGCGACATTCACGCAATTCGTTCAGATATTTCTCGTAGACAGGAGTAAACTTAGCTGCTGTTGCATCATCCAACATCAACGTTTTAACCATCTGATTGGTCTGCATCTGCACCATTTGTTCCTGCGTAGGACGCTGTTTCTTTTCTCTGTTATCATTGTTTTGAGCAGAAAGGCTCATCTGACTCCCCAACAGGAGAGCACCCAAAAGTACATAAATAAATTTCATCTTCATAATCTTTACGTTTTAAACAATTGATTGAGTTACTTAATTTAAAAATATATCGTTTTCAGAGAAGCTGACGAGCTCTTCCAACTCCTCATCCGACAATTCTTTAATCCACTTATCTACCGCGTCCGTGCCATTACTTCTATCGACAGCCAATATCGAAGAAGGCGACTTAACGTCATTTATCTGACGCAAGGACGGAACGAATAAGAATCCGGCTAATATTGCCGCCATCGTAACAACTGCAGAAACAATCAGTTTCAAATGTGACTTCCGCCGTTGCTTTACTCCCGCACGCTCCATCACTCTCCGTTGCATATCTTCGAAAAAGCCATCAGGAGTACGGTAAGGGGTACGTTTTCCAATATCGTCAAAATCAAAATCCTTTTTCATTCTTCTATCTGTTTAATATGTATTCCTTTATTTTCTCTTTAGCATAATGGTAGTTTACTTTAAGTGTTTCCACTTTACTATCCAAGATTCGTGCTATTTCTTCGTATTCGAGTTCATCGTAATAACGCAAGTTGAACACAAGACGTTGTTTCTCCGGTAAACTCAAAATAGCTTCCTGAAATTTTACAGCCAACTCATTCTCGTAATCAATGTAATCAGAAGCTTGCAGCTTGTTTATTAATTCCTCTTGAATCTCTTCGGAGGCAACGTTTCTTTCTTCTTTACGGTCATTCAGCAAACGCAGACTTTCATTTGTCGCGATCTGATAAATCCACGTACTCAAAGAACTTTCACTACGGAACTGGTCTAAGTGCCGGAACACGCGGATAAACACTTCTTGAAGTACGTCCTCTGCATCTTCATGGGATACAACCAGTCTACGAATATAATTGTATATCGGTTCCTGAAAAACGTCCATCAACATCTTGAATCCCCGTCCGCGATTCGAGGCACAAGTTTCTCTGATTTTATTCTCATTTATCATCGATTCTTTTTCTGAACTTTGTCTATTAGAACGCATAAAAGTGTGGAAGTTAAATACAGAATCCTGCTTTTTGCTTTTATTAACGAGTGAAGGATATGAAAGAGAATAATAATATGATAAAAAAACGTCTCCATAAGCTCTACCAAGAGCATGAAGACGTTTCGGATATCCGGATAGATTGTTAATCTGTAAATTAAAGAAAAGACTGTTACCAGAATTTATTGTGTTCTGCACTATATTCAAAACCTGCGGCTTTTAATTGACCTACCAGCTCTTCCTTATCTACATCCATATCTTCACAAAGTTCATCAAGCGAAGAATAGCAATCCCGCAATTTCATATTGATAACGCTAAACAGCATCATCGGATCTTTAGGTAACTCCATAATATACAATCTTTTTAAACCGGACGCAAAGTTACAGTAATCTCATTGAACGGCAAAACAAATGGTATCGATATATAAAAAGAATGCAGTGATTTTAACCGATTATTCAGTTTTATTTTTATCTTTGTAAACAATATTGGGGCTATACCCAAACAATAAAAAGATACAGATACATAATAAATTCAATTATAAAACAACTTATTTATTGGATATATGTCAATATGGAGCAGACTTATAGGAATCGGAAAAGATGAGGACACCAACCATGTAATCAACAATAAAAATACATCTGTGCCATTTGATGTCATACGTTATGCCATAGTAGATGTTGAAATTGGTTTGAAAGATCATAAAATCCATGATATTGGGGCACTCCGTCATGATGGTGCAACATTTCATAAATCTTCGAAAGAAGAGCTGTTCAAATTTCTTGGTGATACAGACTATATCTGCGGACATAATATCATCCATCATGATGCAAAGTATCTGTTTACCGATAAAACATTCCACTGCTTCTTTGTCGATACACTTTATGTATCACCTTTATTATTTCCGGAACGCCCTTATCATAAGCTTGTAAAAGATGACAAACTGATCAGCGAGCAGATGAACAACCCTGTGAATGATTGCGAAAAAGCAAAAGCTCTGCTACTGGACGAAATAGCACGTTGGAATTCGTTGCCGGACGAAAAACGTACGTTATTTGCATCGTTACTAAAAGGCAAGACAGAGTTTGAAGGATTTCTTAGTATGGTAGGTGCGAAATATATCAATGAAGGAGTACCCGATCTCATAAGAAAACTTTACGTGAATAAGATCTGCCAGCATGCTGATATTGAGATGTTAACTGAACGGCGTCCATGTGAATTGGCATACGCTTTGGCTTTAATTGACACCACCGACTACCGCTCCATCACTCCCGGATGGGTACTGCACAATTATCCCGAAGTAGAATTTGTCGTAAAACTCCTGCGTCATAACAGTTGCAGCGAAAATTGCGTTTACTGTAATACGCAACTGAATGTGCTTCATAACTTGAAAACATTCTTTGGATATGAACAATTCCGTACATACGAAGGCGAACCGCTTCAAGAGCAAGCTGCCCAAGCAGCAGTAAAAGGCAAATCACTATTGGCAATATTTCCTACCGGTGGAGGGAAATCGCTTACTTTTCAATTGCCCGCACTTATGGAAGGACGTTCTGTGCACGGACTCACAATCGTCATTTCGCCACTACAATCATTGATGAAAGATCAGGTGGATAATCTTGCTGATAGAGGTATTACTGATGCGGTAACTATCAACGGATTGTTAGATCCTATCACAAGAGCACTATCAATACAAAGAGTGCAAGACGGAGAAGCTTCACTTTTGTATATATCTCCCGAAATGCTTCGTTCAAAAACCATTGAAAAGATTTTAATGGCACGCCATGTTGTGAGATTTGTAATAGACGAAGCACATTGTTTTTCTTCATGGGGACAAGATTTCAGGGTTGATTATCTCTACATAGGCAAATTTATCCGAGAATACCAACAAAACAAAAAATGTAAAAAGCCAATACCCGTTTCCTGCTTCACCGCTACGGCAAAACAGAAAGTGGTACAAGACATTTGTGACTATTTCAAACAAACCTTGAATTTAGATTTAGAATTATTTGCATCAACGGCTTCAAGGACCAATCTGCGTTATTCTGTCATACATGCCGAAAATAACGATGACAAATATTTAAAACTGAGAGGACTTGTAGCAGAATCCGATTGTCCTACAATCGTTTATGTATCACGTACCAAACGTACACAAGAATTGGCTGCCAAATTGACTCGTGACGGTTATAAAGCATTGCCATTCAATGGCAAAATGGATTCTGAAGAGAAGATTGCCAATCAAGATGCATTTATGAATGACCAAGTACGCATCATCGTGGCAACATCAGCTTTCGGTATGGGGGTCGACAAGAAGGATGTCGGACTTGTGGTACATTACGATATTTCCGATTCATTGGAGAATTATGTGCAGGAAGCAGGTAGGGCTGGCCGTGATCCCAGCCTCAACGCACGTTGCTATGTGCTTTATAGTGATAATGACTTAGACAAGCATTTTATACTGTTGAACCAGACAAAACTAAGTATTAGTGAAATTCAACAGGTATGGAAAGCTGTAAAAGATCTCACCAGACAACGCATGAAAGTTAGCTGCTCTGCACTGGAGATTGCCCGACAGGCAGGTTGGGATGATTCTGTATCCGATATTGAGACCCGCGTACGGACAGCTTTAGCAACTCTGGAACAAAGTGGATACTTGGTAAGAGGCAATAATGTACCTCATGTATATGCTACAGGTATCACAGTTAAAAATATAGACGAGGCAAGAAAACGCATATCAGCGTCACTACTATTTGGCAGTGACGAGATAGAGAAAGCCGTCAGAATCATCAAATCACTGATTTCACAGAAACATATTGCCAAAGCCCAAGATTCAGAAGCTGAATCACGAATTGATTATCTGGCAGATATACTGGGGATAAGCAAGAGTGAAATCATATCTGTTGTGGAGAGAATGCGACAAGAAGGTATATTGGCAGACAGTAAAGACATATCCGCCTATTTGTCAGATACCGGGGAATCGGAACGAAAATCGCGCACGCTCCTCGAACGTTTTGCGAAACTTGAACAATACATCCTCAATCATATTCCTGACAAATCTTTACGGACATCATGCAAGCAACTGAATGACGATGCAACAAACGACGGTATCAATACATCTAAAGAAAAAGACATCCGAACGTTACTCTATTTCCTCACAGTCAAGGGATATATCCGTAAGAAAGAGGATGCGGTTCATAATATGGAAATCAGCCGTCAAACAGATATGGAATCAACCATCAAACGTTTTGAAAGGCGATTGGAAATCAGCCGTTTCACAGTGGAATGGTTATATAAGTTGACCGCTGATACAGAAAAGCAAATCTCACAAAACAAAGCTGTTCTGTTTTCTGTAGTAGAACTTCTAAATCAAATAAAGTCAAATCCCCAGTCCCTTTTCAGCGGGCTTGACAACATACAATTGGAAGACGTGGAGGAAGCACTTCTTTATCTGTCAAAAATTGGTGCGCTGAAACTCGAAGGAGGTTTCCTGGTCCTTTATAATGCTATGAATATTCAAAGAATTAAGGACAATAAATCGAGATACAAGCAGGATGACTACCAAATGCTTAATGAATTCTACAAGCAGAAGATTCAACAAGTTCATATTGTGGGTGAATATGCCAATCTGATGGTAAGAGATTACAATTCGGCTTTACAATATGTTCAAGACTATTTCCAAATGGACTACAAGAAGTTTATCACAAAATACTTCAAGGGGGAAAGGGTCAGTGAAATACAGCGTAACCTGACACCACAGAAATACAAGCAATTATTCGGTCAATTATCCAAGCGCCAAATGGAGATCATTTCCGACAAAGATTCACGTTGCATCGTTGTCGCAGCAGGTCCCGGCAGTGGAAAAACACGTGTGCTAGTTCACAAACTCGCATCACTCTTACTGCTCGAAGATGTAAAACATGAACAACTTCTGATGTTAACGTTTTCAAGGGCAGCCGCAACCGAATTCAAACAAAGACTCATGGAGCTGATAGGCAACGCCGCCCACTTTGTTGAGATAAAGACATTTCACTCTTATTGCTTTGACCTTTTAGGAAGAGTAGGAAATCTTGAAGATACCAAAAACGTCGTTGCAGAAGCTACCGAAATGATTAATCAGGGAGAAGTGGAACCTAACAAAATTGGTAAGACGGTGTTGGTCATAGACGAAGCTCAAGACATGAGTACTGACGAATATAAGCTTGTAAAGGCCCTAATGACCAATAACGAGGAGATGCGTATGATAGCAGTAGGCGACGATGACCAAAATATCTATGAATTTCGCGGATCTAATTCCGAATATATGCACCGACTGACAAAGGAACCCGGAAGCAAGTTTTTCGAAATGACTGAAAATTATCGCAGTGCGCACCATCTAGTAAATTTCGCCAACGAATTTGTAAAAAGTATCAGTAAAAGAATGAAAAGCACCCCAATCACCTCTATGAGAAAAGAAAATGGTTGGGTTGGAGTGACATACTATCAATCAAAGTATATGTATCAGCCACTCGTTGAAGAATTAATTCAACATCAGGCGAATGGCACTTCGTGTGTACTCACCCAAACAAACGAAGAAGCTGTAATATTAGTAGCTCTCTTACGAAAATATGGAATAAACAGCAAGTTAGTACAATCTATGGATGGTTTCCGTTTTTGGAATATGGCCGAAATAAGATATTTCCTAAGGTATATAGACAAACGGGCAAAAACACCCCTGATTCCGGAAGAATTATGGGATGATGCCAAACATACCACTTTTTCCACTTACAACGGAAGTCAAAGTTTGGTGTATGTAAAGCGTTGTGTGGAACTATTTGAACAAATCAACAAAGTAAAATACCTTAGTGACTTCAAAGAGTTTGTATTTGAATCATCGGTAGAAGATTTCTGTAACGTTTCAGGTACAGATGTCGTGATATCGACCATTCATAAAGCCAAAGGCAAAGAGTTCGACAATGTATATATGCTCATATCTGACAATTATTTGAAAGATGCTCACCTGATGCGTCGATACTATGTGGGAATAACACGTGCAAAAAACAGACTGTCTATACATACGAATAGCAATTGTTTTAATCATTTAAATATAGACCAGTTTTTATTGACTCCAAAGAGTATGCAATGCCCGAAGAGATTGTTCTACAACTCTCTCATAAAGATGTCTATCTGGGATTCTTCAGAAAACTTAAACGAGAGGTATTGGCATTAAGAGGCGGAGATCTTTTAAACTACGCCAATTTCGTCTTGTATGATTCATTAACCAATAAACCAGTAGCCAAATTATCACAAAATATGCAGAATACATTGGCGGAATGGAAAGAAAAAGGATATGAAGTAAAATCTGCCTCTGTTCGATTCGTTGTAGCATGGAAACCTAAAGAAGCACCGAAAGATGAACCAGAAACAGCGGTTCTATTAGCCGATTTACTTCTTTCCCGATAATACCAAATATAAAGAAAAGTATCGCAAGAAACTTCTGAACGCAAAAAGCGTGCAACTCATTGAGCTGCACGCTTTTGCTTATTGTTTGTTATCTGTATCCTTATCGGAATCATTTGACTTCCTCAAAATCAACATTATCTCAGTATGAGCAACTTGCGTACATGTGTTGCAATTATATCGCAAATCCGAAAATAAGCATCCATAAGCAACCACAGCTCTTGACTGCAAGAGTACGATTTTTATTCATAAACAACGTGATGTAAACGCATAAAAATCAAAAAAGAACAGAAAACTATCTTGTTTGCAAAGATAATTATTGAAAATAAACAGCATTGCTATATACTTAAATAATTGAGTTTTTAGCTCACATACCATTCTTACAAGAATATTTTACCAAAGCAATTTTTTATAAAAGTGTTTTTAGATATTCCCTCTAAAAAATGATTTTCTTTATTCTATTGAAACGACACACACTTTTTCCGTAATTCTGAAATAAATTACTTATCACCTTATTATAAGGACTTTGGGAAAAATTCCCAATTTTGAGGTAACGAGTTAACAATAGTGCTTATTGCTGCACTCTGCTTGGCATTACTTTCAATGTATCTCTCGACAGGAGCAAAGATACATCTTTTCTCGGAAACAACAAAATACATATTTATTTCAATAAGGTTTATCCCATTTTAGTATAGTATCTGTTCTTTCAATACTATTTAATTTTTTCAATCAATGGGCGTATCTTGCTGTCGTATTGGAAATTTCCAAAGTTTATCACTACAAGATTTTTTCTACACCTCGTTAGACCAGTGTATAGTAGTTCATCAAACGCCATATTAAATGTTGTTTCATTTTCGTATTTAGGTTCAATAATAAGAAACACAACTTCACTTTCCCAACCTTTGAACGAGTTTATAGTTGAGATTTTAATTGTACCACTATTCATCCAGAAATGAAGTTTTTTATTTTCGCGGATATTCTTATAATTATAGTTATACACATCCGTTTTAAATAAAGACAGGTCATTATCATAGTGTTTTCTAAAAGCCAAATATGCTTCTATAGAAATGCCACAGGTATTACACTCTTCCTTTAGCCTTTCCTTAAAAGTTTCAGGATATTGTTGGTAAAGATCGTATATAGTAAACAGTTTCGCTATATGCTGCCGCAATTTAATGATGTCATTGTCGTAAAGTTGCGTTCGCTTTGGAAACATTTTTTTACTCAAATGAGTAGTAATATTACTAAACCAAGCAAATCGTCCAAAGTCTTTCCCGAGGAAGTTTAGATGTGTCATATACATTACTTCTATAGTTTCCAGCATACTGTTGCTTCTTTCACGACTGGCATAGCGGTAATAACAATCAAACATTATTAACATTTTGGTTGTATATCCCAATATTGTTATATCATTAGGTGAGATATTATTGGTTTTATTTAAAATGTTACCTCGAATAATATTGTACAATGCAGGTACAGAATTATCATTTGATAAGTACATGTAATTAACATAGCCTTCTTTATCTATCGTAAAATCAAGAGAACCAATTGCTTTATTTTCATTGAAATCATCAATATCATATTTATCTCCAAAAATATTACATTGAAAGGATTGGGCTAGGTCTCTTACCTTAAAATCTGAACGATAACAATATTTTAGTTCATTAACACCACGAACATTTGTTACAACATCCTTTTTTTCTGTTGGTTGACTATATATATTTTGCTTTACGTCCCCAAAAAGTACATAGTCTCCTTGAGAATCACGAAAGAAATTTTTGATAATATCCATCCATGGGCGATGATAATCTTGGATTTCATCAATAAATACAGCATCGTATTTTACGATATTATTTTTGTGTTTGTCAAATAGTGATATATTTGAGTAATAATTTTCGTCCAAATATGATGGTATTCTTTCTTTTGGAATATCATCAGGAATGTCAAATTCAATATTAAGATTATTCAATTCAGCATTAATAAAAGAATGGTAGTTAATAATGATAAAATTCTCTATTGGAAATGTTTCATCGACTCTCATCAATTTATCATGAATAAAATTCTTTAATGTAATATTAAAAGTTAAAATTAGAATACGTGGATTATCATTTCTCTCCAATGCACGTTTATATGCTTGCACAGCTCGGGCAGCTAATATAGTTGTCTTGCCAGAACCAAACACCCCTTTGACACGCTGTTCCAACGTTGTAGAATATATAATGTCACGCTGTTTCAATGAATACCGATATATTTCACCTTGAGATTTAAGGTGGACTGATGGTGAAAGGAGTCGCTTGAAATTTTGATAGATATCATCTTTAAAAAGGAATGATGGATTCCCGGCTACCATGTAACGTCTTTTTAATAATTTATTAAAGAGTTCCTCTTCTAAACAATCGTATCCTAATAAATCGACATTGTATTTCAAGAATGTTTGATATTTCTTATCATCCTTAAAGGGGATAATCAACATATTCTCAAGCTGAATTTGGCTTGCGCAATGAAAATAAACTGCACACGAAACAATATTGAAGTGGCGGAAGTCACAAATCTTTTTTTCCAAGAGTTTATCTACATGTAAATCATAGAGATTATTTTTATACTTTAATACTTGGTCAATAGGTGATTTAATAACAGCTCCATTAGGAATATATATCCATTTTTTTCTGTTATCTAATTTAAAGTTATGAAGATTCCAATCTTTTACTTCGATAATCATAACACCGTAATCCTTCCTCATGATAAGGACATCTGGGCGGTCTCCATTAAGAAATGGGTTAAAATATACCTCAAACGAATCGTCTAAGACATTCTTCAAGAAATATAGTAAGGTCATTTCGCCTATAGTAGGCTTTACTTTAAATTCTTGAATCTTCTCTATTGAAGGATAAAATATAGCCATTGTATCTTAAAATACTGTTTATGTAACAATCAACCTAATTACAAAATTAATAAAAATCAAGCATATAGACAGTATTTTATTCTATTTAAAACTACGAATAAAGGAAAAGAGCAAGCATACCCTTCTCCTTTATTCGTAGTTTGCTATTTTTTCTGTATTTCGGCAATAAAATATGCTTGATATATGACAGATTGAATGCACTGAAATTCTAAAGTTCGATTAAATTGCGGATTATCCTCAATCCCAATATATCTATACCCATATCTTAGTGCATACTCTTTGAAGAACCGCATAAGCCCCTGCAATTCTTGGTCTTGTTTTTTAGTAAATCTGCAATACCCAAGAATGATACACCAATCAGGAAGTCCATCTACCCCATCGTTGTACTTCCAAAACCGAATGTAGAGTTTTACAGGCTTGATTCCCACACTTATGCAAAAGCCGTTCATTGTCGCTTGCCAACTATCCATTTCTCACCGTTCACCTCTATGATTTCATCCGTTGTCAGTTCCTTCATATCCACGAAACTGAGTGCAGTGAAGCAGGTGAACACGAATAAGTCTCGAACAAATGCAAGCGACGGATTTTCAAATTCATGTGTCATGATGACCTTTATCTCATCTTCTGTCAGATACTCACGTTATTTTACGTTCGGACTGATATGGAACTCTGCAAACGGATTTCTCGGTATCAGCCCGTTATAATGCGCACGCATCACCACACTTTTCAGCCACATATAGTTGAGCCATATCGTGGCGTTCTTCAAATTATGTTTGGTTGTAAGATAAGCAGCAAACTCCTTGATAAAGTCAGGCGTAAGTTCCAACATGGCCATATCATTTCGCTTATAGAATGCCTTGGTGAAAGCTGCGACATAATTTCTTACCCTTAGCATTACCTTATACGTTCTAATGGTACAGTCTTTACCCGCCCGTTTCATGAAGTTGGTGCAATCTTTATCGAAGGTTTTGAGCAGTGTTTCATACTAGCTACCCATACCTTGATAGACATTGCCCATTTCTGCGGTTATATACGCTTCACGGTCGGATATGCACTAGTAGTACTTGATGATTTGTGCCTTGATATTATCCAAGACAAAATTAATCTCTCTGGCTTCCTTGCTTTTCCCTTTAGCCTTGTTCCCTTTAGCATCCCAAAGTTCTTTCGAGATGTTACATTGCAACTGAACTGCGATACAGTTCCATTAATTGTTACCCTTCCTATGATAGAGACAATTCCTTTTTTCTCTTTGCTGCCATTCGCATAGAACAGCACCTTGAATGTACTTCTGCTCATACTCGTTTTCTATTGCAAAACTAATAATCAACGAGTTAGAGCTTGATAGACAAACCTAAACGAGGCGGAGCAATCGTCACGGTAACTGTTAAAACTGACCTTCGGGCGGGCAATGATTTGAAAACCTAACTGCTTCTATATTCCACTTTTCTTTGCGTTTTACCTTTTTCTCCGTGGCTTCGTCTGTCACCGCAAACACTTTATTAATAAGCCATTCAGTGCCATTTCTCCCTTTTTATTCATTTATTCCTGAAATTTTTCGTATGTTTGTACATCATATTGGGAGATTATACCCAAACAACAATAAGGAAACTATGCAGATACATACCAATACATTGATAGCGGAATGCTCAGCTTACGATTTCAAAGAAATGTTGGAACGTAAGAAAGTGAAGTCATGGCTTAAATCGGTATCGGCTTTTGCCAATACGGATGGCGGCAGTTTGTTCTATGGAGTGAACGATGACGGAGAAGTTGTTGGTTTGGAGAATCCACAAGCCGATGCTGATTTTATCAGTGAAATGATAAAGGCACGACTTGACCCTGTACCGGAAGTTCAACTTATTCCGATAGAGCACGAAGTACATACTTTACTTGAAGTGAAAGTAAAAGCTGGAACACTTACACCTTATTATTACTATCAAGATGGAACACGTACCGCATATGTACGAGTTGGCAATGAAAGCGTGGAGTGCAATTCGCAACAACTTCTTTCATTAGTGTTGAAAGGCACACACATGACATGGGATTCATTGCCTACCCAAGTGGATGCCAGCAAACATTCTTTCATCATCCTTGCCAATACCTTCCGTGAGCAAACCCATCAGGAATGGAATGACAAATATTTGGAATCATTCGGACTGGTCACGCCAGACGGTAAACTGACCAATGCCGGATTGCTGTTTGTGGATAATTGCACCGTATTTCAATCACGTATTTTCTGTACTCGTTGGACTGGACTCTATAAAGATGATGCCATCAGTTCCGTAGAACATCGGGCTAACCTCGTGTTATTACTAAAATACGGCATGGACTTCATCAAGAACTATACCATGAGCGGCTGGGTGAAGATGCCAAACTATCGCCTTAACCTACCCGACTATTCCGACCGTGCCATCTTCGAAGGATTGGTAAACCACCTTATCCATCGGGATTACACCGTAATGGGCGGTGAAGTACATATCGACATTTACGATGACCGAGTAGAACTAGTATCACCGGGCGCAATGCTTGACGGTACGCAGATTCAAGACCGAGATATATACAAAGTGCCGTCCATGCGCCGTAACCCCGTCATTGCAGACATGTTCACACAGTTGGACTATATGGAGAAACGTGGCTCCGGCTTACGCAAAATGCGGGAACTTACGGAGAAACTGCCTAATTTCCTGCAAGGAAAAGAACCACAATATCAAACGGAAGCGACCTCTTTCTACACCACTTTCTATAATCTGAATTGGAATGAAAACGGAAGAATACCTGTTGAAGAAGTAGCCAACAGGGTAAATAGCACCCTCGAAAAGTCCCCTGTAAACGAAGAAAGTTCGGAGAAAAAGTACCCTGTAAACGGAAATAGTACCCTCGAAAAGTACCCTGTAAAACGAAGTGCCAATAAACCTGTTGGTAGAACAGCTCAACGTATTATAGATATGGTTATATCTAACCCGATGATAACTCGTGAGAAAATGGCAAATGAATTGGGGATTTCTTTGGATGGTGTCAAGAAACAGATAAAGAATCTTCGAGATAGAGGCATTCTCATCCATGAAGGTTCTGACAAGGCAGGTTATTGGCGCATAATTGTTAAACCATAAACCGAACAATAAACCTATGGGAACATCTTTCATACCATTCAGTGCAATAATTGCCGTTTTGATTATCGCCTTTTTGTTTGCTTCCTTGCCGCAAATAAGCCACAAAACGCGATACAGAGTGCTTTATGCAATAGCTATCATCATGCTATTTGCCGTGATTCCTATCAGTGAGTATATGGCTGAGAATACCAAAAATTCAAACAGCAATTATCTGCTTGTTCTGATATTTGATGTTGCAGTAGGTTATTTTTGTATGTACATTGCTGCATTGCTAAAATTCAACGTCCTTAAACGAAAGAATCAAGCATTGGAAAATGCCTTGACCGAAAAGCAACAAGAAAATATAGCAATCCTATTGGAACATCAGAATGAAAAGCAACAAGTACTTCAGCAAAGAGAACTTGAATGGTTAGCAGATAAAATCAAGATGTTCACTGAGGAAGAACAGAAAGCGATTCTTGCCAGTGCTTGCGCATTTGCAGAACACGGTTTGATAATCACTCCCTCAATAACCATTCAACTCAAAGATACATGTAGTCAGCAAGATCTTATGTATTTTGTTTGTTCCACCTTTTTCAACATGGGCAAGAAACGTAGTGATATTGTAAGTTTCTTATCTCAAGTCTTTCCGCTTTACTTTCCTGCAGGAGAAAGTGTATTGGCTAAAAAGATGCCGGGATGGGAAAGAGTAAAAGAGAGAAGGGAGAAAGAATGTAATTAGCGTATGTTTTCAAACCATAGAATAGAATTAAAATGAATAATACACTTATAGATAATTCCATAGAAGCACTTTCAATGACAGCAACATTGAGAAAATGCTTAGCCATTGATGGCATTAAAACAGTCAGTATTGCCACTGGTTATTGGGATATTCCCGGTTTAGCTATACTACAAGAAAATTTGAGGTCTTTCATTGAAAAAGACGGAACAACACTTCGTTTACTTATAGGTAAAGACCCTTATATATACGCAAATCAATTAAAGTCACCTAAATATAAAGATGCAAATTATCCACTGGACTTCATAAAGACTGATATCCACGAACTTAATGTTACTGAGGAATATAAAGATGCTATACGTCTGCTTCTTGATTATTGTACGGAAAACAATGATTCAAAGATTCAGATTCGTGTGTTTCGAAAAAATGAAAATGACGAAACTCAATTTTTACATTCTAAGTGTTACATCTTTGATGGAAAGTCAAACGGCATTGGTATTGGCATCGTGGGAAGTACAAATTTTACACAAAAAGGATTACAAGGTAACGCAGAATTAAACTATATTGAAACTGCTCCAAATCAAGTGTTATCGCTTGATAAAATACCAGGTAATAAATCTCATTTGATATGGTTTAATGAAAAATGGGAAATATCTGAACCTTGGAACAAACAATTCTTAGAACAAATCCTTAAATCTGCACCTATAACAGATGACGTTGAAAAAGAACGCGAAAGTGAACAACAATTATTCACTCCATACGAACTATATATCAAATTGCTACAAATTAAGTTTAGTGACATTGTAAACAAATCACTCGGACAACAAATAGAAACTTATCTGCCAGCGAACATTCACAAACTGGAATATCAAATAGAAGCTGTAAAGAGGTGTATCAGCATTATGCACGAACATGGTGGCTTTATGTTAGCAGACGTGGTGGGACTTGGCAAGACGATTATCGGTACGCTCATCATCAAGCGTTTCTTGTCCGTGCCAGAAGATGATGGCCGGGAGCGTAAAGTATTGGTCATTACTCCTCCTGCCATTCAATCGGGCTGGAAGAAAACTATTGCCATGTTCGACAAAGATTCTGACGAGAAGATTGCTCCATACATTGACTTCATTACAACTGGACGCATCGGGAATGTTGCCGAAGATGAAGGCTGGGAAGAGGACGATGATGACAGCTGCGATTCTGGCGATTTTGGAGGAACGCTGCAAGAAAAGAATTATGGTTTTATTGTCATTGATGAAAGCCATAAGTTCCGCAATAGTGCGACATTGATGTATCAGTCGCTTGACGAACTGATACAGAAGATTGGTTCTAATACTGGGGTATATCCATACGTGGGGCTTCTTTCTGCCACACCGCAGAACAACCGCCCAAATGACTTGAAGAATCAGATTTATCTCTTTGAGCGCAACCACAACGACAGTACATTGAAGAAAGCCGAAAGTGGCAATATCGAAAGATTCTTTGCAGATGTCAACCGAGAATATGAATTGCTTATTGACAGGAGCAATGATATTCCAGCAGATGAACGTCATCAACGCCTTGATGCCGTCTCTAAGCGACTACGTGACTGCGTATTAAGTGATATTTTGGAACGACGTACGAGGACAGATGTTGAGAAATATTACAAAGACGATATGGAGTCACAAGGTTTGGTGTTCCCGAAGATAGTCGGGCCTAACAACCTTGAATACATTATGGATGATGAGTTGGCACAGCTATTCTCTGACACCATGACAATTATAGCCCCCACGGAAGAGGAAAAGTTGCAGACCGACGAATGGCTAAGATATTTCCGTTATCGTGCCATTGAATATTTTGCAGACCCTGCCAATGAAAGGAAACATACAGGTCGAGGCAACCGTGGTGTTAACGATGTGGCCAAGCAGCTTGCCACAATCATGCAGATACTTCTTGTGAAGCGTCTCGAAAGTTCGTTCACGGCTTTCACTCAATCCCTGTTGAACCTGCGCCGTTACACGGAGAACATGATTAAGATGTGGGAGAACGACACCATCTTCGTTTGCCCGCAAATAGACGTAAACAAAGAACTTGACTACGAAGCCAAGACCTTGAAGCGTGGCAAGCGTGTTTCGTTTAATGATTGCGTAGAAGACATCAGAGCCAAAATAAAGAAGTTGACAGAACAAGGACGTAACGAGAAGGGACAGAATGCTGAATATCAGCGTAAAGATTTCAAGGAGGAATATTTTATCCAACTGAAAGAAGATTTCCGGCTCATTTCCAATCTCTATGACCGATGGGCGAAGAACCCGCAAGACCCGAAGTTTGATGCCTTCAAAGAAAACATCAAGCCAGAACTGTTTAATCCCCAAAAGAACACTTCTGGGAAATTGGTCATCTTCTCGGAAGCAATAGATACAGTCCAATCGCTTGCAAGAGCGATAAAGGCAAAAGGCTATAAGGCTCTTGTCATTACTGCTGCCAATCGAGATGAGATGGAACATACAATTGAGGAGAACTTTGATGCCAATTACGAAGGAGTCTGGAAGGATGATTACAATGTTATCATTACAACAGAGGTATTGGCCGAAGGTGTCAACCTTCACCGTGCCAATGTCATTCTGAACTATGACACGCCTTGGAACTCTACTCGACTGATGCAGCGCATAGGCCGTGTAAACCGTATCGGCAGTAAGGAGCCATTTGTCTATGTCTATAACTTCATGCCAAGTGCCGAAGGTGATGCACAGATACAGTTGGTTCGCAAGGCACATACCAAGTTGCAATCTTTCCATGTACTCTTTGGCGAGGACAGCAAGATTTTCTCAGAAGAGGAAAGCGTTGTGCATTACGATATTGCCAAGGCAGTTGACGGTGAAGAATCACCTTTGCAAAAGTATGTATATGAGTTGAAACAATATAAGGATGCCCACCCGGAACGTTATCTGCAAATAGAACAAGCCAATGATGACTGGCAGATAGCACAGGCAGCAAGTGGCACGGCATATTTCATCGTGAAAGCTCCACGCTCTGCAAGGCTTGCCATCAGGATAGACGCAGAAGGGAATGCACAGATTGTTTCCCTGCTTGAACTACTCGAAGATATGCGTGTGGAAGAAAATGCCAAACGTGTTCCATTGCCAGATAACTGGCAGCAGTTGTCGGCAGAAGCTATTAAGACTTATAACCAATACTTTGTCCGCATCAACAAGTCAAGGGCTGGTGACAAGGCTACGGCTGCCAAGGAAATGTTGGTGAAGATTAATAGCACACATGGTTTGTCACCTCAATCCAAGGTTTTGCTGAAAAATGCCCGTAAATTGGTTGACCGAGGAAGTTTTGACATCATCAAAAAAGTATTGGCTATTGGTCAGGAATTAGAAGAACGAGATTCACGTCTTTTTGCCATTGAGCAACAAGACATTGACGAGATACTGGAGCGAGAAATCGGCAAGCTCGTAACCCATGTGGAAAGTAAGCAAGGCGAAGCATCCATTGTATTAGGAACTATCAAGTAAACAAACAATCCCATGAATAAAGAGTCATTAAAAGAGTATCTAAGCAGCCGGTATCAAGGCTGGAATTCGTTTCTCAGCAATGTCATTTTCCCCATTTTCGGTGAAAATGACTTTGAGGATGGTTTTGAAACAGAGCTTTTGGAAAGTCAGCCTGAACGAAGACAACTGGCAGAAGCGACGGGAATACGCAGCATCAAGCAAGTTGGAATGATGTATGTTGGCGTAGAGCCATTGCAGATTTTCGATGTAACAGTCAGCGACCGGGTTATGATGGAGCGTAACCGTGTGAACATTCAACGGCTCATCCGTGCTGTCATGGACCAGTTCTCTTGTGCTTTCATGTTGTTCCATTACGAGGATGACACTCGTTGGGATTGGCGTTTCACCTATTGTCGAAAGAGCGGTAACAAAGAAGAAACCACCGACAGCAAACGATATACATTCCTGTTGGGTCCTGGTCAGTCATGCCGCACGGCAACTGACAACTTCATGGCTCTATATGACAAAAGGGATTCCCTTGAAATAAAAGACATCGAAGATGCATTCAACGTTGAAGCTCTTTCTAAAGAGTTCTTCGGGAAGTACAAGGCTCAATATGAGGCATTTGTCAATTATATGGTTGATCCTGCCAATGGAATGCGTCAGGACTTCATTGATACAGACTTTGACCATACGGGTATGAAAGCTGACAAAATTCGTGACCGTGAGGAAAAGCCCATTCGTGACTATGTGAAAAAACTTCTTGGACGCATTGTATTCCTGCACTTCCTCCAGAAGAAAGGTTGGCTTGGCGTTCCTGCTGGCAAGGAATGGGGCGAAGGCGACCGTGACTTCATGCTGAATATTTTCAAGAATGCCACTGAACGTCAGAAGGAAAACTTCCTTGATGACATATTGGAAGACTTGTTTGAGGAAGGCTTAGACCGCAACCGTTCAGACAGGGGCGACCTTTACGACACAAAAGTTGAGGGCTTCCGCAACTGCCGTATTCCATATCTGAATGGTGGTCTGTTTGAACGTGACAATCTTGACAAGAAACCAAGTCATTTTCCTGCCAGCTATTTTGATGGCCTGTTGACAATGCTCTCACAATATAACTTTACTATTGACGAAAATGACCCGAACGATGCAGAAGTGGGTGTTGACCCCGAAATGCTCGGACGCATCTTTGAAAACTTGCTGGAGGACAACAAGGACAAAGGTGCATTCTATACACCGAAGGAGATTGTGCAGTATATGTGCCGTGAAAGCCTGATAGCATATCTGCAAACAGACCAAAGGGAAGAAGATAAAAATTGTATTCGTCAGTTTGTGACAACTCACGATGCAGCATTGCTGGGCGACTTGAAGGAGGACATCGACCAGAAACTATGCGACGTGAAGATATGCGACCCTGCCATTGGCTCAGGTGCTTTTCCTATGGGATTGCTTCGCGAACTGTTCTTCTGCCGTTCTGCTATCGAGCCAAACATCGTGGAGAATGCCGCCAACATAAAACGTCACATCATCCAGAACAATATCTATGGTGTTGACATTGAGCGTGGTGCCGTTGACATCGCCCGACTGCGCTTCTGGCTCTCTTTGATTGTGGATGAGAAATCACCGGAGGCTCTGCCAAACCTTGATTTCAAGATTATGCAAGGAAATTCCCTTCTGGAGCAGTATAAGGGCGCTGACCTCTCAACTATGACAGAAAAGAAGGTTGGTGCTGGGCAGGGCGTTACTATCTTTGACAGCATGTTAGATGTTTACCGCAAGAATCTACGCGACAAACTTGCCGAATACTACGCTTGCCCGGAGCATGACAAGAAGGCGCAGTTGAGAAAGGATATTGCAGACATCGTAAAGCAGGAACTTGATGAGCAAGGCATTCGCATTGACTTTGAGGACATGGATTTGTCTGCCAACAGCCAGTTCTTCCTCTGGCACACCTGGTTCCATGATGTCTTCTCACGACCCTCAAAAGAGGGCTTCGATATTGTCATTGGCAATCCGCCGTATTTAGAATCGAGAAGTTCCAATTTCTCAGAATCATTAAAGGTAAGTTTGCAGAGTGAAATAAAAAAAAGAAGATTGTCAGATGCGGGAGCTTTTCCCCGTGGTGCTGATTTATTGATTTTCTTCTATGAATTATCGCTAAGATTATTAAACAAAAAGGGATATAACGTCTTTATCACTGAAAATTCGTGGCTTTCCACAGACTACGGAAAACTATTTCAGAATTTTTTATTGAAGAAGTGTGAAGTTCATGCAATTATTGATTCGGAGTACAAATACTTTGAAACAGCTGATATTAATACTATTATAACCATCATTAGGAACAGAAATGAGAACAATGATAATCTTCCTGTTAAGTTCTTTCATTGTGATGGAAGTCTTGAAAAATATCCATGCAATACGTTCGCCATCCATGATACGGAAAAAATTACTCTAAAATCATTCTTATCAAGCGATCAATTATTGCATAACTACAAATGGGGAGTTATTATTAGAGCGGAACAGAAACTATTACGGATTATAGAAGCGATAAGCCAACTTGAAGACAAAAGTCTTGCTTCAAAGATAAGTATTGGGCAAGGGCTTAATCTCACTAAAAACCATATTGTTTATAGCCAATCTTCTCGAACATATCCGTATTATACATCTGAGATTGGACCTACTTATAGTTGGAGTAATTCGTCTTGTTATGTCAGCAAAGACGATATTTCAGGTAGTAGGAAAAAGCCACTTCTTATAATGCCTAGAGGAATAGGGACACATTTTTGTAGTATCAACGAATGCTCTGGTTATACATCAAGTTATGTTGAAGTTTATGGTGACTTGTCGCAAGAAGAAACCTTAAACATATGGCTCTTTTGTAACTCATCGTTGTTTTGGCTTTTAAGAGAGATTACAGGAAGGACAAACTTGGGAGGAGGAATGTTGAAAGCAGAGGCTACAGACTTGAAGAGTATACCTATTTGTTATAAATTCAACAGACCTTCTGAAATATTAGCTCTATATATGGCGGTTAAAGATAAAGTTTTAGATACGAGTATCTCGATAACGCTTAATGACAATCAACATAAGATGATAGATGCTATAGTGCTTAATTACTTTGGATTAGACAAAGAAGAGTTATACATTGTAAGTACGCTTCAAGACATGGTATTTAGACGTATGAAGAAAAGTAAGACCAAATGATAATTGGAGGATAACACCTCCAATTATCATTTATTCTCCTGCCAGTCTAAATTCCAATTCATAGTTCTTTATGAAGTCGTTTTCCTTCTGCGTCAAGCCGTATAGCGGACAGATGTAGTCATCTATCTCATCAATGATGGCTTTGGAGCGTACAATCTTATATTCCTTGAATGAATCAACATTGTAAGTGGACTCTCCAGATGTTGTTCTGATATTGGCTTTAGCCTCTATATCAGAAAGATAAAGAGAATATAACTTGTTAAGATACTCAATATCCTTAGTTGAAAGCTGCGGAATGGTAAAATTCTCTATCTCATATGTCTTCCAGTCAAGATTGTTGGAATAGATTTGGTAAAACCAAAATGCCAAAGAACTGCTAAGAATGCAACCAATAGCATTCGATATTCGTTTTTGGAAGTATAATGGTTTCTCTTTAGTTGAACCGGTCGGATAGTTGGTTACGACCTTAAAGTACCTACCGCCAGTTGTCCTATAATAGATAGGCTCACCTTTATCATCATACAATGTTTTAATTGGAGTATTCTTGAAAATCTTTGTAAGGATGTCCTTTTCCATTTTACTACCAATCTTTGGAATGCGACCTATCATTGTATAACCATTGACATCAACAAAGTTGAGATTATCAATAAGCCTTTGTAATTCAAACTCATTCCCTCTTCTGTGCATCTTGGTGGAAAAAAGATGCTGACAAGGTGTTTCAGTCTTCTTAAAAAGCAGTATTGAAGTATTTACGACAGCGTTCTCAAATACGGGTTTCGGACGTACTGCATACGAAGATATGTGTATGGTGTCACAATTCCCCATTATAATACGGTGGATGCCTGTTAGGGAATCACTTGAAGTCAATGATATTGGAACGATATAGGCAAAGCTGCCATTCCTTCTGAGCAGGTTGTAACCCAGTTCAATGAACAGAGTATATGTGTCAAGTGACCCTTTCTGTAATCCACGAATGCTATTAGCCGTCACATAGGTATTCTTATAATATCTCTTTGTCTGGTTATCATACTTAGCCCCATACGGCGGGTTGCCGATAACAATATCGAAGCCCTCTTTTGAGGGTCTGCAATATGTCATTGATACAATACGGCCACAAGTCCATTAAGTTGTTCTTCCAATTCGGAGTAATCAATATTTTCTTCTCGACGAAGTAGAATCTCTTTTGCAATTACGCCGATAGCGTTTTGTGCTTCTCTTTGCGGAACAGGAATTGGAAGATTGCGAATGTGTTCGGGGTATATGTGATAGTCACCGCCTCGTTGGTCTGCTAACAGCTGGTTAGCCATCGAGGAATTGAGGATGCCCAACAAATAGTACAGGTCAACATTTCCAGACAAGGTTTCCATGTCTGCACGATTATGTTTGCAGAATTTCTTGATGCTTGAAGATATGCTCTTGTTGTTAACACCTTTCAAGTCTTTCCAAAGAATTGCGCAATAGATGGAGTGATTATGCAGGAAGTGTTCTTTTATGTCAATTGTTACGTTGATAGTTCCCAAACAATTCATAATAAGTTTTGGACGGTCATACAACTCACGAAAAGTCGGACGACTTAATTTGTCTGGACATCGTTCTGTGTTCCATTCGAGATAACGCACACGTCGAACTTGGTATTTATCTATATCTTTTGCTTCCAAATACTTTCTGCTATGCACATCATCAAAATGTAAACTAATCAAATCTTCTTTCTTGAAAGCACCTTTTTCAATATTCTCATGGGCATTAACCACCATGCCCTTACTAATGTAACAGAAGTCACCCAATACATTCATATTGGCGAAGTGGTTTCCTGTTCTTTCCTCTTCTGTCAAGTTCCAAACATAATTTTTCTCGTCCTGCTTTAATGCCTCTGGAGACTTGCTTAACACTTCACGGATGGTCTTGTCTTCAAAGATTTTTGTAATGAGAAGTTCGCCCTCTGGTTGACTGCTCTGTATAAACGGAATACAGTTGCTCACAGTGGCGTTCTCAAAAATCTTTGTGCCATTAAGGTCGGCTATCTCTAATAGGCGATACTCCTCTGCAATCATTTTACGGAGTTTCTTACCGTACTTTTGATTTGTCAAGGGATATGGGACAATCATAGAGAAAACTCCATTGGGGCATAGTAGTTGCATACCAAGTTCCATGAAAGGAACATACAAATCCCACTTCTCATTAAGCGATTTGTATTTCTTGCTTGCCACTATACGCTGCCGCTGTTCGTTCAATTCGGGTGATGCTATCTGTGTCGGCGCACTGATGTATGGTGGGTTACCTATGGTAATGTCGAAGCCGCCCCCATTTGAGGGTCGCTTCTGTAGTACATAGAAATCAATGATAGATACCATACTCTTCCCACCCTTCTTGTTGACAATTTATAGGCAAATGAAGCCCCGTATAAACGAGATAACGATATAATGTTGTTTTTGAAACTTTCAACCTTTTAGATATAACAGTTTTTTCTGTTCCTTTAGCCAACTCTTTTACAATATAATCATGTTTGTTGGCACATTTGGGATTAAGTCTACAGCGAAAGCCACGACAATGTCCAAGCATTACCCCTTCTGATTTTTTTCTCGCTAATGCCTCTTTTGTACGTTGACTGATAAGATTGCGTTCTATCTCAGCTGACAGTCCAAAAGCAAAGGCAAGGACTTTACTTTGTATATCTTCCCCAAGTCGATAATTATCTTTAATTGTCCATACCTTACATTCCTTTGTCATACAGATATTCAAGATTTCCATAATCATAAAAAGATTGCGTCCAAGACGTGAAAGCTCACTGCAGATGATAATATCATCTTTGCGTACTTTACGTAGTAAACGTCCAAGCTGTCGTTTTGTGTAAATTTTCGTTCCACTGATAGTTTCTTCTATCCAATCGTCAATTATTAACTCATTAATTTTACAGAAGTTACTTATCTCAAAACGTTGGTTTTCTACAGTTTGTTTATCACTGCTTACTCTAATGTATCCGTAAATCATAACGCTAAAATTTATATTAACATACACCAATATAAAAAATCCCTTCATAATTAATTGAAATGTAAAAGGATAAATTGGAGTAAACAGTATATACGTAGAAACATATACTAATTTCCCTTTTTTATTGCTATCTACTTTTTTATTAAGTACAGCTCTTTCACCGCCCTATACATCGAATAATGTGCAAAGGATTCTTCCTTATACTTCATGCTACTAACCGATGCTACAACAGCCCACGTAACAATAATGACAATAAAGGCTACAACATATCGAAGTTTGATATGATAGCCACGTATAAACATCCCATTGATATTAGGTGGAATAATGGTTACAGGACTTTTCAACTCATTGATTTTGACAAATATCTCATCCTGCCGTTTTAATATGCTTTCGGTATTTGCTTCGATATTCATGCGATTGAGATTATAATCGCAAACGTGCCGATAAAGATATTCAAGAAATCTGGACTTCTGCTTGAATAATTCAATAAACTTCGGAAACCATAGCGAGAACGGCAATGTGTCCGATTGTTGCTTCCAGATATGCTTCTTCACCACTGATAACGCATCGTTCCAGCAAGTACAGAAACTTTTGGCGACTCCATTATAAATGGTCTTTTCATCGAAGTCCACTTTTACTGATTGCTCTGGTTTAGGAACTGTAGTATTCTGTTTTTCAATACACTCTTTAAGCTCGTTGATACTTTGGCGCAAATTTGCAAGATTTGCTGCTACCACATCTTCTTTCATTATCTTCTACGTTTTGAAGGTTTATAAAAAGGTTCGTTTCTTTGGTTGTCCTTGTCTTTGTCGTCTCGCCATCCTTGTTCATTATTTGTTCCTCCACCTCCACCGGAAGTTATGGCTTGATGAGGTTGAACAACCAGTTCCGCTGCCACATTGCCCAACGTAACGCAAAGGCGATTAAAACTCAAATCACGATCAAGTTTAGAACCAGCTATACTATACTCATTTTGACAGAATGATATGCCACGAATTTTATCCGAATTTTCAGCATGATTAAAACGCAAATCTATCCCTTGACTTTTGAGAATACGAAAGAAGTCACGCCATGAGCGAGATACAGCCAATGCATCAAGAGTTGCAGACCGTAGATTATACTTCCGTAATTGATAAGGGCGCAAACGACTCTTGTTTCTGGCTTTGCTATTTTTAGGAGCAAAGTACAGTCCATATTGTTTAGTCAAAGTCCGACATACTTTAGTATTACGTATTCTTTCGTTGCTGTCAGAGATAAGATTGCCATCATTGTCTATCCGATTGAACACCAAATGACAATGAGGATGTTTCGTGTCGTGATGCCGGGCTATGATATATTGAGTATTGCGAATCCCCATTTGTTCCATCCATTTCTTGGCAATCTCCACCATAAGTTTATCTCCTTCTTCATTATCGGGAAAACGGTTAATGTCCTGCGAAGAAAAAGCAAGTGATACGTGTTTCACCGGATTTTTTACTTTCGGACGCATGGACGCTTGTATCTGAAAAGAATCGGCTATGGTTTTATTACTGATGGCACAGACACCTTCGTGTGCTAAAAGTATGGCACATTTCTTCTTGTTCTTTTGGTCATTGGCGTAATTTACTATTCCTCCGAAATCTGCTCTTGTTTTAATCTTCGCTATCATGGCTATTGTTCTTTACTTGAGTGATAATTCTACTGACTTCTGATATGACTGAAAAGCATTGTTGTTTGACTGCTTCTAAACCATAAGTGTGCATCTGATGGGCAATCTGATTGACATTATTAGCGATGCCGGAAAGATCACGGATTGCCGATACCATTTCAGGACTGATACGTTGACAGATCTGACAATCCATTGCCGCCTGATGGCAAAATTCATTGACAGACAATCCTGCCTGTTCCGCTTTGGATTGGATATAGATATAGTCGTTCTCGGTAAACATTACCCGAAAACATTTGGTACGTTTCTGATAGTTCGCCAACTTAGGGCGACCGCCAAGTTTCTTCTCCTTCATATTTATCTTAACTTTCAATGTTCATGAATTGATTTTTTGAGAGTGGCTGTTCCATCCGCTTGCCGCATAGGTTTTAGTGACACTAAAACACAAACTTGCCACTCAAAAAATCTTCCTATATTTCCCCTGCTCTATTCGGCATAGCTTGCCATCTTTGATAAAGGCTTCTATCCACTTGTTTGCAGTACTTCCATTTTCACCCAAAGCTAAAACTGCCGCATCATAATCCTTCTTTGTGAAAGTATCGGGTAACATATTATAAAGGGTATTCCTTCGTGCATAAACGCCAGTCTCTTGCGAAGCGGTATAGAATCGTTTGGACTGATTTCCTGATAAATTCTGATAAATGAATACGGCATGATAAAGTAAGGTTTCGCACATATTCATGGCTATAGAATAGTCATACTCATGGCAAACCAATCGCTCTGCCCCGTCAAGTAAGGAAGAATTACGATGTACATTCTCCAAATTCCGGACAGCGGTCAACACCATCATTATACGATAAGCAATCAGTCCCATCCGTCTGACTACTCCCTGCATCTTGTTATCCACTTCGTCACAACACTCCTCATTCACACGACTGAGATATTCAATAAAGTGTTCCTGCAAATCGGAGGGAAGGGAAAAAGAATAATTTCCCTGCCGTACAAATTCCTCATGCAGATGGCAGAATTTATCTCCCAATAGTTTGAACATTGAATTTTTAGATTGAGAAATATCGCTTGTAGCAAACACATTTCTTATACCTCGCTTGAAGCGGATGATATAGAAGCAAAAGCGACTCATCAATCCGTTCTCTGCATCAGGTATCAATCTTCTTACCTGTTCGGGAGTTCCAGCCAAAGCTACGGAAACTCTCGGATTGGCTACTTCACAATACTCCCTGTCCTTGCGCCGGCTCAAACTGACCAATTCATGATGGAATGCTTTTCGCAACACATCGGAATAATTGCCATAGTCCGACTTCAATGTTTGGCTTAACGTGTCGCCCTCCGACTCAAACAATAGTCCAACTCCGTCATTATCTCCCAATATCTTCAAGAAAGAGCTTGCGCTGCTATTGGCAGGAATGACAAGCATACGCATGGGCGGCTCGGCTGGCATGGTCATTCCGCCATCTTTCTTGCCTTTGATGTAAGCCGCCATCGCTTCTTTATATTCCTGTTCCAATCGCTTTGAAAGTTCATGCAAATTGCGGTTAATGGGTACTATCAATTCTCTGCATAGGGTTAATGCCCCTTTTCCCATACCTGCATCTGCCACAACAAACAGATAAAGATTCGGATAAACAATGCGTTCATCGTACACACCACAAACATTATGAAAGCATACCGACAAACACACAATCGCCCCAATCAGTATCGTATCACGGTCATCCACCGAAATGGAATTGTTGACAATCTCATTTAGAAAAGGAGGAAGATGCTCAAACACACATTCAGGAAATGTAGGAAGTTCTTCTTCTGATTTTATCCATTTACCCGTTTTACCATTTTGGATATTTGGCAAAATGGATAAATGCTCTTTGAAGAACGGAGCCAATGAGATTCCAGCTTGATTTGCCAAATGGAAGAAAGAACGGATAGTAATGCCTTGCCCTTTGGAGTGCAGACAATGCGTGTATTGTTTGTCTGTTTCTTCCCTTTGATAGGTAGGGTAAAATCTGCTGATGCGATGATAATATTCCCGTCCGTTCTCTCCCAATCCATCAACAAGCGCAAAACCCAACTCCATCCAATCTTTATAATTGGGTGCTATATCAATGCCACGTTGTTCTATCTCCTGAACAACACTTTCTACATCGTCTTTTACCTTATTACATATAGGAGCAATATCAGGCGTATGTGTTTGCAGTATTTCAGAAGGGACATTCTCCCAATCTTGGGCGGAAAATATTTTCTTCGACATCATCTTTGTATTTAGGGTTAATATATGCTTGTGGGTCGTAGGGTAAGAAGCATGAACGAGCCACATCACTGCCGGACATATCCACCAATGGCAAACCTGTCGCTTTGATACAGTTGGTAACAGCCTTGAAGTACCGGGAATGTTCCCAGCCTTTCAAATCAACAGGTATTATCCACTTCAATCCGCTACCGGATGGGCTGACAAATAACAGTTCCGTATCGAAATACTCATGATTGAGTAATTGCTGTTTTAGCTCCACGATATTCTCCACATGGTCGAAATCCAAACACATCAATCCTGAGTGCATAATCAGTTCCTTCTCATTCCGTTTACGGAATAATCCCGAAAAAGTACAATAGTCGAAATGAGTGGCTTTGTATCTTTTGGATTCAGGAGAAAATAGCATCGAACGCAGAGACTCGGTTTGTGGTTGCGCATAATGCCCGATGACATATCGATACACATCCACAATGCCTACCGCCCTTATCGGTTCTATGTTTTGAATGGGCTTGCGAAAGAACGAAAAGTAATAATCTGTCGTTCCCATCATCTGATGATCTTTTTAGATTCGACAAATCGTTTGGCTTCTTCCATTAAGTCATCTTGGGTCTTGTGCGATTTGTTCTTCAACCAATCGTCAATCTCCGATTGCAGGAAAGCCAAAGCCTTATTTATTTTATGTACGGGAATCTGTTTGGTAGAAACCCATCCATAAACTGTCTGTTTGGCTGGATGTGATGGCAGATAAGCACAAAGCTCGTCTATATCCATCCACTTGGGTGAATTACTTGCTTGCTTATGTTGCAAGGCATTTACTTTGGATTGCAGTACTTCTACGGACTCAATCAGGTAGGACAACGCATTTGGCATTTCCTCCAATGAATTTACTTTATAAGCCATTTTCTTCGTATTAAAGTTGATGCCGCAAAAGTATAGGGATGTTTATGAGTGCTAAATAGGTGCTTGAAAGCCACCAATTAACCACTTATTTGCCACCGACGGATTTAATTTTCATTAACCTAAGGATTGGTTGGAAGAGATAATAAATGGGGAAAAAACATTATTGACACTAATAATATCATCCCTGAGAACGCCTATACTACAAGATACCCCTCAAAAAGGCGATGCTTCATGAGGGGTAAACGGTGGTAAGTTTATCGTTGGTATTATATAAGTCGCTGATGCTCAATGGTGTAAATCTCCACCATAACCTATAAGTCCAAATTTCCGATATGTAATGTATTGGCGGCTTTCTCTTTTTGTTCGTTTACGATATGCGTATAAATTTGCGTGGTTTTGACGTTTGTATGTCCCATTAAAGACTTAATGGTGTATATGTCAACACCATTTTCCAACAATAGCGAAGCGTAGCTATGTCGGCCGCAATGGAAAGTGATATGCTTCTTGATGCCGGATGCTTCTATCCAAGCTTTCAAAGGACGGGAAATCCAAGAAGCATCAGTCAATCCTTCAAAAACGAGTGCTTCATCATTACTTAGGCGTTCACCGCATAGTTGAAGGGCTTGTTGAATGACTGGCTTATAATCGGGGCGTTTCGTTTTTTGTTGAACTACGACCGCTTGCCATGTACCTTTGCTTGTCTGTTGAATCTGCTGCCATTTCAATGACTGAATATCGCTATGTCGCAATCCTGTGAGGATAGAGAACAAAAACGCACGTTTCAGAACATCATCTTTGCAAGGAGTATCAACCAACATTTGCACTTCATTCATGGTAAGTGCAACACGAGGTGTCTCTATGTTTGTTATTCCTTTTACTTTTGCGCTGATGTCAACTGTCAGATATTCATCAACGAACGCCTGTTTCAATCCGGCTTTGAGGATGGAGAAATAGGTGGATGCCGTATTCTGTGAGATAGTCCCTTTCTTATTGCCTCCCATCGGGGCACGTAACAGGAACATCTTGATGTCTTCAAGTAGTTTTACGGAAATCGTCTTAAACGGAATTGGGTTACCTTGCGAATAGATTTTCAATAATTCTCCCACACGGGTCCAGTTGACTATGATTGAATTAGAGCTATTGGGATGCCGTTTGCTGATGATGCCATTGAAATACTTGACAAAGTCCTGTTCGCTTCGTTCATTTTGTGCCGCGATTTCGTTTTCCTTATCAGTGTAGAGGACGGCACTGTCATATTCGTGTTGGCGTAACTTACGCACATTGTCGGCATAGATACAAGCCTCTTGGTCTATCGTTGAACGGCATTGGATAATTCCATTCAAATCACGTTTAGGCTTATAGTTGAATGTTCCATCCGGCAAGATTCGTGCTATGGATGACTTATCCCAAATGGGTGTGGATATAGTTCTGTTGATAGATTCCACCACACGGCTTGCCCGTTTAGAACCTCGCTTATACACTGGGTATGACTCTATAATCAGATACCACTCTTCTTTATAATTCGACCTTCTGAGTTTGACGGTCACTTTGGTATTGGGTAATGCTTTCTTCATAACGACTTATACAATTTATCAATTTCAGATTTGGGAACATAAACATAGTTACCGATTTGGCGTGTAGGAATAGAATGACGGCGTATGTGCTTAAACACACTGCTGTCATTGATATGGAACTTCTTTGCGATCTCTCCGATGGTGTAACAATCTTTGGGTTCAAAGGACAATGCCTCCTTTTTTCTCTTTCTACTCCCTGCCTTTGTTTTGAAGTGTTCATCCATATACTGCCGACTAAGGCGTATCAGACGCTGACCAAAATTGTATGACGGTATCAAGCCTTGCCGTATCATACGATAAAGAACGTCTTTACTAATTCCGTAAATCAGCATAGCTTCCTTTACGGTTAGATACCCCTTACTGGATGGTATTCGTCTAATCAGTGCTTGGCGTATCGCTTCTTTCTCTTTTGCGATTTGTCTTTTCTTATACGCCCTCTTGGAACAAGCAGGGCAACAATACTTCGACACTAATGTCGGAGGAGTAAAGATTTTACCGCACTCCTCGCAACTTCTTTGAATGATGTAATTTCCTCTTGGCATATTCTTCTCGTTTTAAATGGTTTATATCAATTTAAGTTGTACCTTATCGCCAAATAAGACGTGTCGCAAACATGTCGCAAATAAGAGATAAAAAGCCCATAGAAAACGCATAGCAACCATGAACCCCATAAACGCAAAAAGCGTGCAACTCATTGAGCTGCACGCTTTTGCTTATTGTTTGTTATCTGTTTCCTTATCGGAATCATTTCACTTCCTCAAAGTCAGCATCCTGTACATTATCTCCATGCTTTCTGCTATCTTGCTGGCCAGCACCACCATTCATATCAGGACCAGCCTGTGCTCCACCTTGCGCACCGCTCTGTGCATACATTTCAGCACTTGCAGCCTGGAAAGCAGTATTGATTTCTGCCATAGCAGTATCAATAGCAGCCAAATCTTGTGCCTTGTGAGCATCTTTCAATTTCTGCAAAGCAGCTTCAATCGGAGCTTTCTTATCAGCAGGCAACTTATCACCTAATTCTTTCAACTGATTTTCAGTAGAGAAGATTACGCTGTCAGCCTGGTTCAGCTTGTCGATCTTTTCACGTTCTTTCTTATCTGCTTCAGCATTAGCTTCAGCTTCAGCCTTCATCTTTTCGATTTCTTCCTTGCTCAAACCGCTGGAAGCTTCAATACGGATAGCCTGTTCTTTACCGGTAGCCTTATCTTTTGCAGATACTTTCAAGATACCGTTGGCATCGATATCAAATGTAACCTCAATTTGAGGAACACCACGACGAGCCGGAGCAATACCTGTCAAGTTGAACTGACCAATTGATTTATTCTGTGCAGCCATCGGACGTTCTCCCTGTAATACGTGGATAGTAACTTCCGTCTGGTTGTCGGCAGCAGTAGAGAATGTTTCACTCTTACGTGCCGGAATGGTAGTGTTAGCGTCAATCAATTTAGTCATTACGCCACCCAGCGTTTCGATACCCATTGACAACGGAGTAACATCCAACAATACCACACCTTTGATTTCATCTGTCAAAACAGCACCCTGCACAGCAGCACCTACAGCTACAACTTCATCCGGATTCACGCCCTTAGAAGGAGTCTTGCCGAAGAAATCTTCTACCAGTTTCTGAACAGCCGGGATACGGGAAGAACCACCCACAAGGATTACCTCATCGATATCGGCATTGTTCAAACCTGCATCGCTCATCGCTTTCTTACATGGTTCAAGACAAGCCTGAATCAATCCGTGAGCCAAAGATTCAAATTTAGCACGAGTCAACGTCTTAACCAAGTGCTTAGGTACACCGGCTACCGGCATAATGTACGGCAAGTTGATTTCTGTGCTTGTAGAAGAAGACAATTCAATCTTAGCTTTTTCAGCAGCCTCTTTCAAACGTTGCAGAGCCATCGGATCCTGAGTCAAGTCAGCACCTTCATCATTCTTGAATTCCTGTACCAACCAATTGATGATTACCTGGTCGAAGTCATCGCCACCCAAGTGAGTGTCACCATTTGTTGAAAGCACTTCAAATACACCACCACCGAATTCGAGGATAGAGATATCGAATGTACCACCACCAAGGTCGAATACAGCAATCTTCATATCTTTGTGAGCCTTATCCAGACCGTAGGCAAGAGCTGCGGCTGTCGGTTCGTTTACAATACGTTTTACTTCCAGACCAGCAATTTGTCCGGCTTCTTTTGTAGCCTGACGTTGAGAGTCAGAGAAATAAGCAGGAACGGTAATCACAGCTTCTGTCACTTCTTGTCCCAAATAGTCTTCGGCAGTTTTCTTCATCTTCTGAAGAATCATTGCAGAAATTTCCTGCGGAGTATACAGACGACCGTCAATATCCACACGCGGAGTATTGTTGTCACCTTTCACTACTTTATAAGGAACACGCTCTACTTCTTTCTGTACTTGATCCCAAGTTTCACCCATGAAACGTTTAATAGAGAAAATCGTACGCGTAGGGTTGGTAATAGCCTGACGCTTAGCAGGATCACCTACCTTACGTTCACCACCATCCACAAAAGCAACTACTGAAGGAGTTGTGCGCTTACCTTCACTGTTTGCAATTACTACCGGTTCGTTACCTTCAAATACGGCAACACAAGAGTTTGTTGTTCCTAAATCAATACCAATAATTTTTCCCATGATCGTTATTTTTTATTTATTATTTATTCTATAATTTCTTTTGTCCGGTTGTTTTTCCATCCTTTTCCTAGGGTGTAATCCCAAACGGACGTTTATTAAAAGACAAACCGTATGCCAAAAAGAAATTATACGAATGCTTGACATAATATCTGCCAAAAAGACAGTTTCAACAAATAAAACACTGCTGACACAATCAAACCCGGACACTATCAGCAACTGACTCATTAAACAAATACAGGCGGTTCTGGTTCAATGCCAACAAAAAAATATGCCTATGTCGTCATGTGCGACACAGGCATACCTTAATTATTATATATTATTCTTACTTATTACTTTTCCAAGACGAGCACTAATGCATTATTTGCGTCATACAAACCGATTCCGCCACCTGATAATACATCAAATGACTTCACCTCGTTCAAGGCTTTCAGAATCTTACCTTCCGTTTCCATATCCGGACAAGCCATCATCGTGCTTGCCACTCCCGGAAAAGAGATTGATTTAGCATTGCTTGCGCTGGTTTCAAAGCCACCGTTTATCAAGTTACATCCGGCATTGCCATGAATTGTTTTCTTTTTCACATCAAAAGCGATGAAAGGTTGCTTTTCCATCCCAGAAGGGATTGCTTCGCCATTCGCTTCCTTTATTTTCCATTCTCCATTCAAAACAGACAATTTCACATTAGCCTCCTTCTTTTCAAGAACCACAACCGGACGATTGGATGCATTGCAAAGATACATTTTATCTTTACCGGCTTTCTTATATCCTTTTACTTGTGCCAAAGCACCCAATACATTTCTCTCAGTAGTCATATCCGGACACATCATCTTCGTACCCGCCATCGCGCCCAACGAAAGGCTTCCCGGTTTCGCATTTACATCGAAACTACCCATCATACGATTACAGCCGCTATTACCGGACACACGACCGGTTGCAGTATCAAAAGTAATAAAAGGAAGGGTTCTGCTTTCGCCTGGAGTCACTTTCGAGCCATTGACCTCTATGATATTCCACTCGCCATTGATTGATGACAAAGGCATTGCCTTCTCTACTGAACGGCATGAAGACATTGCAAGTGCTGTACCTGCAATGCAAATTGAAACTAGTACTTTATTCATATTGTTATAACGTTTAAGTTAAATTGAGGACAAAGATAACAAAAAAATTGAGAATAGACTTCACAAAGGTAAATAAAAAGAGAGCGAGACGAATGATTATCTAAAAATAATCACGTATATTTGCTCCATAAACAATTCTAATATTCTTAATTTTTAATTTGCAATTAAAGAAAATGGGTAGAGTTCTTATTATCGGTGCAGGTGGTGTTGGTACTGTCGTTGCACACAAAGTGGCACAGAATGCCGACATTTTTACAGATATAATGATTGCCAGCCGTACGAAAGAGAAATGCGATAAAATCGTCGAGGCAATAGGTAACCCCAATATAAAAACAGCAAAAGTCGATGCCGACAATGTGGACGAGCTGGTAGCTCTGTTCAATGATTTCAAACCGGAAATGGTGATTAACGTCGCCCTCCCCTATCAGGACCTGACTATTATGGAAGCGTGCCTGAAAGCAGGAGTAAACTATTTGGATACTGCCAATTACGAGCCGAAAGATGAAGCTCATTTCGAATACAGTTGGCAATGGGCATATCACGAACGTTTCAAAGAAGCAGGGCTGACAGCCATTCTTGGTTGTGGATTCGATCCGGGAGTAAGCGGTATTTATACAGCTTATGCAGCTAAACATTATTTCGACGAAATTCAGTATCTGGATATTGTAGATTGTAATGCCGGAAATCACCACAAGGCATTTGCAACAAACTTCAATCCGGAAATCAATATCCGCGAGATTACACAGAACGGACGTTATTATGAAAACGGGAAATGGGTAACTACCGGTCCTCTGGAAATTCATAAGGACCTGACTTATCCGAATATCGGTCCACGTGATTCATACCTTCTATATCATGAGGAACTGGAATCATTGGTAAAACATTTCCCGACTATCAAACGTGCACGTTTCTGGATGACTTTCGGACAAGAATACCTAACTCATTTACGTGTTATCCAAAACATTGGCATGGCTCGCATTGACGAGGTCGATTATAATGGGGTGAAGATTGTACCTCTGCAGTTCCTCAAAGCAGTTCTGCCTAACCCGCAGGACTTGGGCGAAAACTACGAAGGCGAAACTTCTATCGGCTGCCGTATACGTGGTCTGAAAGACGGAAAAGAACGTACATACTATGTGTACAATAATTGCAGCCACCAGGAAGCATACAAAGAAACAGGTATGCAGGGAGTGAGCTATACAACGGGAGTTCCGGCAATGATCGGAGCTATGATGTTCTTTAAAGGCGAATGGAAACGTCCGGGCGTAAACAACGTTGAAGAATTCAATCCGGATCCGTTCATGGAACAACTCAATAAACAAGGCCTTCCGTGGCATGAAGAATTCGACAAAGATTTGGAATTGTAAGAGTAGTCCTGTTCGATAAAAAGAAAGTTATGATAAACGTAGGAGATAAAGCACCGGAAATCTTGGGTATCAATGAAAAAGGCGAAGAAATCCGTTTAAGTGCTTATAAAGGGAAAAAGATTGTGTTGTACTTCTATCCGAAAGACAATACATCGGGGTGTACCGCGCAAGCGTGTAATCTGCGCGACAACTACTCCGAACTACGCAAAGTCGGCTATGAAGTAATCGGTGTCAGTGTAGACAATGAGAAATCACACCAGAAATTCATCGAGAAAAACAATCTTCCTTTCACGCTGATTGCCGATACTGACAAGAAATTAGTAGAAGAGTTCGGTGTGTGGGGAGAAAAGAAGCTGTACGGACGCGCTTACATGGGTACTTTCCGCACTACTTTCCTGATTAATGAAGAAGGAATAGTAGAACGGATTATCACTCCCAAAGAGGTGAAGACCAAAGAACACGCCGCACAGATTTTAAATCAATAAATCTATTAATTATAGAATAAGGTATGGCAAAGAAAGACGAACTTAATTTTGAAACAGATAATAAAATGGCATCAAGCGAAAAACTAAAAGCCTTACAGGCAGCCATGGAAAAGATAGAAAAGAGCTTCGGTAAAGGTTCTATCATGAAAATGGGTGACGACAGTGTTGAACAAGTAGAAGTGATCCCGACAGGCTCCATAGCCTTGAACGTGGCACTTGGCGTGGGAGGTTACCCAAGAGGTAGAATCATCGAAATTTATGGTCCGGAATCTTCCGGTAAAACGACATTGGCCATTCATGCCATTGCCGAAGCACAAAAGTCTGGCGGTATAGCAGCTTTCATTGATGCAGAACATGCTTTCGACCGTTTCTATGCATCTAAATTAGGTGTAAACATCGACGACCTGTACATCTCCCAGCCAGACAACGGGGAGCAGGCATTGGAAATTGCAGAACAACTGATCCGTTCTTCCGCTATCGACATTATCGTAATCGACTCCGTTGCCGCATTGACTCCTAAAGCTGAAATTGAAGGTGACATGGGTGACAATAAAGTAGGTCTTCAGGCACGTTTGATGTCTCAGGCATTACGTAAGTTGACAGCAGCAGTCAGCAAGACACGTACAACTTGTATCTTTATCAATCAGTTGCGTGAGAAGATCGGTGTAATGTTCGGCAGTCCGGAAACAACTACCGGTGGTAATGCCTTAAAATTCTACGCATCCGTACGTTTGGATATCCGTCCGGGACAACCGATCAAAGATGGTGAAGAGATTCTGGGCAAACTGACTAAAGTAAAAGTCGTGAAGAATAAAGTGGCTCCTCCTTTCCGGAGAGCAGAATTTGATATCATGTTCGGTGAAGGCATCTCCCATTCCGGAGAAATCGTTGACTTGGGTGCCGATCTGGGAATCATCAAGAAAAGCGGTTCATGGTATAGTTACAACGACACGAAGCTGGGACAGGGACGCGACGCTGCCAAACAATGTATTGCCGACAATCCGGAACTAGCAGAAGAGCTGGAAGGACTGATCTTTGAAGAGTTAAAGAAGAAATAATCACTTCCACCTTACAGTTTTTCAAAGCTGTAATCGGAGGGGTGAGGGTTGTACAAAAAAAGTGGGAGAATATCGTACGAAACGAACATTCTCCCACTTCTTTTATATATTACCTAATCCTTATTCTTACTTATGCAAAGTAATAGATATATGCCAATGTACTCAAACTAATGACTACCCATAACGCTATTCCCTGCAATAACGGTTTTACGCCAACTGCTTTCAGAACATCTATCGAAAGAGAAGCACCAATAAAGAACATCGTAATTGTCAATGTCTTACGAGCAATTCCATTAATAGCATTTCCAATTTCCGGCATTCCATCCAGCAAATAAGTATTTACGATCATCGCCAGTACAAAGTAGAAAATAAACCAGGGAATACTAATCTTTTGTCCCTTACTCTTAAAAATGAATGAAGTAGCGAAAGCTATCGGAATAATCCAAAGAGCACGAGTCAATTTGATGGTAGTAGCCACCTTCAAAGCCTCCTCTCCATAAGCAGCACCGGCTCCAACCACAGAACTTGTATCATGGATAGCAATAGCCGCCCAAGTACCAAACTCATGTTCGCTCATGTTCAGAGCATGACCAATCATTGGAAATATGAAAAGCGCAATAGCATTCAAAATAAAGATAGTACCCAATGCCACAGACATTTCACTATCTTTTGCCTTCAATACCGGTCCTACTGCCGCAATGGCACTACCACCACAAATAGCCGTTCCCGAACTGATCAGATAAGAAGTATTTCTATCTATCTTAAATATCTTGCGTCCGATAAACCAACCTATCGCCAATGTACCTACCACCGAAATAATAGTAAACTCCATCCCTTCCTTACCGGAAGCCAACGCTGATTGCAGATTCATACCGAATCCTAATCCGACAACGGAGTATTGCAATAGATATTTAGAAGTCTTTTTATTGAATTTCGGATGTGCCTGTCCGCAAGTCAATGCAAAAATAAGTCCGAGGAACAGAGCTACTGGAGGAGTCACCCATGCAGACCATGCCTGCAAACCCGGAATATAATCCAAAAATAAGAAAAGAGTCAAAGTAGAAAGCAGGGCGACATAAATAGTCTTATTTTTTGCCTGCAATGTTTTTGTAGCTGTTGAAATCATATAATATATCTTTAATTGTTTTTCTGGAGCGCAAAGGTATGACAAACAATCAAGACACGCTAATCGTTTCTAATTATACGTTATAACTTTTAGTTATAGCTCTAACCTCTTCTTTATCAAGATTACCTTATTACACTTCTACAATATCTTTTCCCAAAGGTGATAACGCTAATGCAGCCAAGCAACAACCATAAAAGATTCATTAAACAGCCCATATAAAAGTCAGATTTTATTTCTATCTATCAGTCTAATAATCCCGGATAAAAGTACTTTACCCACGCTACATAAGTATCATGAGCAGAGAGACAAGTATCTAGCAAATATCCATGAGTATTCACGAACTCCCCAAGTCCACGATAATAAAATTGCTTATGGCGCTCATCTATAATAAATGGAACGATATTATGACGAAGGCATTCACGAACCAAAATGATTGGATGTCTCAATTATATCATCAACCGGTACACCTATTAGAGTATTTTTTACTTGCGTTCTAAATTTAGATAAGCGATTACCATATAAAGAAAAAGCGCGGGAATCTGTACAGTACACTTTTTAAAGTATGCCAAATATATAAACATACTCCGCAGCCACCCTTTCCTACTTCCACTTTATCCTAGTACTTTCCATACAATCTATTAATAAATAAATTCCTTTTTATTAATGCTAAACTTCTTTTTCTCAAATATAAAACCTACCTTTGTACAAGAGGAAACTATAAACGAAGGCTTTGTTTTTATAACTAAAGCTTTCGTTTTTATAAACGCAAGTTTTAGTTATAAAAACAAAGCCTTCGTTTATAGTTTATACTTAATCCAAAAGTACTTATCTATTAGAGAAAAAGAAGTTTTGCCCTAGTATACAAGAACTTATCTACTAATGATTTAAACAACAAACAGTATGGCAAAGTACATAATGGAGGAGATGCCCGACTTACAGAATACGGGAAAAAGAATCACATATCCGAAGTTTGCACGGGTAGACAATGCAAGCATAAAAGAACTCGCCCAACGAGTGGGTGACGTCAGTGGTTTCAGCCCAGGAGATATAGAAGGTATATTGCTCCAAACCTCCATCGAAATGGCACACATAATGGCGGAAGGACGCTCGGTTAAGATAGACGGAATCGGCACATTCACAGCGTCGCTGGCCCTGTACAAAGATAAAGAACGGGAAGGAGCTGAAGAAGGAAGTGAACATCGTAATGCACAGAGTATTTATGTAGGAAATGTAAATTTCCGAGTAGACAAAATCATGCTGAGAAGAATTAATGAAAGATGCCGACTGGAAAGAGCCTCTTGGAAAAAGCAACGTTCCTCACAGAAGTTCACACCGGAGCAACGTCTCAAACTGGCATTGAAATATCTCGACGAGCATTCGTTCCTTACGGTTCATGAATATCGGAAACTAACAGGACTTTTACAAACGGCAGCAACCATAGAATTAAAACAATGGGGAGATCAACCCAATTCCGGAATCGGAATCGCTGGAAGAGGTGCACACAGAATCTATATAAAAAAGAAACAAGAAGAATAATGAGTTAAAGATTATGTCTCAAAAGGTGCGGAAAGCATGAGAGATGGTAGCATAAAAAAGATCTCTCATAAAATGCTAAACTGATAATCAACAATTTACAAGCAAATCATGAGAGATGAGAGATAATATTGTTTTTTCTTCTAGTGGAGATTCCTAAGCGAGGTTATAAACTCTTGCTATGATGTCCCGCAAAACGCATAAAGACTTGGGACAATCCTCCCTCCTGCCCTTGCAACTGAACAAAGTTAAACTCACGTTGCATCGGCATTCCTTTTATTTCAACTACCCTCAGAGTGCCGGCAACAAGTTCCTTATGTACCGAACGGATGGAAACAATTCCCATACAATCCGTATGCTCCAGAAAAAGCTTGATACTTTCCGTACTGCCAAGATACATTAAAACATTCAGAGAAGAGAGCTTCAGATTATACTGCAGCAGAGCACGCTCAAATACATCTAATGTACCGGAACCTCTTTCGCGCAAGACCAAAGGGATATTTGGAAGTTCTTCCGGAAGGATTTCGTCGGCAACCGCCAATTTACTCCGCGTATGAACCACAGCCACGAGTTCATCTTGCAGGAATGCAGTGTACTTCAAATTCGGCAAACGGAAGATACCCTCTACCAATCCCAGATCAATACGATGTTCCTGCAACGCCACCTCCACTCCACGGGAATTCCCATTTATCAAAGAAAGATTGATTTGTGGAAACTTTGTTATGAAGTTGGCCAATAAAGGAGGAAGGACGTATTGCGCAATCGTAGTGCTGGCACCCAGTTTTAATTCTCCGATATATTCGTCATGCAACAAGTGCATCTCGTATTCCAATTGCTTATAATCATCCAGAATCTTTTCACTATGCTTCAGTAACAACTCTCCGGCCTCAGTCAAGGAGATTTTACTTCCCTGACGCTCGAAAAGACGGGTTTGATAACAAGTCTCCAACTCCTGAATATGCTTGGTGATAGCAGGCTGGCTGACAAACAACTCTTGCGAAGCCTTCGTAAAACTTAGGTTCTTCGCTACACTCTGAAAAACTTTTAAACGAAAATCGGACACAGCAACTTAGTATTAGCGATTATAACTCCTCCGCCCTTATTCCCAATGAATGCATCACAGGAAAAGCCAACATATCCCATTTGTAGTTTACCGGTATTTCCGGTTCATTCATACGGAACTGCATAACTTCCTTGCCTTTCAGTCCCTGTAGAACATCAGTCACTTTCTTCCCATATTCCTCGTTGAAAGAAACAACAATCATCCGCTTCACATCCGCCGAATCGGAAACAACGGAAAGCAAATCCATAAACAGGTCTTCTCTCGACACCATGCCCTCCGACGGGACACCGGCAAAAGAGAACTCGCCATACGGACTTTGGAAAGCAACTCCGTTCAGCTCCTCCTGCAAGTCGGAAGGCTGGCAATGTTGCAAGTGTCTCGATTCTTTATCATATACAAAAAGAAATTGCACCTCGTTCTTTCCTTCGTTGATTCCTGCATCCAGAGTCAGATAGGAAGTAAACAACGAAAGGTCTATCTCTTGTAAAGAACGTTGCAATGTCTTCTCAAAATAGTTCTTTATATCCGTTATTACAAAATTCAGAAAAGCGGCATCTATCAGCACTACTGTTTCGGACAGTTTTATTTGGGGTTTATCATTCATATATACCTTAATTATATCATTACAGCGGATAAAGATACTACAATACTTTCATTTATCCACTTGATTATCTTGCAAATTCGTCAGTCTGCACTAAACAAAAAAAGTCATTTTGTCCTTTAACTCCTTAATAATCATGCTATTTTGTCATATTTTTCTACTTGGCAAATCTTTTGCGCCCTTTTAAGTGTTATTAGAAACATGAAATAAGAAAGGAGAACAACAATATGAATTTTAACAATTTTACCATCAAATCTCAAGAAGCGGTGCAGGAGGCCGTGAACCTGGTACAAAGTCGGGGACAACAGGCTATTGAACCTGTCCACATCATGCAGGGAGTGATGAAAGTAGGCGAAAACGTCACTAACTTCATTTTCCAGAAATTGGGCATGAACGGACAACAGGTTGCTCTTGTTGTAGACAGACAAATCGATTCACTTCCGAAAGTATCCGGTGGCGAGCCGTACCTGAGTCGTGAATCCAACGAGGTTTTACAGAAAGCGACACAGTATTCCAAAGAAATGGGCGACGAATTCGTCTCGCTGGAACATATCATACTCGCATTGCTGACTGTCAAGAGTACCGTTTCTACCATCCTGAAGGACGCAGGTATGACGGAAAAGGAACTGCGCAACGCCATCAGTGAATTGAGAAAAGGAGAAAAGGTTACGTCGCAATCAAGTGAAGACACCTATCAGTCACTCGAAAAGTATGCCATCAACTTGAATGAGGCTGCCCGTAGCGGTAAGTTGGACCCTGTCATCGGACGTGACGAGGAGATCCGCCGCGTACTTCAGATATTGAGCCGTCGCACTAAAAACAATCCGATTCTGATTGGAGAACCGGGTACCGGTAAGACAGCCATTGTAGAAGGATTGGCGCATCGTATTCTTCGTGGAGACGTGCCCGAAAATCTGAAAAACAAACAGGTGTATTCATTGGATATGGGAGCATTGGTTGCCGGTGCAAAATACAAAGGTGAGTTTGAGGAACGGTTGAAGTCCGTAGTCAATGAGGTGAAGAAATCCGAAGGTGATATCATCTTGTTTATTGACGAGATTCACACGCTGGTAGGCGCCGGAAAAGGGGAAGGTGCAATGGACGCCGCCAATATCCTAAAACCGGCCTTAGCACGTGGCGAGTTGCGGTCTATCGGTGCTACGACTCTCGACGAATACCAGAAATATTTCGAGAAGGATAAGGCTTTGGAACGCCGTTTCCAAATCGTGCAGGTGGATGAGCCGGATAACTTGAGCACAATCTCTATCCTGCGTGGACTGAAAGAACGCTACGAGAACCATCATCATGTCCGTATCAAAGATGATGCGATCATTGCAGCCGTAGAACTAAGTAGCCGCTACATCACCGATCGTTTCTTGCCGGACAAAGCTATCGACCTGATGGACGAAGCTGCCGCTAAATTACGCATGGAGGTGGATTCCGTTCCGGAAGAGCTGGATGAGATTTCCCGTAAAATCAAACAATTGGAGATTGAGCGTGAAGCCATCAAACGTGAGAATGACAAGCCTAAGTTGGAAATCATCGGTAAGGAGCTTGCCGAACTGAAAGAGCAGGAAAAGTCTTTCAAGGCAAAATGGCAGAGCGAAAAGACGTTGATGGACAAGATCCAACAGAATAAGGTGGAGATTGAGAATCTGAAATTTGAGGCGGAAAAGGCGGAACGGGAAGGCGACTACGGAAAAGTTGCGGAAATACGTTACGGTAAACTCCAAGCTTTGGACAAAGAAATAGAAGAGACTCAGCAAAAGCTCCGCGAAATGCAAGGTGATACCGCCATGATTAAAGAGGAAGTAGACGCTGAAGACATTGCAGACGTAGTTTCTCGTTGGACGGGTATTCCGGTCAGCAAAATGATGCAGAGCGAGAAAGACAAACTGTTGCATCTTGAAGAAGAGCTTCACGAACGGGTTATCGGGCAGGATGAAGCGATAGAAGCTGTTGCGGACGCTGTACGTCGTAGCCGCGCCGGACTGCAAGACCCGAAACGCCCGATCGGCTCATTTATCTTTCTCGGAACGACCGGTGTGGGTAAAACAGAGCTTGCAAAGGCATTGGCTGAATTTCTGTTTGATGACGAAACGATGATGACCCGTATCGATATGAGCGAGTATCAGGAAAAGCATAGTGTTTCCCGTTTGGTCGGAGCGCCTCCGGGATATGTAGGATATGATGAAGGCGGTCAACTGACGGAAGCTATCCGACGGAAACCTTATTCTGTCGTTCTGTTCGATGAAATAGAGAAAGCTCATCCGGATGTATTCAACATTCTGTTGCAAGTATTGGATGACGGACGGCTGACAGACAACAAAGGAAGGGTGGTCAACTTCAAGAACACTATCATCATCATGACTTCAAATATGGGTAGTTCCTATATACAGAGCCAGATGGAGAAGCTGAATGGTGCAAACAAAGAAGAGGTAGTCGAAGAAACGAAAAAGGAAGTGATGAATATGCTGAAAAAGACCATTCGTCCGGAATTCTTGAACCGTATCGACGAAACAATCATGTTCTTGCCGTTAACAGAAAAGGAAATCAAGCAGATTGTACTCTTACAGATCAAGAGCGTACAGAAGATGTTAGCCGAAAACGGAGTGGAACTTGAGATGACCGAAGCTGCTTTGGACTTCTTATCTAAAGTAGGATATGATCCCGAATTCGGAGCACGTCCGGTAAAGAGGGCTATTCAACGCTACCTACTGAACGACTTGTCCAAAAAACTACTTTCTCAGGAAGTAGACCGAAGCAAAGCAATTATTGTAGACGCTAGCGGTGACGGATTAGTATTCAGGAACTAAAGGTTTCATTAAATTAAAATGAGGATGTGTCATAAATAATCTGCGATAATTTGCGTTCATCGCGGTATGACACACTCTCATTTTTTATTTCTCTGAATATATTATCCTACGAACTTCCGGTTGACAGTTCGGATGGCTCATCACCAATACATAAGTCCCATATTTAGGAACCAGCATAGAAATTGAGGGCAACTCAAACTTGGACTTCCCCTTCAGCTCTCCCTGTGAATCGTATAAAAATACCATCGTACCAACTAATAAGCCGGTTATGCACAAGATTCCTTTTTGATTGTCCAAACGGACATTTACTTCTTTATTTGTTATTGTCTCCATCTCCCCTAACATCAATTTAAAACTATGAAGGCAAAGATACATAAAAAGAAGTATTATTTACAATATAAACAGAAGATATTTATTTTAATCAAAGATTACCCAATTAATACTAATATATTTTTGAAATATCCACATTACAACTAAAAAAGCATGATAACCATCTTTATGTGATTATCATGCTTCCACTTCGATTAAACAATCGGCTCAATTCCTTATTCCGTAACTGTTTCCTCTTTAGCCTCTTCCGGTTTAAATTCCGTGATTCCGTTAGCAACCAAGATATTATACCAGGAAACTAATTTCTTGATATCAGCCACATACACACGTTCGCGATCGAAATTCGGCAATACTTCAGCCAAATATTCACGCAATTGTTCAGGAGTTGCTTTCTTTGGATCAATAGAAGCGGCTGCAGATTTTTCTTTTTCCTTGATTGCTTCCAACACTTCATACAAAGGAACTTCCGCATCGTCCGTGTACATTGCTATATCTGCCAAAGAAATAATTTTTTCATTGCCATAAGCAGGAAAACGTTTTTTCTCAGCATTGACTGATTCTACAATCAACATATTTTTTCCTTGCGAAATGAGTTTGTACAATCCCGGTTTGCCGGAGATAGACAAGATAGTCTTCAACATAGTATATATTCTTTTGTTTATTAATTATTTTTTTGCGGAGCAAAGGTAATGATTATTTTTAGATAGCAAAGAAATAAGCTCTAAAACCTGCGGAATTAAGGGTGTTTCATCGTCATTCACAATCACAAAGTCGGCTTGACTTCTCTTAACCTCATCACTCATTTGAGCCTCGATACGCTGCATTACCAAGTCCTTTGAAGAGCCATCACGTCGCATGGCACGTTCTACCCTTATATCCAATGGTGCATATACCATTACCAAAACATCGACCTCATCTCTAAAACCAGACTCTATAAGAATGGCTGATTCCATGCCGACTAATGGTTTACGACTCAACCGACCGGCCCATTGACGGAAATCATTTTTCACCTGTGGATGAATAATCCCATTCACTTCTTTCGTGCGTTCCGGATACCCAAACATATAGGTAGCCAAAAAAGGACGGTTTAATTCCCCATTCTGAAAAACTTCCTCACCAACCAAAGCGCACAGTTCCCGATGAATTACCTCATCCGTATTCGTAATACGTTTCGCCTCTATATCAGAAATATAAACAGGGATTCCCATTATGCCGAGCAATCTGGAAACCACACTTTTCCCGCTACCGATACCACCGGTTATACCTACTTTAATCGCCATTGGAAGATATTTGTTCTATCAAAAAATCAACTTGTGCCGGAGTAATACGGATTTGATTGATTCCACTTGGAAATGATTTCAACTTAACCGTGTATTTATCCGAACCCAACTTCAGCAACTCTTCATACGAGACATTAATCACGAAGTCACTCGCTTTTATGCTACGAAACCGTTTTAAGCCTACCTGAAAAGTAATCTGAACTTTAGAAGGGAAGGCACGCAGCACTTTATCCGCCGGAAAGTTGATTCCATGCAACGGCACTTCTACGGTTTTCTCCGTATAAATATCGACCGGGAATGTCATTTCAACCGAACTCGGAACAAACTTTACTCCTCTCACCGGAGATAAAGAAACCCGTTGCCGCGTAGTATCCGAAATATTCTCCAGATTTATCTTTTGCGTATAAGCAGTCGTTATCGTATCCAAAATTCCTTCCGGAGCATATATCAATACTGAATCAGGATTACAAATCGTATCCGACACATAATATTGAAGTCCGGCAGTCACTTTTCCTTGAAGACGAACAGGTACTAGTTTGGACTTTCCTTCCGAATAGATATAATCTAATGTATCCGGCTTTATAGAAAGAATTTTGGAAGACACGTTCAACTGGCTTATTATCTTCTTTTCAAAATCCGAGGCGTAAATCTTCACATGATTATCTTTTCCCTTATAATCAGGAAAACTAAGATTCACCGGGAAAAAACTTTTGCCCAACATATAGTTCAGAAGGACAGTCCCTTTATCTTTCACCCTGACGTGAAGTTCGGAAGGAGGTTCAGAGGTCAACACTACATTATTAGGAACGTCTTTGATACGCACCGGGATAGAGAAATCCGCTTCATAATCATTATTCAATGTTTGAAGTAACCAGAATCCGCTGGCTATCAAAAAGAAAAATAAAAAAATTAAGAACTCTCTGCTCTTATCACTGAGCAGAAAATCCTTAATTCTCTTAGATAGTTTTAAATATGTATATCTTATTTCCCTACGATCAAACATAGGCATGTATTTACCAGCTATTTATTTAGATTGATTGCTAGCTGCTGAAGCGTCGGCAAAGATAGAATTCTTATCTATTTTAATCTTTACGTTAGAAGCAATCTCAAGTACAACATAGTCATCATTAATTTCCTTGATTGTTCCGTGTATACCACCGGCAGTAATCACGCTCTGATTTACTTGAAGAGATTTACGGAAATTAGCTATTTCTTTTTGTTTCTTATTTTGAGGACGGATCATAAAGAAATACATGATAACAAACATCGCTATCAGCATGATCCACATCATACTTCCACCTCCGGCAGCCCCAACAGGAGCATCTAATAATAAAGTCAATACGTTCATAAATAATCAGTTTTAGTTTCTATAATGTATACAAAGATATCAGTTTTTGGTCAACTTACCTTCTTTTTTCAATTGATTAACTATTCCATCCAGCGTTCCGTTGATAAAGCTACCGCTTTTAGACGTGCTATACAACTTCGCTATTTCTACATATTCATTTAACGAAACACTGACCGGAATGTTCGGGAAAGTTAAAATTTCCGCTAAGGCAGTTTGCATAATAATGATATCCATAAATGCAATACGGTCCAAATCCCAATTCTTCGTATTCTCGCTAATCAAATGACGATAGTAGTCAGAATTCAAAATAGTACGGCGGAACAGACGGCGCGCAAATTCCTGATCTTCATCATCCTTGAATTCCGGAAGTAATTCCTGATTAGCGCCTTTCTTTTCATCAAAACGTTTAATTGTCTTCAGCACGAATGTATCTACGATTTCCTTATCGTCATTCCAATACAGACTTTGATCCTCCAACACCTGATCTAAAGAATCATTATTAAAAATATATGTTTTATAGAGTTTTCTCCATAATTCCCGGTCTGCTTCATAAGAATCATCATCGGAAGCCATATAATCCTTATAAATATCAGTTCCCACAATTTTCTCATAAAGTTCCTTTACGAAATCCTGATCGTTCGCCCAAGTCCTTTTCTGATTAGCTATGAACTCTGTAAGCTGCTTATTGACCTCCAATTGAGCAACAAACTTGTTGTTCACAAACTTTGTATTGGGATATAACTCCTCTGCCGTAGGTGCCAATTTGGCTTTTGCCGTATCAATACGTTTTTGTGCGTACTCTGTCAATGCTATCATCAGCATTAGCAAATAATTATAAAGGTCATACGCCTTTGAAAGACTAAAGAATAACTCTTTCTCCGCTGAGTCTAGATTTTTACTGCCATTCTGATAATAGGCATATACTATCTGTATAATCTTAAGACGAATAAGAACTCTGTTGATCATAATTCAAATTAATACTGTTGTTATCGAACTGCAAAAGTAGATATTTTTAATGAGTTTCCACAAATAAATCACATTTTTTAATGCAGTATTTCATTCTCTGCGCTTTTTCTTTTGACAGTTTAAAAAAAATATCCAATTTTGAAGCCGATTATAAACGGACCGTAAGATATGGAAGATTTAAAAAAGAAAATGAGCGCAGACATGAATGACAAGGAGATCGTATTCTCCAAGTCCATTAAAGCAGGTAAACGCATCTATTACCTTGACGTAAAAAAGAATCGTAAAGATGAAATGTTCCTGGCTATTACAGAGAGTAAAAAAGTGGTAACGGGAGAAGGTGATGACTCTCAAGTGAGCTTCGAGAAACACAAAATCTTCTTATACCGGGAAGACTTTCAGAAGTTTATGGCAGGGTTGACGGAAGCTATCAGCTTTATCGACCGTAGTGAAATGGGTGACTACAACAGCCAGCTGGACCAAGAAGCCGATGAAGAAAATGAGCGAAAAGCTACCGAAGAAGCCCAAGAAGAGAAATTAGAGAGTGAAATTAAGATTGATATTGACTTTTAAAGGAGTAACTCTTTGATATTTCAAAAGAAAGATGTACTTTTGCACCGCTTTTTTGCAACATCGTGTGATAATCCACATCGTGTGATGGTGAATTAAGCAAACTAACTTAATTTAGAGTAACACAAATTTTTAAAGAAATGAAATCAATTGAAGTAAAAGGAACTGCAAGAACAATTGCAGAACGCTCTTCAGAACAAGCAAGAGCTTTGAAAGAAATGCGTAAGAACGGTGGTGTACCTTGTGTACTTTACGGAGGTAATGAAGTAGTTCACTTCACAGTGACTAACGAAGGTCTTCGCAACTTGGTTTATACTCCGCACATCTACGTAGTAGACTTGGTGATCGATGGCAAAAAAGTAAACGCTATCTTGAAAGACATCCAGTTCCACCCGGTAAAGGATACTATCCTGCACGTTGACTTCTATCAGATTGATGAAGCTAAACCTATCGTAATGGAAGTTCCTGTACAGTTGGAAGGTCTTGCAGAAGGTGTGAAAGCCGGTGGTAAGTTGGCATTGCAGATGCGTAAGATCAAAGTGAAAGCTTTGTACAATGTAATTCCTGAAAAGCTGATCATCAACGTTTCTCACTTAGGATTGGGTAAGACTATCAAAGTTGGTGAATTGAGCTTTGAAGGTCTTGAACTGATCAGTGCTAAAGAAGCCGTTGTATGTGCCGTTAAGTTGACTCGTGCAGCAAGAGGTGCAGCAGCCGCTGCAGGCAAATAATCTGAGTATATCCCTGTAAACAGAGATATACTTCAAACGCAGATTAATGCAGATTAAAGCAGATGTTCAGTCTGCATTAATTTGTATTAATCTGCGTTTCTCTTTCTACATTAACGAACTGTTTTACCGAAAAAACAATGATAAAATATTTAATTGTCGGACTGGGGAATATTGGTCCCGAATATCATGAGACCCGCCACAACATCGGATTTATGACGGTAGATTCATTGGCTAAAACCAACAGTGCTCCTCCTTTTATTGACGGCCGCTACGGATTCACCACTAATTTCACGATCAAAGGTCGCCAATTGATACTGTTGAAACCGTCTACTTTTATGAACCTAAGCGGATTAGCCGTTCGCTATTGGATGCAAAAAGAAAACATTCCACTAGAGAATGTATTGATTGTAGTAGACGATCTGGCACTCCCTTTCGGAACACTACGTTTGAAGGGAAAAGGAAGCGATGCCGGACATAACGGTTTGAAACATATCGCTGCAACATTAGGGACTCAGAACTATGCCCGCTTGCGTTTTGGTATCGGAAATGATTTTCCTCGTGGCGGACAAATAGATTACGTACTCGGACACTTCACTGATGAAGACTGGAAAACAATGAATGAAAGATTGGAAACAGCTGGAGAAATCATCAAGAGTTTTTGCCTTGCCGGAATTGATATCACAATGAACCAGTTTAATAAGAAATAAAATGGCGGAAGCAAGAATAGATAAATGGATGTGGGCTGTCCGCATCTTCAAGACACGCACAATTGCAGCGGAAGCTTGTAAGAAAGGACGCGTCACCATCAATGGCGCATTGGTGAAAGCTGCCCGTATGGTAAAACCGGGAGATGTCATACAGGTAAAAAAGCCACCTATCACCTATTCCTTCAAGGTACTGCAGGCTATCGAAAAGCGCATAGGTGCAAAGTTAGTACCGGAGATGATGGAAAACGTCACTACTCCCGATCAATACGAATTGTTAGAAATGAGCAAAATCAGCGGATTCATAGACCGTGCACGCGGAACCGGACGCCCAACTAAAAAAGACCGCCGCGAGCTGGAAGAATTTACAACTCCGGAGTTTATGGACGATTTTGACTTCGATTTTGACTTTGAAGAATAGTTCACCACGGAGGACACGGAGGAAATAGAGGAAAGAGTCTTTTAGGCACTATCCATGATTATACTCTTAATACAATTATAGGTATGCTTCGATATACAACCTCTGTGTCCCCTGTGTCCTCTGTGGTGAACCGTGAACCGTAGACTCTAGATTATCATTTACAGATTTGCCTCAACTGCATCAATCAGTTCCTGATATTCCGCGTCAGTCAGATAAACCTTTCCCGGATTCATTTGGAATGTACCTCCATAATCCGGTCCATCCACATATTTAGGCGCTAAATGAAAATGCAAATGAGACAACTTATCTGAGTATGCACCATAATTTATCTTTTCCGGCTGGAAAGCTTTTTGCATGGCACGGGCAACACGTGCAACGTCTGACATAAAAGCATTACGGTCTTCATCACTCAACTCGTTCAAATCGTTCACATGATCCTTGTAAGCAACAAGGCAACGCCCGCGATAGGTTTGCTCCTTAAACAGGAATACACGTGACACACTCAACTGCGCAATCTCAATCATCAGATTATGCAGCGTTTCATTATTCTGACAATACAGACATTCTTTCGGATCGCTCTTCATGATATTATTATTTTTAAGTTTTTATCGTTTACAAAAATAGGCATAACACTCCTATCCGACTTGTACTTTTTCGTTTTTTTGATTGACTAATTGGTATACATCCTCTTTTTCACCTACCACCCAGACCACATCACCCTCTTCAAGCGGCACATTCACATCCGGAATCATCAATGTTCCATCCTCACTTTCAACACCTGCTATCATACAATGATATTTATCCCGAATGCCCGATTCACGAATGGTCTTACCTAAAAACATGGAATCACTATCAACAATTAATTGTTTTAGAGTCATCTCACTCTTTTCATACACATCCCAATCCACCTTTGTCCCATTTTGCATGGCTTCATTAAACACATTCAATTGTTCATCCGTCCCTATCACCTGTATTTTATCCATTGGAAACAGACGGACAGAACCACCCGGAATATTAATCCGTCTCTTTCCGCGAAGAATGGAAGCAACATGAACTCCGAACTTCTTTCCTAAATTCAGTTCCATCAATGTCTTTCCCGCCCAAGCAGACTCACCAGGAATCTCCATATCGGCAAGATGGAGATCATGCGATAACAAGCGTCCGGCATATTCCGGTTTTTTCTCCCCTAGATATTCCGCGCGCACATCACGGGAACGAAGATTCTGGAAAAAACGACGTTCAATCGAGATAGACTGCTTTTTCAAGCGGCGCGACCATACCATTAGCAACACTACCAGCACTGCAACTCCGATAACTAGGCCGATAGACGCCTTGAATAATCCGGAAATCACAAAGATAACAAAAAGTGCCGCTATCATAATGCGAATCACAATGGTCGATACCAGCGGAGCGCGATTTGCACGATTGGCGTGCCACAAAGTCATAAACTCCACCGAATGGTTTTTCTTCACCATAATAGCCCGCAGAAATGGAGCAATACAGAGAATGATAAACACAGCTCCAAGTAAAGAAGCTCCCAAATGAGGCAGGTTCTCTTTAAAGAAAGGTATGACAAAACGAAAAGAAAGCGCAATGATCGATATGCTGACAATAGAATAAACGACAGTAATGCGTACCATTGCCAATATCAACTTCTTCCATAAGTTCTCATGATTGAGCGCAGTCTGCGATCCGGAAGAGTAGCGCATCAGAAATTTCCTCCATGAAACGGGAAGATGAGCATCTACGAAAGTAGAAGCCGGTTCGGCAAGACGAATCATATAAGGAGTCAGAAAAGTAGTGATGACGGAAACAGCCACCACAATCGGATAGAGAAAATCACTTGTCACGTGCAGCGAGACTCCCAAAGATGCGATAATAAATGCAAATTCACCAATCTGCGTCAGACTAAAGCCGCATTGCATAGCCGTCTTCAATGGTTTGCCGGAAAGTATTACTCCAAATGTTCCGAATACGGACTGCCCCAAAATAACCGCCAAAGTAATGACAAGAATAGGTATGGCATATTCTACAATCATCGCCGGATCCACCATCATTCCTACCGATACGAAAAAGATGGCTCCGAAAAGATCTTTAACAGGTTTCACTAATCGGTCGATAGATTCCGCTTCAATTGTTTCCGCCAAAATAGATCCCATAATAAACGCACCGAAAGCAGCGGAGAAACCCGTATTAGCCGCCATAACCACCATACCGAAACATAGTGCCAGCGACACAATAAGCAAAGTCTCCTCTCCCATCAGTTTACGGCAACGTTTCAAGAATTCCGGTACTAGATAGATACCGACCACAAACCAGAGAATTAGGAAAAACAATAGTTTACCGATACTTTCCAACATTTCCGTACCTTCAAAATTATGGCTTACAGCCATTGTGGAAAGCATGACCATCAACACAATTGCCAAAATATCTTCCAAAATCAAGATACTCAAGACCAAGCCGGTAAACTGTTTTTTCCGTAACCCCAGATCATCAAAAGCCTTATAAATAATCGTAGTAGAGGACATTGCAATCATACCACCCAAAAACAGGCTATCCATCCTATGCCAGCCGAAGCCCATACCAACGCCTATACCCAACAGAATCATGCAGAAAATAATAGTACAAGCGGCAATAATAGCAGAGCCACCCACTTTTACTATCTTCTTAAAACTAAATTCCAGTCCGAGAGCGAACAACAAGAAGATAACACCTATATCCGCCCATGTCTTAATATTCGCAGTATCCATTACGGAAGGCGTATAAGGCATATGCGGACTTGCCAAAAAGCCGGCAACCACATATCCTAAAACCAAAGGTTGCTTCAACTTCTTAAATAATAAAGTCATGATGCCTGCACAGATCAGTATCAGTGCGAGATCGGCTATAAGAGTAGGTAACTGAGACATTATTTCATCATATTTGCTGACAAAATTATAATAAATCTATGGAATGAGCAACGTTAATCTGCATTTCTATAAATATTCAATTATTTCCTGAACGGAGGTTTTACCACGACCGCTTTCAATTTACGACCACGCATATCGATACAAATTTCCGTATCTGCCTTGCTGTATTCCGGTTTCACATACCCCATGCCGATACCAATTTTGCGGGTAGGCGACATAGTGCCCGAAGTAACGATCCCAATCTTCTCCCCATCCGAATTTACAAGTTCATACCCATGACGGGGAATTCCACGATCAACCATTTCAAAGCCAACCAATTTACGGGTTACTCCTTCTGCTTTCTGCTTCTCCAGCATCGGACGATTGATAAACTCTTTACCTTCTATAAACTTAGTTATCCATCCAAGTCCAGCTTCTATCGGTGAAGTAGTATCATCCAAATCATTTCCATACAGACAGAATCCCATCTCCAACCGAAGTGTATCGCGAGCTCCTAAACCGATAGGTTTGATATCGAACTCCTCACCGGCTTCAAAAACCGCTTTCCAAATAGTATCAGCCACATTCGGATAGAAATATAGTTCAAAACCTCCTGCACCCGTATAGCCGGTATTGGAAATTATCACGTTCTCTTCACCTGCAAACTTTCCGACTTTAAAAGTATAATAAGGAATTGATGACAGATCAATATCAGTCAATTTCTGCAAAGCAAGAATCGCTTTCGGCCCCTGCACAGCAAGTTGCGCCATGTGATCCGAAGCGTTCTCCAATTCCGCTCCTTCCGTATTATGAGAAACGCACCAGTCCCAGTCCTTTTCAATATTAGCGGCATTGACTACCAACATATATTTTTCCGGTTCATACTGATATACCAGCAAGTCATCTACAATTCCTCCTTTATCATTCGGGAAACAAGTATATTGAATTTTTCCCGGAGTCAGTACCGCCACATTATTGGAAGTCACCTTCTGAAGAAAAGCCAATGCCTCCGGACCTTTCACCCAGAATTCTCCCATATGGGATACATCAAATACCCCGACACCCTGACAGACCGTCAGATGTTCGTCAATAATACCGGAGTATTCAATAGGCATATTATAACCTGCAAACTCGTGCATTTTAGCACCAAGCGCTATATGTTTCTCTGTAAACGGAGTGGTTTTCATATTCTTTTAAGTATTAAGTTTTAAGTATCAGTTATTTGGAAGCTACGAGCTCGGCAATCTTCACAATTACTTTCATTGCTTTCTCCATATTCTGGATAGGCACAAATTCATAACGTCCGTGAAAATTCAGCCCACCGGCAAAGATATTCGGGCAAGGCAAGCCTTTAAAAGAAAGTTGTGCACCATCCGTACCTCCACGAATCGGCTTCACATTCGGTTTCACACCAACAGCTTCCATTGCAGCAAAAGCGGTGTCGATAATATGCATCACCGGCTCTATCTTCTCACGCATATTATAATATTGGTCGCGCAATTCGAGAGTTACCGTACCCGCACCATATTCGGCATTCATTTGAGCGACCAGACGTTCCATTTCTTTCTTGCGGTTTTCAAACTTAGTACGGTCATGATCGCGAATGATATAAGAAACTGAGCTTTGCTCCACTTCACCCTGAATGCCAATCAGATGATAAAATCCTTCATATCCCGTAGTATGCTCCGGCCTTTCCTGTGTCGGCAGCAGGGTAATAAACCGATTGGCCAAATAAATGGAATTAATCATCTTATCCTTAGCATATCCCGGATGTACATTACGCCCTTTAAAAGTAACTTTAGCGGCAGCAGCATTGAAGTTCTCGAACTCCAACTCTCCCACTTCACCGCCATCCATTGTATATCCCCACTCACAACCGAACTTTTCTACATCGAATTTATGAGCGCCTTCACCGATTTCTTCGTCCGGATTGAAACCGATACGGATTTTTCCGTGTTTGATTTCAGGGTGGTCTTTCAGATAGGCCATTGCGGAAACAATCTCTGCAATACCGGCTTTATCATCAGCACCGAGCAAAGTTTTTCCGTTGGTTACAATCAAATCTTCTCCTTTATGATCCAACAATTCCGGAAATTGCGACGGGGAAAGAGCCACATTTTCTTCGGCACAAAGTACAATATCCGAACCGTCATACTTTTCTACAATACGCGGAGTAACATCCTTACCCGTCATATCCGGACTTGTATCCATGTGAGCAATAAACCCGATAGTCGGTACCTTTTTATCTATATTGGCAGGGAGCGTGGCAAAAAGATAACCATGCTCATCCAAAGTTATATCTTCCAACCCCAAAGATTCCAACTCTTTTTTCAAGTATTCTGCAAAAACCATCTGCTTCGGAGTACTTGGAGTAAGCCCTGTCGATTCATCAGATTGTGTATCGAAGCTTACATACTTTAAAAATCTGTCTACTAAAGTCATATCGTTTTAATTACAAGTTACTAATTACAATTTACAAATTGATAGTTTATAGTGCCGTAAAGGTAAAAAAAGAGCCGTGAATTACAAAGCAATTCACGGCTCTTTTTTATTGTATAATTTTATCCGGATACTTAACTGACCTATCTGACCACTTTAAAAATGGCTACTACCGTCAAAGCAATGTGTACAAACCTTGCATTTGGGCAGACCGATAGCTTCTATTAATGTTTCCACTGTATTGAACTTCAAAGAAGAAAGCCCGAAACGTTCGGCTATAATACCAACCATCTTCTCATATTCGGGAGACCCGGTAGTGGCATATTTATCCAAATTCTTATTTTCGTCACCTTCCAATTCCTTAATAATACGGCGGGTAATCAGTTCCAACGCATTTTTGGAAGCGGAAAAACCTACAAACGGACAAGCATAAATCAATGGAGGACAGGCAATACGCATATGTACCTCTTTTGCTCCATAATCATATAGTATCTTCACATTATCACGCAACTGCGTGCCACGAACGATAGAATCATCACAAAACAACAAACGTTTACCTTCAAGCATTGCACGGTTCGGAATCAATTTCATCTTCGCCACTAACGCACGCATCTCCTGATTACTAGGAGTAAAACTACGAGGCCAAGTCGGTGTATATTTTGAAATCGCACGGTGATAAGGAACACCCTTACCTTCTGCATATCCCAAAGCCATACCCACTCCCGAATCAGGAATACCACAAGCACAGTCCACTTCCGATTGATCTGTCTGTCCCATCTTCAATCCACAAGTGAAGCGCACCTCTTCTACATTCCGTCCTTCATAACAAGAAGTAGGAAAGCCATAGTACACCCACAGGAACGAACAAATCTGCATATCCTCATTCGGTTCACGAAGTTGTTCGATATGATCGTCATACATACGGACGATTTCACCGGGACCTAAGTATTTCTCTATCTCATAATCCAAATTCGGAAAACTGGATGATTCGCTTGTCGCAGCGTATGCTCCTTCTTTTTTTCCTATTACGATAGGAGTACGCCCCCACTGGTCACGAGCAGCGATGATACTTCCGTCCTCCGTCAAGATAAGCATTGAGCAAGAACCTTTGATGTGCTTGAACACATTTTCAATACCTTCCACAAAGTTTCTACCTTGTATCAGAAGTAATGCGATAAGTTCAGTCTGATTGGTATTGCTCGAACTAAGTTCGGCGAAGTGCATATTTTGATTGAGAAGTTCATCTTCCAGTTGCTGAGTATTGACAACCTTTGCAACGGTAATAATGGCGAAGCGGCCGAGGTGAGAGTTAATAATAATAGGTTGAGCGTCTGTGTCACTAATAATGCCGATACCGGCGTTTCCTTTAAACTTGTCCAATTCTCCTTCGAACTTTGTTCGAAAATAGGTACTTTCCAAATTATGAATGGAGCGTATAAACCCTTTTTCCTTACTGTATGTCGCGAGTCCTCCCCGCTTTGTACCCAGATGTGAGTTATAATCTGTGCCGTAGAATAAATCAGTCACGCAACTAGCTTTCGAGACTGTTCCGAAAAAACCTCCCATGTTATTCTCTTTATTGATGTTTTTTAAAAAGATGTGCAAAAGTACAAAAAAGAATCCGTCTGATAAAATAAAGAGCCCCGCAAAGTTTTGTTTTCCTTGCGGGGCAACAACTAATATTTATTAAAAGCGGGAAATCCGAGAACAATCTCTTTGCCTAGATCTTATTTCCATTTCTTGATTATCTTCTTATCCGACGGAGCTGCTTCAATCAAGCTCAACGCAAATCCTCCGCTACGGGCCAGTTTGACAGAAATCCGGGTTTTAGCAGTCACTATACCTTTCTTTATTTGATAAGAGGTTGGATTCTTTTCAAAGTCCGCTTCCTTTCCGTCAGCATACAATGTCGCTACATATTGTTTTCCCGGTTCGAGAAAATCAAGTGTAAAAGCAGAAGTACGAGGATTCTCATCAGTGATACCACCTACGAACCAGCTATCAGTACCCTTCGCCTTACGTGCAACGGTGATGTAATCTCCCGGTTCTGCCTCCAGATACTTACTGTCATCCCAATCAACGGCTACATCCTTGATAAATTGAAATGCATCCATGTGACGTTCGTAGTTTTCAGGGAAATCAGCCGCCATCTGCAAAGGGCTGTACATCGTTACATAAAGAGCCAATTGTTTAGCCAATGTAGTACGTACAAAACTATGATCGCCCGACAAGAAAGAAAGTTTGGTATCAAAAATACCCGGAGTATAATCCATCGGTCCGCCAATCAGACGGGTAAAAGGAAGTAAAGTGGTATGAAACGGTTTATTACCGGCAAATGCTTCATACTCCGTACCACGTGCCGACTCATTGCCGATCAGATTCGGATAAGTACGACATAGTCCGGTAGGACGGACTGCCTCATGAGCATTCACACAAATCTTATAATCAGCCGCTTTCTTCACTGCATATAGATAATGGTCGTTCATCCATTGTCCGTAATGATGTTCGCCACGAGGAATGATATTGCCGACATATCCACTCTTCACAGCATTGTAGCCGTTATCTACCATAAATTGATATGCCGCATCCAAATGACGTTCATAGTTACGAACAGAAGCGGATGTCTCGTGATGCATCATCAGCTTTACTCCTTTTGACTTCGCATATGCATTCAGCATTTTCAAATCGAAATCAGGATAAGGTGTAACGAAATCAAATACATAATCTTTTGATTTGCCGAACCAATCTTCCCAACCTTCGTTCCATCCTTCTACCAATACTTGATCAAATCCATGTTCAGAAGCAAAGTCAATGTACCGTTTCACATTATCGTTATTCGCTGCATGGCGTCCGTTCGGTTTTGTTTTTGAATAATCTGTTTCGCCCAATTTCACAGAGTAAACATCGTCCGTATATGCCCAAGAACTTTTTCCGCTAATCATTTCCCACCACACACCAATGTATTTCACCGGTTTAATCCAAGAAACATCTTCATAAGCACAAGGATCGTTCAGATTCAATGTCAGCTTAGATGCCAGAATATCACGCGCATCATCACTCACGATTACCGTGCGCCAAGGAGAACGACAAGGTGCTTGCATATATCCTTTATCTCCTTGTGAGTCCGGTGTCAACCACGATTCAAAAACCAGGTTCCGATCATCAAGGTTCAAATGCATACAGGAATAATCAACCAAAGCAGCTTCATGCAGGTTGATATATAAGCCATCATCCGTTTTCATCTGCAAAGAAGTTTGCACACCTGTTGGCGAGAAAGAGGTTTGAGAAGCGTTTCCAGTAATCGCCCCTTGCAATAATCCACGAATTTCAGAAAGTCTGGACTCGGTATAATCGTATTCCTGCGTATCATAATCACCGGGAATCCAAAAGGCCTTATGATCTCCCGCCATAGCAAACTGGGAATGTTCTTCCTTAATCACAAAATAATTCAAATTCTTCTGCAATGGGAATTCATACCGGAATCCCAAGCCATCATCATAAAGACGGAAACGGATAATGATATTGCGATCTTGTGCCTTCTGATTCAAAGTAACAGCCACCTCATTATAATGGTTGCGGATTGATTTCACCTCTCCCCACACCGGTTCCCATGTTTCATCAAAAGCAGAAGTTTTAATATCGGCCAGAGTGAATCCATTCATCAGTCCGGGATCATTTTTCAATTCCAGTCCCAGTTTCGAAGGTTTAATCACCTCTTTTCCTTTATAAGAGAGTTCATACACCGGTTCTCCTTGCGTGTTAACAGAGAAATTTAGCTTTAATTGTCCGTCAGGAGAAGTGATACTTTCGGCCTTTGCTGATGTGCCGAAGAAAAAAGAGAGCAACAGGCAGACCCATATTGCAGTTCCTATTTTCATGTTCTTCATGATATAAATGAGTTAGTTAATAATCGTATGGCAAAGATAGACAGGAAACAATAGAGGTGTTTTTCTTTATAAAGAAAATATAGAAGGATATAGAAGTTGAAACGGGATAAACATTTAAATATAAAGCAGATAACAAATCCAGAAGCTAGAAAAAATATAGTGTCTATGGTGAAGAAATTAAAAGGATTAAAGACGCATATTACATAATCTTTCTATATTTGCAACGTATTATCCCAACTATATCAATAAACACTTTACTATTTAGAATATGGCACAGCACCTTAAATTGATCGCTCTATTGATTTTCACATTGTCCGCCAGCTACACTTCCGCGCAGTCTTTACGTAAACTGCTGGAACGTCCATACGGTATCATCGAGTCAAAATGGGAAAAAGATGCTCAGGGAGCTACCGAACTCAATTACTACAATGAAGACTATTGCGACTATTATCTGTATCGTGCCAACGACCGTTCCTACAATTTAAGTAACGGAAAAAACACTATATTTAAAATAGAAAAGAACGCACAGGTAGACAATCCGTTTAAAAGTGCCTCTTCTTATACGTTCTACCGGGGCAAATTTCCTAAAGATTTCAATATTCAGACTCCTTATGCCTTACCCGTAAAGAACAATCAAAAGACAGCCTGGAAAACCGATCCGCGTGAACCATTCAAGACCTTGAATTTTCACATCAAGCAAGGTGATACAATCTATGCCACCCGCAGCGGAATAGCCTGTAAAACCACCAACCCGCAACAGCTGCTCATCTATCACGAACTGAGTCATCATTTCGTTTCGCAGATTCTCGGCAAGCGTCCTCCAAGCTGGCTTAATGAAGGACTGTCGGAGTACTTCAAACATTGCACCATTCACAAAAAAGCAGTCCGCCACACATTTACCGAATACGAACAAGGGAGAGTTCGGACGATGTATATGCTGGGAGAAGTAAACCTTCCTACATTTTTAAATAGCAGCCAGGGCAAATTTATGAAGCAGCAAATGACGGACGAACAATACTCTTATATTCTTTCGCACGCGCTTGTCACCTTCTGGATAGAGAGCGTCCCCCGCGAGATATTCAAAAAGTTCATATCCGTTCTGCAAAACAAAAATGATCCGTCAACCGTTTCAGAACAAATCAATCTTGTTTATCCCGGAGGCTTCCAACAATTCGAAAAGGATTTTGAAGCCGTCTACAAATAATATCAATCTTTCAATCAAATGAGTAAAGAAGTTATCTATATCTTTATCGGTGGAGGAACCGGTAGTGCACTGCGTTATTTCATCCAGTTGTTAATGCACGAACGAATCGTCCCTTATCATTTTCCATGGGCCACTTTCACGGTCAATCTTCTCGGCAGTTTTCTCATCGGCCTGTTCTATGCCCTTTCAGAGCGATTCCACCTTCCGTTCGAGTTCCGTTTGTTTCTGACAACGGGTTTATGTGGAGGTTTCACAACGTTCTCTACTTTCTCCAGTGACGGCGTAGGTCTGCTGAAAGGAGAATTTTACGGAGCATTTGTTCTATATACATTATTAAGTATAGGAATAGGATTAGCCGCAACGTTAGCCGGTGGATATGTGGGAAAACAGATTTAATAATTCGAATATAAATCCTACCTTTACGACATGATTAAAAGAAACCCAACCAAACCCGTCCGCGTTGTTCCTCCCATGATGGAAGAGCAGGAAGTCAGTACTACTACCCTACAGGAATGGCTCGACAGAGAAGAAACCGTCTCCCATCTTTTATTCTGCAAAGGAAAAGAAGAAGGCATCGACAAATCTTATAAAAGTTTTAAAAACTGCACCTTTCAGCATCAGACATTCAGCGAATGTAAATTCCGTTCCTCCCAGCTGACCGATGTCAGGTTCGAGAACTGCGACTTATCCAACATTTCTTTCGCTGAAAGTTCGCTCTACCGGGTAGAATTCATTTCCTGCAAACTATTGGGTACCAATCTATCGGGAACAACGATGAATCACGTCTTGCTGCATGACTGCAACGCAGGTTATATCAATCTGGCTATGAGTAAAATGAACCAGGTACGTTTTGCACACAGCCAGCTCCGCAACGGAAGTCTGAACGACTGCCGTTTTTCATCCGTCGCATTTGAGAGTTGCGATCTCGTAGAAGCCGATTTTTCACACGCTCCGCTTCGCGGAATAGATTTGCGCACTTCCCGTATCAGCGGAATCACGCTTAACATCAGCGATCTGAAAGGGGCTGTCATCACTTCCCTGCAAGCAATGGATTTGCTCCCACTGTTAGGGGTTATTATCGAAGATTAAAATCCTGCAAATTCACCCCGCCGCACTCAAACAAAAAACATCGTCCCGTTGTTATAGTATAAGGTCGGACTAACGACATATAGGGAATAGGCACAAAAAGAATACCTATTTATAGTGATTTCTCACTCCCCGTCAAGTCCGTACTTTTGCAGAAATCTTATTCAAAAACAATAGAAACGATGAAAATTGAAAAAATTGTAGCTCGAGAAATTCTCGATTCAAGAGGTAACCCCACAGTAGAAGTTGACGTAGTATTGGAATCCGGCATTATGGGACGTGCATCTGTACCGTCAGGTGCTTCCACAGGTGAACACGAAGCATTGGAACTTCGCGATGGTGACAAACAGCGCTATGGTGGAAAAGGAGTACAAAAAGCGGTTGATAATGTAAATAAAATCATCGCTCCGAAACTGATTGGTATGTCTTCACTCAATCAGAGAGGTATCGACTACGCAATGCTGGCATTGGACGGCACTAAGACTAAATCGAATTTAGGTGCTAACGCTATTCTCGGTGTATCTCTTGCCGTAGCTAAAGCTGCTGCCAACTATCTGGATCTTCCTCTATACCGCTATATCGGTGGAACAAATACGTATGTGATGCCTGTACCGATGATGAACATCATCAACGGTGGTTCACATAGCGATGCTCCGATCGCATTCCAGGAATTTATGATCCGTCCCGTAGGTGCTCCTTCTTTCAGAGAAGGTCTGCGCATGGGTGCTGAAGTATTCCACGCTTTAAAGAAAGTCTTGAAAGACCGTGGTCTTAGCACTGCTGTAGGTGATGAAGGTGGTTTCGCACCTAACCTCGAAGGTACGGAAGATGCTTTGAATTCTATTCTGGCCGCTATCAAAGCAGCAGGATACGAACCGGGCAAAGACGTTATGATCGGTATGGACTGTGCTTCTTCCGAATTCTACCACGATGGTATTTACGATTATACCAAGTTTGAAGGTGAAAAAGGTAAGAAACGTACTTCCGCAGAACAAGTTGACTACCTGGAAGAACTAATCAACAAATTCCCTATCGACTCTATCGAAGACGGTATGAACGAAAACGACTGGGAAGGCTGGAAAAAGCTGACCGAACGCATCGGCAACCGTTGCCAGCTGGTAGGTGACGACTTGTTCGTAACCAACGTAGATTTCCTTGCAATGGGTATCGAAAAAGGCTGTGCCAACTCTATCCTGATTAAAGTAAACCAAATCGGTTCGCTGACAGAAACACTGAACGCTATCGAAATGGCTCACCGTCATGGATACACTACTGTTACTTCTCACCGTTCGGGTGAAACAGAAGATGCTACTATCGCTGATATCGCAGTAGCTACCAACAGCGGGCAGATCAAGACAGGTTCTTTAAGCCGCTCCGACCGTATGGCTAAATACAATCAGTTACTCCGTATTGAAGAGGAATTGGGTGATTTGGCTGTGTATGGATACAAAAGAATCAAATAAATTTCGACTTTACATCTAAATAAAATCCCCGGACGATAGATATCCCGGGGATTTTTATATAAGTTTTTATAATAGACAAAGAATCAACTAAATCATTGATAATCTAAACAATACCATTTTAATCAATAATACAAATACTGTATGAAAACAAGCATAATACATTCTATTAATAGTAGAATACCCTAACTGCAAGTCCCTATGCAGTTGTCATTTTTCATATTGGTACGTAAATGAACTATTTCACCACAGAGGACACAGAGGTTTCAAAGTTCTAGTTCATAGATAATTATAAACTCTGTGTCCTCCGTGTCCTCTGTGGTGAAAAGAATCAAAACTGTACGGAAACAAGCCAAAATATAAAAAAAGCATTCAGGTAATTGCCTGAATGCTTTTTTCTTGGATTTGTTATATATCCTTTTTCGAGCCTCTTGTCGGATTCGAACCAACGACCCCGAGATTACAAATCACGTGCTCTGACCAACTGAGCTAAAGAGGCGGGGGTGGGTAAGCTATCTATATCGCGCCGCTACAACCAACTACCTTTGCTGCGATCAAGCCCTGGAGGATTCGAAGGGAGCTGGCCGTATAGGACTTACCCGTTTTGCGGTTGCAAAGGTAGGCATTTTTACGGATTCTGCAATAGCTACGAACAACTTTTTTCAAGTAAAACAACTAACAGACTACATTTCAAGCAATTAAAGGTACAAAAAAAATCTCTACTAGCAACTTTTATTGCTTTATTAACTTTAACAACCATATTCCCTCTATCAACCGATATTATTTGTACCTTTGTGCGCAATTTATAAATGAAGATGACAGAGAACAGAAGCTATTTACAGAAATACGCCATGCATTTTGGCACATATATGGGAGCTTATTGGATATTGAAATTCATACTACTTCCATTGATGTTTGCTATACCTTTTTTCCAATTGCTATATGTTATTCTAACGCTAGCCGTGCCAATCATAGGTTATTATTATGTAAAAATCTATCGCGACAAAGTATGCGGAGGAGCTATACAATTCTCACACGCTGTTCTTTTCACTATATTTATGTATATGTTCGCTTCCCTATTGGTAGCCGTAGCACATTACATATACTTCCAGTTTATAGATCACGGCTTTATCTTCAACGCCCTTGCTGATTTTTGGAACCAGGCGATAGAGCAAAGTCCCGCTTTACAAGAAAACAAAGAACTTATGAAAGATATGTTTGATGCAGATAAAATAAACTCGCTCAGCGCTATCGACATTACCATGCAAATGTTGTCATCGGACGTATTTTTCGGAAGTATCCTTGCCATCCCTACCGGATTAATGGTAATGAAAAAAGCGAAACCCGGAAACAATGAGCCGAGTTGATTGTAATTTGTAATTCGTAACTAGTAATTAAAGAAATGGATATATCAGTTGTAGTCCCATTATTCAATGAAGAAGAGTCACTACCCGAACTCTACGCTTGGATAGAACGGGTAATGCAAGCCAACGGATTCTCATTTGAGGTGATTTTCGTTAATGACGGAAGTACGGACCGTTCATGGGAAGTGATAGAAAAGCTAAAATCCCAATCGGAGCATGTAAGAGGTATCAAGTTCCGTCGCAACTACGGCAAATCACCCGCACTTTACTGTGGATTCGCAGAAGCGCAGGGAGACGTGGTTATAACGATGGACGCAGATTTACAGGACAGTCCGGACGAAATACCTGAACTCTACCGGATGATAACCGAAGACGGTTACGACTTGGTTTCCGGCTGGAAACAAAAAAGATATGATCCTCTGTCAAAGACACTTCCCACCAAACTGTTTAATGCAACGGCACGCAAAGTTTCAGGTATTAAAAACCTACACGACTTCAACTGCGGACTGAAAGCGTATCGCAGAGAGGTCGTAAAACATATTGAAGTGTACGGTGAGATGCACCGTTATATACCTTATCTGGCAAAGAACGCCGGATTCAAGAAAATCGGTGAAAAAGTGGTGCATCATCAAGCCCGCAAATACGGTACAACCAAATTCGGACTTAACCGCTTCGTGAACGGTTATCTGGATTTACTCTCACTCTGGTTTCTTTCCAAATTCGGAATCAAACCGATGCATTTTTTCGGCTTGTTAGGATCGCTGATGTTTCTCATCGGAATGATTTCCGTTATCATTGTAGGTGGTAGTAAGCTATACGCAATGTACAACAATCTACCATATAGACTAGTGACCGACTCTCCCTATTTTTATTTGTCACTTACGGCAATGATTATAGGTACACAATTATTCCTTGCCGGATTTCTTGGCGAATTAATTTCGCGTAACGCACCGGAACGGAATAACTACCAGATAGAAAAGAAAATTTGATTCACATTCAATACTTGACTATGAAGAATTTAGTTCGTATCTTTCTCCTATTGATAATCGTTGGTGCCGCTATCGGTATCCACAGTTCATGTTCGGACGAAAATGATTGTTCTATGGCAGGACGTCCCATGATGTATTGCACGTTCAAAACCAACGATCCGGATAATGATAACGCCGTACTCAATGACACACTCGACTCGCTGACAGTCAGAGCAATGGGAACAGACTCCATTATTCTCAACAATGAGAAAGATGTACATACAGTAATGTTGCCGTTGCGCTATACCAGCGATTCCACCGTATTTATCTTCCAATATAATCCGGTACGCAATCCAGAGGATGTAGATACAGTATATATCGTACAAGAGAACACTCCCTATTTTCAGTCTATGGAATGCGGTTACATGATGAAACAAAACATCATCAGTGCTGCATTCGGCAACAGGAAAAACAGTACGGAGAAAATAACGTCTATCGAATTACGAAATAAAGAAGCCAATTCAAATGAAATTGAGAATTTACAGATATTCTTTAACTATCGCGACCGCACACCGGTTACGCCTGATTAGTCTGCTTCTACTCTTTTGTATCGGTCTTCCGTTACTGGCACAACAGCAGCGTCCTACTCATACACCCAAAAGAGACCTGAAGAAAAAAGAGACTGTCGAGATAGATACGATTCCGTTTTATAACGGGACGTATATCGGTGTGGATTTATACGGCATAGGAAGCAAAATCTTAGGAGGAGACTTCATGAGTTCAGAAGTCAGCATTGGTGTCAACCTTAAAAACAAATTCATCCCTACTTTTGAATTTGGCATGGGAGGAACAGACACCTGGAGCGAAACGGGTATACACTACAAAAGCAAAGCTGCCCCTTTTTTCCGTATCGGCGTAGACTACAACACGATGGCAAAGAAAAAAGAGAAAAACAGTTATTTATATGCCGGACTTCGTTATGCATTCAGTTCTTTCAAATATGATGTATCAACCCTGCCGGCAAATGATCCTATTTGGGGAGATGTAATAGGCAATCCCAACTTAGAAGACGATTATTGGGGAGGGAGTGTTCCTTTCAGCCATTTGGGCATGAAAGGCTCAGTGCAATGGTTGGAAATCGTCTTAGGCGTTAAAGTACGTATTTACAAGAACTTTAATATGGGGTGGTCGGTACGCATGAAATACAAGACAAAAGCTTCTATCGGAGAGTATGGCGCTCCGTGGTATGTGCCGGGTTACGGTAAATATAAATCAAATAATATGGGAATCACCTATTCCCTCATCTATAAATTGCCTCTTTAGAATACAATGACAGGACTAGAGATTTGGTTGCTTGCAATAGGTCTGGCGATGGATTGTTTCGCCGTATCCATTGCAAGCGGCATTATTTTGAAACGTACCCGATGGAGACCAATGCTAATCATGGCCTTTGCTTTCGGACTTTTTCAAGCCATCATGCCACTTATCGGATGGATGTGTGCAAAAACCTTCAGTCATCTTATAGAAAGTATAGATCATTGGATCGCTTTCGGAATTCTTGCCTTTCTGGGAGGCCGAATGATTTGGGAATCCTTTAAAGAAGAAGAATGTTGCCAACTGTTCAATCCGGCAAGCCTAAAGGTAGTACTGACCATGGCGGTAGCAACAAGTATCGACGCATTGGCAGTCGGTATTTCATTCGCCTTTTTAGGTATTCAGGATTACAGCGATATCCTTTCTCCTATCCTCATCATAGGATTTGTTTCATTCGTCCTGTCATTAATCGGGCTTATTTTCGGCATTCAATGTGGCTGCGGCCTTGCCCGGAAGTTAAAAGCTGAGTTATGGGGAGGTATCATTCTGGTAATTATCGGAATTAAAATATTAATTGAGCATCTATTTTTCCAATAAAAAAAGAGTTTTCTTATTAAATAGAAGAATGTATGAAGACAAAAAAGAGTTTCCTTTGGCTGGCTTTCCTAATTCTGGCAACTATCTGGATATTGGCCAGACACAATCAACAAGCAAACTACAACAGTATTACCGGTCTGGTGTTCGGAACCGTTTACAATATCACTTATCAATATGACGGTGACTTAAAACCGGAAATCGAAGCGGAGTTAAAACGATTCGACTTGTCACTGTCACCCTTCAATGACAGTTCCGTCATCAGTCGTGTCAATCGTAACGAAGAAATAGTGACAGATACTTTTTTCCAAAAATGCTTCAACCGTTCTATGGAGATCTCCCGCGAGACCCAAGGAGCTTTTGACATAACGATAGCCCCGCTCGCCAATGCGTGGGGATTCGGATTCAAGAAAGGCACTTTCCCGGATTCCGTAATGATAGATAGTTTGTTGCAAATCACCGGATATGACAAAGTAAAACTTGAGAACGAAAAGATTATCAAACAAGATCCGCGTATTATGTTGAGTTGTAGCGCTGTAGCTAAGGGATACTCAGTGGATGTAGTCGCCCGTCTATTGGATAGAAAAGGAATCAAGAACTATATGATAGATATAGGTGGCGAAGTGGTGGTAAAAGGATTCAATCCTAAAAACGACCGTTGGCGTATCGGAATCAACAAGCCTATCGATGATTCTCTCTCTGTAAAACAAGATATACAGACGGTACTCAAAGTAACCGATCTCGGTATGGCTACTTCCGGAAACTACCGCAACTTCTATTACAAAGACGGAAAGAAATATGCCCATACCATTGATCCGAGAACGGGCTATCCTGTGCAGCATAACATTTTGTCCGCTACTGTGATAGCGGAAGATTGTATGACAGCCGACGCTTTGGCTACCTCATTTATGGTGATGGGGCTTGAAGAAGCGGAGGCTTTCTGTAAAGCGCATCCCAAGATTGATGCTTACTTTATATATAGTGGAGAAAAAGGAAAGTTCGAGACTTATTACACAGAAGGCATGAAACAATATATAACGGAAGCTCCCTGACCATTCCGTTTCCTTGTTTTCACACACAAAAAACCCATCCGGACTTTATAGTACCGGACAGGCAAAAAATTAAAATATGCAATAAAAAAATGATCTATTTCTTTACCGGTGAATATCGGGCATTCAATCCGTTTACGATTTCTTCTGTAATATTAAACGCGCTATCAGCATAAAGCAGATTATCGAAACCGGTGTTGCTGAAAATCAAGCTATATCCGTGAGTCTTATTATATTCTTTCAGGAATGCGTTGATAGAATCACGGAACTGCAAGCTATTCTTATTGTTCTCTTCCATCAAGCCATTCTGAAGCTTATTGCTCAGCTCTTGCAAGTCTTGTTCCAACTTTACCAGACGGTTATATTCCTGCTGTGCTCTATCTTGTGATAGGAAAGCATTGTTTTCCACTTTCTTCTGGAAGTCCTGCTTTTCCTTATTCAAGGAGTTAGCTTTCTGATTCAATGTCATACGAACATTCTCGCTTTTCTTCACCATAGCCTCATTCAAGTCAATACAAAAATTGTATTTGGCCAACAGCGAGTCTATTTCGACATAAGCAATTTTCATTCCTGACAATTCAGCATTTGCCTGAACGGGAGTTGTAGCAGTTTGATTATCAGTTTTGCCAGCGCATTGTGAAAATAAAACGATAAACGCAAGAGCAGCCAAACCGTTCATGAGGTAGTTCATTCTATTCATAATTAATAAGTATTGTTTTTAATAAATTTAATTCATACTATCATTCAAGGCCTTTTCTAACTCATCAATAGAAAAGCGCGGTTTCTTCTGTGCCTCACGATCCTGAGACTGAGCACACCCGATTCCCTTTTTACGCAACGCCTTATTCCCACTCACATGACCATTCGGGAACTTCCCGCCCTTCGTAAAGAATACTTTCACCCCCAATAAAACCAGGGAAATAGCAACTATTAACAAAGTTATCAGTATAGTCTCAACCATTTCTATTAATTTTGTGAATGCAAAGATAGGCTTTAATGAGATATGAGTTCAGATAAGTCAATCAAATTAACCATATTTAGCAATAGAAGAAGCTAAAACCGCCCTTCTATTCCTTATTATAATAAAGAAACAACATGGAAAAAAAAGACCTAAAGCCGGCCGGCGTATTCAAGTATTTTGAAGAAATCTGCCAAGTACCGCGCCCTTCGAAGAAGGAAGAGAAAATGATTGCCTACCTAAAGGCGTTCGGAGCTAAACATAATCTTGAGACCAAAGTGGACGAAGCGGGCAACGTACTGATTAAAAAGCCTGCCACTCCCGGAAAGGAAAACCTGCAAACTGTAGTACTGCAATCGCACATTGACATGGTATGTGAGAAAAACAATGATGTTCAACACGACTTCCTCACCGATCCAATCGAAACAGAAATAGACGGTGAATGGCTGAAAGCCAAAGGAACTACACTCGGAGCTGACAATGGTATCGGTGTGGCTACGGAGCTGGCTATCCTTGCCGATGACAGCATAGAACACGGACCGCTGGAATGTCTGTTCACCGTAGATGAAGAAACCGGACTGACCGGAGCATTTGCCCTGAAAGAAGGTTTTATGAGCGGAGATATCCTTTTGAATCTCGACTCTGAGGATGAAGGGGAAATCTTTATCGGATGTGCCGGTGGTATTGACTCCGTAGCAGAATTTACGTATAAAGAAATCGAAGTACCTGCCGGATATTTCTTCTTCAAAGTAGAAGTAAAAGGACTGAAAGGAGGCCACTCTGGAGGAGATATCCATCTGGGACGAGGCAATGCCAACAAAATTTTGAACCGTTTCCTTACCCGCATGGCCAACAACCACGATTTGTACCTTTGCGAAATCAACGGTGGAAATCTGCGCAATGCCATCCCTCGTGAAGCTTATGCCATCTGTGCAGTTCCCGAAGATGCAAAACATGACGTACGCACCGAACTGAACATCTTCGCCAGTGAAATGGAAGATGAGCTGTCAGTTGTAGAACCGGATTTGAAATTGGTTCTCGAATCAGAGACTCCCCGCCAGACAGCTATCGACCAAGATACCACCGACCGCCTGTTGAAAGCACTGTATGCGGCTCCTCACGGAGTATATGCAATGAGTCAGGACATTCCGGGACTGGTAGAAACATCCACGAACCTTGCTTCGGTGAAGATGAAACCCGACCATATCATCCGTATTGAAACCAGCCAGCGTAGTTCTATATTGTCCGCACGCAACGATATGGCAAATACCGTACGTGCCGTGTTCAGACTGGCTGGAGCGGAAGTCACTTTCGGTGAAGGTTATCCGGGATGGAAGCCCAATCCGCATTCACCCATTCTCGAAGTAGCAGCCGAATCTTACAAACGCCTGTTCGGTGTAGAAGCCAAAGTGAAAGCAATTCACGCAGGACTCGAATGTGGCCTGTTCCTCGATAAATATCCCACACTGGACATGATTTCCTTCGGACCGACATTGACGGGAGTACACTCTCCGGACGAACGGATGCTTATCCCTACCGTAGAGAAGTTCTGGAAACATTTGTTGGATATTCTGGTACATGTCCCTGCTAAAAAATAAAAGACGGATAAGTCTGCGACAACTAAAGTATGGTAACAGTGAAACAAGAGTAGCTGTTACCATACTCTTGTTTGTTATCTGTTCATGGAGCGTACCGGCACAAGAAAATATCCAGTTCCGTGTTGCCTGCTGGAATACAGAAAACCTGTTCGATACCCGCCATGACAGTCTGAAGAACGATTACGAGTTTCTTCCCAATGCCATACGCCATTGGAATTACAACAGATATAAAAAGAAACTGAGTGATATCGCACGTGTCATCACTGCTATCGGTGAATGGAATCCTCCAGCACTCATAGGTCTCTGCGAAGTAGAGAACGACACAGTACTCCGTGACCTCACCCGCCGTTCGCCTTTGCAAGAGCTCGATTATCGTTATGTAATGACTGACTCTCCTGATCTGAGAGGTATCGATGTGGCTCTTATTTACCAACGGGATTTATTCAAACTCTTATCCTCCCGCTCTATTTCCATTCCTGTGTTCAGGCAACATCGCCCGACAAGAAATTTGCTGCACGTCAACGGTCTGCTGCTGACCGGAGATACATTGGATGTATTCGTCTGCCATCTTCCAAGCCGCTCAGGCGGAGCAAAAGAATCCGAGCCTTATCGACTCCATGCCGCTCAAATTTTACGCACAAAAGTGGATAGCGTCCTGCATACCCGCCTCCATCCTCAAGTCATCATCATGGGCGACTTCAATGATTATCCCAACAATAAATCAATTCGGAAAATACTCGAAGCGGAAGCTCCTCCTATCCGTTCCGATAGTTTGGATATAGCAATCCATCCTGCTACCTCACCCCCATCCCTATCCCCGTTAAAGCTCTATCATCTGCTTGCCCGAAAAGCAAAGACTGCCAACTTCGGTTCATATAAATATCATGGGGAATGGGGATTGCTTGACCATTTAATTGTATCCGGTACATTGCTCAACACTTCCGGTAATTTCTTCACTCGTGAGGAAAAAGCGAAAGTCTGCCAACTTCCTTTTTTGTTGACCGACGACAAAAAGTATGGAGGTAAAGAACCTTTTCGCACCTATAAAGGAATGAAATATCAAGGAGGGTTCAGCGACCACCTTCCCATCTATACAGACTTCGAACTAGTACTCCCCTGACAAAGCTCACACAACCACAGGAAGTAGTTTAGTGCCACCACGTTGGCACAATAGTGACATCGCATTGGCATAACAGTGCTAACGGAGTGGCACAGTCGTGACACTAACGTGGCATGACCACGGCATTAACGTGACGTATTCCATTCAGTCCGAATACTGATAAACCTTTAAGTCAAACTTGGGAACCATTGCCAGCAAATGGTCAAAGATATCCGATTGGATACGTTCGTACTCTTTCCAGATTTTATTTCGGGAAAAGAAGTAAACCTGAATAGGCACTCCGTATATCGTAGCCTCTTTCTGGCTGATAATCAAATCCAAATCTTGGTTCACTACAGGCAAGCTGCACAAATAGCGTTCAATATATACCCTATATACTTGGGAATTGGTCGGAACCGTCCCTTCTTCCGGCTGATAGTCTGCCATCAAGGGAATCTCCTTCCGGTAACGGTCCAGCATTTCCGGTGTACAGAACTGTAAAGTAGTCAGATCTAAGGTAATGTTCTTCATGACCCTCCGTCCTCCCGACTCCGTCATTCCCCGCCAATTCTGAAATGGCGTGCTCACTAACGTATAAGGCGGAACCGTAGAAATTGTATTATCAAAATTCTGAATCTTAACCGTATTCAACGTAATTTCCTGCACCGTGCCATTGGCTTCCCCCGAAGGTAGCGTAATCCAGTCGCCCGGACGTACCATATCATTGGCAGAAAGCTGAATGCCCGCCACAAAGCCCAAAATAGAATCCTTGAATACCAACATCAGGATAGCTGCCGACGCTCCCAATCCTGCAAACAGACTGGCGGGAGATTTATTTACAATAATAGCGATGATGACAATTCCGCCCACAAAGAAAAGAACGACCTGCAAGACTTGAATAAATCCTTTCATAGGCCGGTTCTTCATAGATTCTTTACCATCGTAAATATCCATAATCATCAGCAGGATACCATTGATAGCCAACAATAGTGAAAAGATTATATAAATGGTACACGCTTTCTGTGAAATCAGCAATAACTCTTTTCCACGAACAAATGCCATTGGCAAAAGAGCATAGACAAGAAAAGCCGGAACAGTATGAATCAGATGATGGAACACTTTACGCTTCATCAGCAGTGTATTCCATTTATGCGGCTTTAGCCGGGTATACTGTTTCATTCCTCCTATGAGAATCGCCTGGCAGAGATAATTCAAGCCGACAGCAATCGCTATCATCAATATAGCAATAATAGTTTCATCAAAACGGTCGGCAACTTCCGGGTCTATCCCCCAATCTATCAGGATTTTATTCATCCACTTTCCTAAATCTACCACGAGCATAACTTCTGTCTTTTTTAAGAAATAACAGTCTGGATATACATTTGGTTTAGAAAATAAAAAAAAAGACCGGCATCCGACTCATAAAGAATCAAGACACCGGTCTACACTGCTACTCTCTAAGCATTCTTTTACAAAGGCAAGCCATAACGGCCGTCTACTATCTTTTCCAATTGTTCCGACATTTTCGTCACTATTTTCGGATTCTTCTCTGCTACGTTATTCTTTTCAGCCGGATCTTTCTTTATATCATAAAGTTGAGGTTTCATGCTGTTGCCCAATTCAATATTGACATTTTTGTTATATGCAGGACCTTTTCCGGGACGCAGGTATTTCCACCGTCCATCCGTCACCGACAGATTATTCTGTGCATTCTGAAGTACCAGCCATTCCCGACCTTTCTTTTCTTTACCTGTCCATGCATTCAGTAACGGTTCACTATCTGGAGCAGCCCCTTCCGGCAAACGGAAATTCATCATTTGCGCAAAAGTAGCAAACCAGTCTATCTGACAAAGCAACGCATCCGAAACGATACCGGGACGAATCACTCCCTGCCAGCTCCAAATACACGGCACACGTGTACCGGCTTCGTAAGCACTGTATTTTCCTCCACGATAAACACCTCCGGGTTTATGATCGCCCAGTAATTCTACCGCCTGATCCTTATAACCGTCATCCACTACCGGCCCGTTATCACTAGACAAAACCACTAATGTATTTTTATCCAGTCCCAAGCGTTCCAATGCATCCAGCACTTGTCCTACCGACCAGTCAAACTCAAGAAGACAATCGCCACGAGGTCCCATACCGCTTTTGCCTACAAACTGAGGAGACGGCACACGAGGAACATGTGCATCCTGAGTGGCGAAATACAAAAAGAAGGGAGCATCCTTGTGTCCTTCAATAAAAGATATCGCTTTCCCGGTTAAAGTTTCCGCAATCTTATCATCTTGCCAAAGAGCGGATTTTCCACCTTTCATGTATCCGATACGCGAGATACCGTTAACAATACTTTGATTGTGACCATGGGAAGGATGCATTTTCAGCAGTTCCGGATTGTCTTTCCCGGTAGGTTCACCCGGAAAGTTCTTTTTATAACTTACCTGAATCGGATCATTCGGATCAAGATTAATCACCCGGTCGTTTTCCACAAAAACACACGGCACACGGTCACCGGTAGCGGCCATGATAAATGAATAATCAAACCCGATATCATTTGTGCCCGGTTTCAAAGGCTTGTTCCAATCCTGTTCACCTCCCTTGTCGCCAAGTCCCAAATGCCATTTACCTACCACCCCCGTACTATATCCTGCCTCTTTGAACATATCCGCCATTGTATAACGTTCCGGACGAATGATAGACGCGGCATCTCCGTCTGCAATTCCCGTTCCTTCCTTACGCCAAGCGTATTCACCGGTCAGCATAGCATAACGGGAAGGCGTACTTGTAGCGGCAGCACTATGCGCATTTGTAAAACGTACTCCCATCTTTGCCAAACGCTCTACATTAGGAGTGTGAATCGTCTTCGCTCCATTACAACTCAAATCACCATAGCCTATGTCATCGGCATAAATAAAGACTACATTCGGACGGTTTATCTGTCTTTCCTGAGCAGATGTCTGAGAAACCAGACAAGAGGTTAAAGCCAAAGGCAATATACCATAATAATATTCTTTTTTCATCTTATGTTCTGAAATAATAGGTTATCTGTATTAAGGAGCTACTGTGACTCCGATCTCATTCATTTCTACTTTAGCAATGGTGGCAGCAGGCGTTGTAGCCTCCAGTTTGATGAAACGCGCCTGTACGCCTTTGTTGAAAGTAACCGTTTGCGGCAGAGGATTGTGCATGATATTGCTAAACTCACCATTGGTCGGCACCTCCGCCCAACTCTTCCCATCCGTACTTACATAGAACTTATACTGAAAAGCCATTGTCGGTTTTGCTTCCGCCTTCAAGGGAGCGTATGTAAAGGCTGACAGCTGCACCATCTTTCCCAAGTCAATCGTCAACGGAGAAGCAGCCACCTGTTTCCATTCTTTACGAGGTAAGTCATTCCAACTTTCCGTCTGATTATCTTCCTGCAACGGTGTTGCATAGAACGCGCCGACCTGACTGATATGAGCCGTCAACCGGCATTCATTGATTTTCACTTTCAGTTGACTGGCCTTTACTGCCGGAAAACGCAGCAAACGTTTGTAACCTACGGTAGTACCCTGTCCGACTTCCTGCCATCCCTGTTCGGTCAACACCTCTACGGCAAAGGATTCAACCCGTTGTCCTTTAGCGATATCTTCCTGAAGCATTACCACATTGATTTCCGATTCCGATTTCAAAGAATAAATCTTCTCACTTCCCGAAACCGCATTCCACTCTTTCCGACCTTTCACAACACGATTGTCTGCAAACACTCTTTTCCGGTAAGCAGCAAAATCTTTCAGTCGCTTCACATCGGCCTCGTGAATCAGACCTCTGCGGTCAGGAGGGATATTCAATAAAAGTACTGAGTTATATCCTACCGATTGGAAATAGATATCCGACAAATGTTTCAACGACTTCACTTTCGTATCTTCTTCCGCATGATAGAACCATCCCGGACGAATAGAAACATCCACTTCCGACGGATACCAGAAAAGTTCCGTAGCCTCCGCCAACATCGAACGGCTTCCCAAATCTTTCGCTTTGCTGAATACGCCCAAACGTTTGTTATTCTCCTCCGAACGGGTGTAAATGCCCGGAGTAAGCACCGTCGCACTCCATTCAGTTTCACGTCCCAAACCTTTTTCATTACCAACCCAACGCACATCATCGCCCATTATTGCCATCACGGCCTTCGGTTGCAGACGCTGAATCGTTTTATAGAAAGCTTCCCAGTCATATACCTGCTTCCTTCCGTTCGGTCCCTCCCCATTCGCTCCGTCAAACCAAACTTCGTGTACCTCCCCATAATTGGTAAGTAACTCTGTCAATTGGCGGATAAAGAAGTCGTTATATCGGGGAGAATCTCCATAACATTCCGCGTTACGATCCCAGGGAGAAAGATAAACGCCAAACTTCATATCATATTTATCGCAAGCCTTACGCAATTCCCTTACTACATCGCCTTGTCCTTTTTTCCAAGGAGAAGAAGCTACGGAATGTTTGGTGGTAGCCGTAGGCCAAAGACAAAATCCATCATGATGTTTTGCCGTCAACAGCACCATCTTGAAACCAGCTTCTTTAAGAGTACGAACCCATTGTTCCGCATTCAGTTCGGATGGATTAAACAGCGCCGGATCTTCTTTTCCATCTCCCCATTCACGTCCGGTAAAGGTATTGATACCAAAATGGAGAAAAGCAGTCAACTCCATTTGTTGCCAAGACAACTGCTGGGGAGTAGGGATTAATCGCGCAGCCATATCTACCTTTTGCTCCAAAGTCGCATTTTGAGGAAACTCAAGATGTTTCACATAATAATTCTCTTTTTTCTGCGCCTGTCCTGCCGACTTCACCGGATAAAGAGTGAATTCAAAACTCTGTTTTTTTAACGGAACCAAATACTGAGGCAATACTCCGGGACCACAAGTAGCTGTTCCTACGCCAGCCTGCTCTGCATCCAAATGCACAGTCACCAGTCCGTCACGTTCCAACTCATTAATATGACGGGCTTTCTCCAATAATACATCCGAGAAAGGAACTATGCTAAACTGGAAAGGACGATTTGAATCGACAAAGATTCCTTCACCGGAACGATCGGTGAATTTCGTCCAACGCACATCTGTACGGTTACCGGTAGATTGCGGAGTGACATAATAGTGGAACATCCGTTCGGGTGTTGTCTGATATAAGCCAATTTTACCGGACTGGACACGGTCAGCATACGTTTCATTGTCACCACGTCCCAGATAAGAAACTTGATCGTAAGTATCCGCCACACGGAAAGTCAGTCCCAGACGTGCCATAGACTTGACAATCGCTGTATCCGGTTGGAAAGTAGTACGCATCTTTAATGCACCGTTCTTATCAAGCATATAGATAAAGTCGGCAGTTCCCACTTTCTGACCTTTTGCATTAAGAAGCTCGATAGTCGCAGTTGTCGTATTCTTCCCTTCTTTCAATGAGGTCACCTTTTGAGTCAGATTATCCAATCCCGCTTTACGCCACAAGCGAGCTCCGTTCTTGTCACGGTTATCATTATCCGTAGCCGGACGGAAAAGACTAAGAGTGATCGGAGTAGCCAACAGTTCCTTACCATCCAAAGCAAGAGAAGTAAGCGCTCCCGTTTCTTTATCCACCGTGAAAGCCGTCTCACCCGCTTTTTGCGGACGATAGCCCGTATAATTCTTATTGCCGACAATAACAAACTGATCGTATGCCACTTCCCAATCTTCGGTTATCATCGGAGAAGCTTCCCTGCGTGTCCAACTAATATTCAGATAAGCCTCACGGACTGTCTTCGGCAGAATCACATTTCCTAACGACACGTCTATGGTAGCGTGTGGTTCACAGTCTAATACTTTCGTACCTTCTGCAATTTTCTCTCCAGTATCAGCCGTCACATTCCAATGAAGTTCATATTCGTTCAGGTTAGAGAAGTCGTACCAGTTCTTGATACGAAGTTTCATGTTCTTCGGACTCAGCAGAGTTGCTTTTATATTCTGATACACTTTCTTCACTTCGAGCAGATGAGGATGTGGCTGACGGTCGGCATTCACCAAACCGTTACAGCAGAAGTTGCCGAAGCTTGGTATTCCTTCCGGTCCGTAATCACCGCCATACGTCCAATACCATTTGCCGTTCTTGTCTATTTCACGGAAAGACTGATCCACCCAGTCCCAAACATTACCGCCTTGTGCCATTGGTTCGTTTTCAAAAACATCCCAATAGTCTTTCAATCCACCACAACTGTTACCCATCGCGTGCAAATATTCGCAAAGGATGAAGGGACGATAAATATCCTTTTTCGCTACATACGCTTTTATCTCATCTACACTACGGTACATACGGCAATAAATATCCGTATTGTAATTCAGTTCGGCACGTTCATATTGAACAGGACGAGTCTTGTCCACCGATTTCAGCCAATCGTATGTACGTTCAAAGTTGATACCGTTTCCGGCCTCATTGCCCAATGACCAGATAACAATAGCGGGATGATTCTTCGAACGCTCGTACATACGATGTGTACGGTCCATGTGCGCAGTCAGCCAAGTGCTGTCTTTAGCAAGAGAAGCAGGACCGTAGCCCATTCCATGTGATTCGATGTTAGCCTCATCAATCATATACAATCCGTAACGGTCGCAAAGCTGATACCAATAAGGATGAGTAGGATAATGAGAATTGCGTACCAGGTTGATATTATGCTCTTTCATCAGCTTAATATCCAGTTCCATCAGTTCCTTACTTACGGTACGTCCCAATTGGGAATGTTCGTGACGGTTAGTCCCCTTTACCAATACCGGCACACCGTTGATACAAAAACGCCCGTTCTTGATTTCCGAAGTACGGAAACCGACTTCACAACCGGTCAGTTCGGTTACTTTCCCTTGTGCGTCTTTCAGCTCAAGCACCAGTGTGTACAAATTAGGATATTCGGCACTCCACGGTTTTACATTAGGAATCTTCTTCTCTTCAAATGCTATAAAATTACTCAATCCACGGGATTTGATATTGATAACATCCTTCAGAACGGCTTTGCCGAAGGTATCCTTTAGTGTATAAGCAATCGAGCTTGCCGTAGAAGACGGACCTTCTACCGTCACTTCAAGTCCGAAAAGTCCGTCTTTGTACGTTTCCTTATCCAAAGAGGCATTCAGTTTGTAGTCGGCGATATATTGTTTTGGTGTACTGTAAAGATACACATCCCGCTCGATACCGCTCAAACGCCACATATCCTGACATTCCAGATAAGCACCCGAACTCCAACGGTAGACTTCCAAAGCTACTACGTTCTCTCCTTCGGTCAATACCTCTGTAATATCCCATTCAGCCGCAGTTTTCGAACCTTGATTATATCCGAGCAATTTACCGTTCACCCATACATAATAAAAAGAGATTACCCCCTCGCAGCAAAGTACTACCCTACGTCCTTTCCAATCGGCAGGCACTTTGAAAGTACGGCGATACGAACCGACTTCATTCTCGGCATGAGGCACTAACGGCGGATTCTTCTTGAAATTGAACATCTTATCATCGAACTCATACGTCTCATTGACGTAGATAGCTGTTCCGTATCCCTGCCGTTCCCAATTTCCGGGCACATTGATGTCAGCCCAACCTCCTGTATAATAAGAAGGTTGATAAAAGTCTTTCGGACGGTTGTCCGGGTTCTTCACCCAATGGAACTTCCATTTCCCGTTCAAAGACATATAATAAGGAGATTGCTCATAGCCTCCCGGCTTCTCAATATCGGAAGCATTGGCATAAGGCCATACATAAGTGTGAGGAGTGAGTTTATTCAGTCCTACAGCATACTGGCTTTGCCATTCGGGCAACGGCTGTTTCTGTGCCGAAGCAAAAACAGTAGCAGTCAGTCCTGCCAATAAGAGTAAAAAAGTTCGTTTCTTCAGGTTCTTCATGGTTATTGTTATGACTATGTTGTACTATTCAATAATGATCTCATCAAAATATACTCTCGATTCCTGTCCCGGACGAACATGGTCGGCAGGACATTCCCCCGCTCCATTCACCGTTACACGAATATACCTTGCCTCCGTTCCTTTCATATCCATAGAAAGATCTTCAATATAGGTGCCTTCACGGAATATTTCTTCAGGAGTGTAGTTCAATCCGGTTACGTCACGATAAGATTTATTATCGTCTGATACAGCTATACGTATTGATTTCGGTTTATGTACGCCCATACCATAGTTCGTGATACAACCGATTGTAAAAGTATTCATTTTTTCCTTCTGCTGCAAATCTATGGTAAAAGAAATAAGGTCGTTCTTGTCCCAACAGCACCATTCAAAGTCAGTCTGTTTCAGGCTTCCACGAACACCATTGAGCATAAGCATCTCATTCTGTTTATTTCCAAGTATCGTCTTAGCAGTCGCTTTGTTCCACGTAATCGGCAATACAAGCGTCTTTCCCATCTGCACACCTTCTGCAAAGGTAGCACATTTAATGAGTTGAGTCCCTGTTACAATCAGTGAGTCTGAATACACAGAAGAATTTGCCACAGGTTCACTGCCATCAATAGTATAGCGAATCTCTACATCGGGACGAATACATTCCAGATTTAACTTCAACCCACCGTTTTCCGGTGTTACTTTATGCTGGATATTGTACATCGAACGGGCATAGACAATACCTTTTTCTGCAATATGCCCGTTATACCGGTCCATAGCTTGCAGGAACGAAGCCCAATCTTTCTTTTCCGGTTGTGTCCACGCTACTTCCGCCACCGCTGCCAGACGAGGGAACAAAAGATAATCCACATCTTCCGGTTTATTGCAGAATTCCGTCCACATAGAACCTTGTACCCCCATCAGCAATGAAGCATATTCCGGTTTCCAGTCTTTTTGTACCGGTTCATAGTCATATACATCTTTCAATGTATTATTGCCGAAATATGTCAAAGGTTCGAACCATTGCGGCCCTTGATAACGAATCAGATACATGATACGTGCCGGAGTCATAATGAAACGGTGTCCCTTTTCCGCAGCTTTCAGTGCAGCCTTGCCATATCCCTGCCAACCAAGAATAATAGAGCCTTCCGGCAAGAAACTACTGTTAGTCAGTTCATCCCAACCAATCACTTCACGACCTTTACTACGTACATAGTCACTTATCCGCTGCATAAAATAACCTTGAAGGTCTTCTTCATTAGCCAAGCCTTCTTTCTTCATACGAGTCTGACACAACGGACATTTTTTCCAATGTGTCTTTTGAGCTTCATCGCCTCCGATATGGATATAACGGGAAGGGAATAACTCCATAATCTCATCCATCACATTCTGCAAAAAAGTGAAAACACTGTCATTTCCGGCACAAAAAATGATTTCTGAGTTTCGTCCTCCCAAACCGGGCAATACACCGATATAGTCCTTCACTACCGGACAAGCCAATTTCGGATAAGCCGTCAATGCAGCGTTACTATGGGCAGGCATATCTATCTCCGGCACAATCTCGATCTGGCGTTCGGCCGCATAAGCTACCATTTCCTTTATATCTTTTTGCGAATAGAAACCTCCTATCGGAGTCGGTTCTCCGGATTTCGGATTACGCCGGGCCGGAAACGGAACGTCCATACGATCCACTCTCCATGCGCCAACCTCAGTCAAACGAGGATACTTCTTTATTTCTATGCGCCAGCCGTTGTCATCTGTCAGATGGAAATGCAGTTTATTTATCTTCAACATCGACATACAGTCAATGATACGCAAAACGTTCTCTTTAGGAATAAAAAAACGTGATGCATCCAGTAACAAGGCACGGTACTCAAAACGAGGTTCATCCTGAACATTCATGGCAGGAATGCTCCACTTCTCTTTTTTATCCGACAGACTTTCTCTTTCGATAGATGCGGGAAGTAATTGCCGGATAGTTTGCAAAGCATAAAAGAATCCCTTATCACCGGAAGCCTTAACGATAATTTCCTCTGGAGAAACTTCCAATGAATATGCTTCGCTCTTTAAAGAAGCATCCGTTACAAACCGAACATCCCCCTTTTCCGTAGCGCCCACAACCAACTTGGGAGTAAAACCGGCTGCATTGGTAAATCGGGAAATAAGACTGGCTGCCACAGCCGCCTGTTCCTCATTCTCCACCACAAATACAGTTTTGTCTGAGAAGAGATAGTTGCCACTGCCCGGCACCAAATGTGCCGGACGTGGAACCAAGGGTATGTCATGTGTCAAGTTAGTATCAGTACATCCCGTCGTAACTGGTAGTAAAAAACCTATCAATAAGATAAAGATATATTTAATCATGCTGATGTATTTTATTTATTCTTTGTCTCTGTCCGGTGAAAAGCGAACAGGATCATTGTATTGTTCTTGCAACTTTTGCAATTCTTCTTTCAGTTCGTTCACTACGGATTCATATTCAGGTTGTCCGTAAAGGTTGTGCATTTCGCTCGGATCCGTCTTCATGTCATACAGTTCCCACCAATTAATGTCATTGTAAAAATGAATCAGTTTATAACGTTCTGTACGCACTCCATAATGGCGTTTTACCATGTGTTCTGCCGGATATTCATAGAAATGATAATAAAGGGCTTTTCTCCAGTTTTCCGGCTGTTTTCCTTTCAATAAAGGAACCAACGAAACTCCTTGAATATCCGATGGTATCTCCACTCCTGCCAATTCGAGGAAAGTCGGTGCATAATCTATGTTCTGTACCATTTCAGTAATATCTCCTCTACGATCGAATCCTTTCGGTAGACGCATTATCAAAGGAGTACGCATGGACTCTTCATACATAAAGCGCTTATCGAACCAGCCATGTTCGCCCATATAGAATCCCTGGTCGGAGGTATAGACAACAAGAGTATTATCCAACAGTCCTTTTTCTTTCAGATAGTCGAGCACACGACCTACATTATCATCAAGAGATTTCACAGTTTTCATATAATCACGCATATAACGCTGGAATTTCCAGTTGGCAAGTTCCTTTCCTTGCAGATTTTGCTTATAGAAATCTTCTATAATCGGAGCATAGAATTTATCCCATGCGGCACGTTGTCCCTCGTCCATCCGTCCCAAAAATTTCTCATAAAGAGATTTCAGGCGTGAATTTTTATCCGACCGCAACATTTTAAGGTCGTAGATCATATCCATATCTTTCACGACACTCATTTCCTGAGCAGCCGCTGCAGGACGTCCTTCATAGTCGTCAAAGAAATTATCCGGCAATGGGAAAGTTTTATCTTCGTACAAAGCCAGATTACAAGTATCCGCCATCCAATTACGATGAATAGCCTTGTGATGAATCAACAAGCAGAAAGGTTTCTCCGGGTTTCGCTTGTGTTCCATCCAATCAATGGCATTGTCCGTTATAAGATTGGTGATATATCCATGTTTCTGAATCGTATCATTTTTTTGTGTGATGAAATCCGGATTATAATAATCTCCTTGTCCCGGAACGATTTCCCAATAATCAAATCCTGACGGTAAACTCTCCAAATGCCATTTTCCTACCAATGCAGTCTGATAACCGGCTTTCTGCAAAAGTTTTGGAAAGGTTTGTTGGGAACTATCGAAAATACAAGTCGTATTATCATAGAATTTATTGGCACAGCTATGTTTACCCGTTATCATGCAGGCACGGCTGGGACCACTTAACGAATTGGCTACAAAACTTTGAGTAAAACGGACGCCATCGGCAGCAATACGGTCAAGATTCGGTGTTTCCATATAGCGAGTATCATAACAGCTCATCATCTGAGCCGTATGGTCGTCTGTCATGATATAGACAATGTTCAGGGGAGACTGTTCAGCAGGCTTTTGTTTACCGGTGCATGAAGCAAAAGAAGCAAGGGTAGCTACTCCCGCTAAAGAATAGAATAAGTTTGATTGCAGATTTTCCATAATAAATTTGTGTTAGATTGAGAAAGTAAAGATAGGGAGGGATCCCTATCTTCACTTCCACAAATCATCAATTAAAATCCAATATTTTTCAATGTAGTCCATATACCGAAAATGTATCACTCACCTACAACTATTTTACAGTATAAGATTGATCTTAAGTTATTAAAGATGGTTTGAAAAATATTAGTAGAAAGGATAATACTTTCCAGGAATCGTTTCCTTATAGTCCCTATTTACCAGCTCGTTAGATTCACGTTTATAATTATCATTGACATAGAAACGAATCCAGTCTATAATCATTCTCGGACCTTCGGTTGCATATTTTGTAGGATCAATTGATTTTAGCTCCGTATCCCAACCCGCAGGAAGGTCAGGAGAAATAGTATTGCTTTCTCCAAATAAATCCCATCGCATTATTAAATAAAGTCCCTTCGCTCCCACTGAAGTACCTGTTGAGGCTTTTGTAAAAGGCCATGAATTTAGCATATCTTTTGATACTTCTAAAGTAGTAGAACCATTAATACCTAATTTTATTGTATTTTCATCTACTAATTCCATCCAATAGATATTATAATCTTCTACTTTAGGAATAGCTGTTACAACACTTTTCACATCACTAATTGTTTCTCCCCTAACAGACTGTGTGATTGCAGTTCCAGAAACATTCTTAAGGATACATATTGATTGTTTAGCCTCTTTACTCGTAGTAGCTGTCGATGGGTTTTTCACTTCTATCATTGGTACAAATCCAGTCCTATTGCCTCCTAAGCGGACTTTCACTTCAATACGCATACCTGGATAGATGCGAGTAACATTCTGAGCCCACATTTGAGCTAAAGACTTACAGCAATGTATTGCCGCCGTCCCATAGTTAGTACCTTCTACACCAACACATATATTCAGTTCTCCTTCATTTGTAACCTGAGCATATTTTGTCCAATTAATATTCAATACAGGCTGTCTATTAGCATCTGTTGCATTACCTAATTTTAAATAATCCCCAGATATTGCATTATTATGGAACTCAATAGCATAATCAAACTTCCACTGGTTACCTAATTCCGCATTTGGATGTGCCATACCTTCTGTGATCTTAACAGTTTCTTGTCCAGTAAACCAATCATCATCATAAGAAATAAACATAATGTTTGGATTCTCATATACTTTTGTTATATCATACAAATTAGGATCAGCTATAGATTCCAAATCAGTCATTGTAATAGTCAGTATAGATTCTGTCATCGGATTTATAGGAGAATTACTTTGTAAATTCAATACTAACTGTAAATCTCCTGTCATTTCATAATCCTGTTTAATAGTAACAGCGGCACTTTTTACCGAAGTTCTTCCGGCAGGAATCGTTAAAGTAGGAGGTAAGTTCTCATACAAGTCTTCTTCCCCTTCTTTTGGAGTAACTGTTATTTCAAGAGGAACAGAACTTGGTTTATCAATTTTAGCAACCAATACAAACTTTCCACCTTCAGTCACCACATTCTCCGTGTTATTCTCTAATGACATTGATATCCGATAATAATCGGATACTTTAATTGCTTGACTCGAATTTGCCATTTTATAACCACGCGCGAAAGCAACAAACTCCATCGCAGTACTCCCCGTCAATCCGGATTTCTTCACTGGAAAATCCACCTGAATTTGTTTTTCTCCTTTTGGAAACGTAACAATACCGCTAAATGGTTCAAATACATCCGATACATCTTCAGTACCAGCTTTAGCCGTAAAGTAAATATCAAAGTCCTCGTTAGCTACCATCTCATTCCCATCTGCATCAGCATCCACATTGATGTTTACTTTCAGATTTTCTCCCATCACAAATGCCTTTTCGTTAATGCTCATAGTCAACGGCACCGCTTCCGGCAAAGGACGATATTTTGTTTCATCTTCACAACCTGTCAAACTTATAGTAAACAAGCATATTGGAAGCATTCTATATAATATGTTCTTCATATCTTTATTTATCTAATTATCATCAATAAATATTGTTCTATTCTCTTATTTCCTCTGCCATCCCGGATTTTGTTCCAGTTCGTGATTCAGTGACAATTCACTCGGAGGAATTGGCAGCAGATAGTCACGGCTAGAATCAAACTGGTAGCCTCGTGGAAGAACCTCTTTCTGTGGATCAAGCCAACCATCCGTAGTTAAAATAGTCTTCAAATCTACAGCTGTTTTAGGATCAAATGCTTTGTATAACACACCATCTGCTCCAAAATATGCCCCTGTTCCACGTTTTCCCTGAATCAATTTGTGAGCTCTCCAACGCATCAAGTCATCCAAACGGAATCCTTGTAAAGCTAGTTCCGACCGTCTTTCCCTACGAATTTCCTGCAATTTGGCAGAGATTGGATAACCAAAATCGGTAAAATTAGGATCAATTTCAGCAGGAGCAGTATAGGTCACTCCCGCACGTTCACGCAAAGGCTTCAATGTCTTTTCCAATACATCAGGATCACATTTATCTAATTCTTCTGCAGCTTCCGCATAAGCTAACAAAGCTTCTGCATAACGAATTATCGGAAGTGAGGTCTCACCCTGACCACTGACATAAGTTGTATCAATACTCATACGAATATGATAACCAGTTGCATTACGTGCCGGACCACTTTCTGTTAGATAAGGAGGACGAACTTTCTGTTTATTTTCATCCGAATATTCATCCACAAACATAGCTTTTGACTTAGACTCAGGAGATGTAGACTTAAATTTACAGTCTGAATGCATAACTGTCGCTAACAAACGAGCATCACGTTCTTTAAATGTAAGGTTGAAATCCTTATAAATTCCATCGTTAGGATCAATAAAGCTTCCGTCAGCATTCAGATAATTATCAATCAATGATTGAGCTAAACCAGCCGCTCCACTGTTGTCCACATAACCAGCACCTAAGTTACTACTCAAATTATGAGTCACTCCATCTGCTATCGAATACTTTTTCCAAAAAACGACCTCTGTCATATCCGACAAATCTTTCGAATTAAACAAGTGTGCATAAGCATCTTCTTTTGATACAAATTTCTTATCATTATCCTTTGTATTTAAAGAAAGTCCCATAGTAAATAATTCGTCACCTAGTGTCAACACTTGTCCCAAAAGATCTGTAGATTTATCCTCTGCGGCTGCAAAATCTGTTCCCTTATGATACTTTTCCCATGTACCCTCATAAAGCGCCACTCTCATGGCCATGATGATAGCAGCTTCTTTGCAAATCCTCAAGCCTTTATACTGACTACGTGAATAAAGCAAATTCTTAGCCGTCTTCAAATCATCAATAATAAACTGTGCCACTGCCGAACGATCGCGTGGGGGAATTTGCAAACCTGCAACTGTAGCGTTTCCATCCCAAAATTTATCCATTACAGGAATACTACCAAATCTAGTTAGTAAGTAAAAATGCCAATAAGCACGGAAAAAATAAGCTTCCCCTTTCAGTGACAGCACATCCTTTGTTTCCTCTGCTTCTGGAACTTTATAATATTCAAAAAAATAATTTACATTACGTAGATTCTGGTATCCGTTCTGCCATTCGGCAGTACCTCCTCCTGTCTCCAACAGCTCTCCATTAAGACGTTTATCATAAACCTCCGCCACGATATTGTCACTATTCTTTTCTTCTCCACGGACTCCCATATCATAAGTACCAAAAGAAGGAAGTGCTATATACAAACCATTAATATAATTGTTCACTGCACTTGCATTGGACAAGAATGTTTCACTATTGGGGGTTGTCATGGGGTCTCTATCTAGAAAATCGGAACACGCCGACATCATAACACTTGCCCCTACCGCTAATAATATATATAATTTTTTCATCATCATTATCTAATTAAAATGTAAAATCAAGTCCGAACACGAAGTTACGGTTCATCGGATATACCATACCATTACCATTTTGCTTCATCGGAGAAGTTAAACCCGGAGCCGTATTCTTAGCATCACCACCCGCCGACATATTTACCTGGTTCAGTGTTTCAGGATCAAACTGTTTCGGCAACTTTGTTATAGTAAACAAGTTGTCGCAAGTTACATACACTTTTAGATTGCTGATACCAATATGTTTCAACTGTTTTTTATTAAATGTATAAGCCACTGTTAGATTTTTCATACGCATATAAGCAGCATTTAACAAATAACGTGTCGTATTGTATCCAGTATTCACCAAAAAATCCTTATCATCTTTCCAACCAGTCAAACGAGGCAAATATCCATTTGGGTTCTCTGTACTGAAATAATCAAGATGTTCTTTAAAGTTATAGTTATTTCCACCAAACATATAGTTACTTCCAGCAATCGGGAAATCTCTTTTTGCCACACCTTGTAACAAGGTAGATACTTCGAAACCCTTATATCCAAGATTCAAATTAATACCGAAAGAATATTTAGGAGTAGTATTTCCAATAACCTGCAGATCTCCGTGGTCTGACAAAGTACCTTTACCACCATCCACTCTACCGTCACCATTAGTATCTATATATTTCAAGTCACCACGACGCCAAAGATCGTTTGATTTGAACGCCGTCAGATCAACTTTTCTCAGATAATCATCAATTTCACGATTCGACAAAAAGAGATCATCAGCACGATATCCCCAAATTTCACCGAGATCCATACCTTCATAATAACCTTTATTAGCAGCCAATCCTGTATGGTTATTATAAATAATACCTTCCGGATTATTGTATTTGGTCACTACAGCCTTATAGTTAAAAACATTGAAACCAACTCCATAACTGAAACCACATTTCAATTTATCATTCCAACTGACAGAAAGTTCCCATCCGCGATTACGCAAAGTTGCATTATTCACTTTTGCACGATCTTCCGAAGCGATACCACTGATACTTGGTATTGATTCTGCCGGACCAATCATGTCACGTGTCGTACGTTGATATAAATCAGCAGTAATTGACAAACGGTTCTTAAACAACATCAAATCAAAACCTAAGTTAGCATTATCCACTTTCTCCCAAGTAATATAAGGACTAATCATTTTCGGAGTTTGTGCAATCGTACCTTTGGAAGCTGTGGAAGAAGAGATGCCCGGTAATAACCAAGCATTAGTCCCCTGTGCATCTAAGGGCATCTGAGCGATATAATCATATAAGCCCGCTCCATTTTGGTTTCCTAAACGACCATAAGAAACACGTACCTTCAACTGAGATACAGGCAGTGCCATTGTTTGGAAATAAGGCGTGCGAGCAATATCATAACCGGCAGAGAATGATGGGAAGAATCCCCAACGATGCCCCGCAGCAAAACGGGAAGAACCGTCATAACGTCCACTGAACTCCAAAAAATAAATATTATTGTAGTTCCAATTCAAACGGGCATAAAATCCCATAGTAGACCAATGTGAACGGGCTTCACCTGCTATTACATTTCCACTGGCGTTGTCAAATGAGTAAATATCATTACTCAGCATACCATCTTTGTACATATATTCCTGTGAATCTTCTTTTAATTCCATTTGGTATCCTGCCATTGCCTTGAAGAAGTGATCTCCCCATTGATGAGTATATGAACTCGAGACATTAGGTGATAAGTAATAATTGAACATACTCCCACGAGTATAAGATCCGAAATACATATTCTTCCAGCTAATACCAGGATAAGTAAATCCTTGTCTTTGATTAGTAGCATCACCCGGTTTAAAAGTACCCACAGGAGTTTCATACTTCTGGTTATTTTCCATTATCAGATCGTTATTTTCTATATCAAAACGGATTTTCATTTCTCCGGTGATATCCCATCCCTCCAATGGAGTTACTGTTGCAGAAAGTGACAAAGCATCTGAAATACGGTTCCTCTGATAATGAGAATTTTTCAAATATAACATTTCATTCCAGCTCGGCAAATTGTATTCTGAATCAACAGGCAACTGAGTAACCTGAGTAGGACGATGGCTACCAATCTTATTATATAGAATCATCTGATTCGCCATCGGACGTTTAATCATCTGCAAAGTAATATTATTATTCAAATTAAATCGTAACCAATTATTGGTCTTCATCTGTAATTTGGTATTCAAATTGTACTTACTCAAATCATCCTGCACTTGATCCAGCAAACCCTCTTGATAAGTATATCCCATACCAATATAGTAGTTTACCTTGTCAGAACCACCCTGTACACTTAAGTTATGAGAATGACGGATAGACTTATCTTTAAAATAATAATCAAACCAATCAGTATTGCCATACTGATTATAATAGGCTCCTGCCCAATCGTCACCGGAAGTATTAGCTTCAATACCCGGAAATTCTGCAGAATAAGGATTCTGCATAAAACCTTTAATCTTCTCAATAGTTTTATCCGGAATTCTCTGTAAACCGGAAGACGCTCCACCATTATCATATTGCTGATTATTATACATAGCGTATTCCAACGAGTTCATCATCTTTGGCATATTAATAGGTGAACTGAAACCAACTGTTCCACGATAGGTGACACTAGCCCTCTCCTTTTTACCACTTTTTGTGGTAACCAATACTACTCCATAAGCTGCACGTGCACCATATACAGCAGAGGCGGAAGCATCTTTCAAAACACTGATACTAGCAATATCGGCAGGATTCACATTCTGCATACTCTGCTCTACTCCATCTACCAATACATATGGTTCTCCACCATTGATAGAACCAATACCACGAATACTAAATTTAATATCTGCACCGGTTTCACCACCGACACCACCTCCCACTGCGTCCGTAGCAAAATTTAAGCCTGCAATATTACCCTGCAAGGCACTTGTGACATCTGTAACAGGACGATTGACAATGGCATCATCTTTCAACGTAGCAACAGCTGCTGTAATCGTATTTCTTTTTTGTGTATCCATACCCACAACTACCACTTCATCCAATACTTTGGCATCTTCTTTCATCACATATTTATTTCCTTCCAACTTAGTAACCTTTACTTGCATCGGAGCGTATCCAACGTATGTAATAGAAAGTATACTTCCAACTTTTCCCTGAATTGAAAAATTACCGTCAATATCAGTAATCGTTCCTCCAGTGTTGCCTTTTACCATGACCGTTGCACCAATAATCGCCTCACCACTATCATCCACGACCTGTCCTTTTATCATTTTTTGTTGTGCTAATGCACCAAGAGGAAACAATAACAGGAGCATCAGAAAAAGAACAACCCGTCCCTGTTTTTTCACGAACTTCTTTTTTTCCATAATATTATATTTACTAATTAAGATTATACTGTTATTCTACGGCAGGATTAGCATAGTAATCAAACTCTTCTTTCACCACTTTCAACAAAGACTTATCATCTGTCACATCTACGTCCGTAGCCAAATCCCAGCTCATTATTCCACCGAAACCATTCTCACACACATACTGTGTTTTTTGGCGAATTGTAGTCTGACTATTGAGTGTATAGTTCTTTCCATTATACATCCATTCATCCACAGAAGTGTTAGTAAGATTACCTTTATTTATCAGATCATAATAAGCAACTTGTTCACCCGCTGTTCCGGTAGTTCCATAAAAAGGTACTCCCATCACCAATTTATTTTGAGGAATTCCATATTCAACAGCAGTTTGACCGTCTGATTTGAAACGTTCGAAAGAAAAAAGAGCCGCCTGAGGTCCATAACATTGGAAAGAGATAAAATCAACTGCAGCAATTGCTTCAGGAGTTATCTTATAAGAAACCGGATGCAAGGAAACCGTAAAAAATACATTTTTTCCTAATACGTTGCGCAGTTTTACTATGGCTTTGCTGTAATTAGTTAAGTCCCTAGCATAATAAGCCCATTCAAAGTCAAGATCGACCCCATCCATATTATACTTATCCAAAACATTCTTAACATTATTAGCAAAGTTAGTGCGCGCAGTTTCATTACCAACCATCTTCAACCATTCACCACCAGCGATACCCAAACGTAGTTTTCGGTCTCCTACTTGTCCATTTAATGCAGCACGTATTTGTTCTAAACGAATAGCCCAAGTATGAGAATCTTTTCCGAGCTGTGCAGAATCATCATATTTCCAATAAGCAAGTGTTTTTGTATTATTCCAAATATTAGTATCAAAAGAGATAGGATTTCTACCCAACGTACCTACTTCCAAACTGCTAACGAATGTCTCATCCAAATATCCTTTGAGTTTTTCTCCAAGAAAGAAATCTGCACGAGTATTAGGAATTTCAGCAGGAAGAGAACCTGTAAATTTTGTAGGAATATCACTAGTGTCTACATATAATTTAGCCTTTCCTCCACTATAAGTTATCGCTACATAATGCCAAGCACCAGGCTTTAAATTGTCATTGACAACAGTTGTCGTAGAATTCCCAATAGTAAATCTTAAATTTCCTTCAGTTGCACCAAGTTGGAAAGATATAATGGTAGAGTTATTGTTTACCTTATTAAATAAATAAGCACCATCTACCCATTCAGTTATATATAGATAAGTACCAAATGTAAACTTCTTGTAAGCCCCATCCGGGGAATGAAGTAAACCATCTCCACCATTCATTTTCCCGGCACCATCAAATTTCACCACTCCATTACGACCTTCATAAGAAGACATATATGATGCTCCTGTAAGTTCTGCGTCATTCACCGGCAGATCAAATGTCAAATCACCGTCAGCATAAGGACGAGCTGTCAGATAAATCAAATCATTACAAGCACCCATACTTGCTCCGGAAATTCGATTTATCTCAAAAAAATCACCACGTATATAAGAACAATTAATAAATGATTTTCCTGTTGGGTCCGGTTCATCTGGTTCTTCGTCATCACCCGGTTTTCCAACAACTGAACCTTCAGGAGGAGTGCCAGCTGGAACATCCACCCATTTTGTGTCTTTACAAGCTGTCAACATTCCAAAGAGGAAGAGACAAAAAAATAGGAATTTGCTTCTCATAAGTTTAATAATTAAGATTACCTTTTAATAATAGGAATGACTTTCTATCGTCATTCTCTGCTACAAATGTATAGAAGATTCAAGATTGTATGTGTTCTATTTTAGCTACGATTCTTCCAATTTTGTCTAAAATCGTCCATTTCATCGGATAATACGAGTTGTTTAGACATTTTTGGATACGCATATAAAACAAAATAGGAAAGGCGAAAATACCCTTTTTGAGCATTCCCGCCTTTTCTTTTTTTATTTCTACTTAAAGTAATACTTTTATAACTTCTCTATTTCATCTACTGTCAATCCCGAAGATTGTGAAATAACATCTATTGAAACTCCTGCCTTCTTTAAATTACGCGCAATCTCAATTTGCTTATTTCTTTCCCCTTCGGCACGTCCCTCTGCACGTCCTTCCGCACGTTCTGTGAATATATTATCTCTCAAAATAACAATATTATCCAAATGTCTATAATAAGCATTGAGTTCTTCCTTTGTCATCCGATCCAATTTCAACCGCTGGCGTGCCTCGTTCAATCCCGGTGCAGTAGCGTTATCAGGAATGTCTCCTGTATTCAGATAGTAAATCCATTCTTCAAGCGGACTTCTTGCTACTTGATTGAAATAATTCACTTTCAATATATAATACTCCGGATAAAGTTGGCTGACAGTATCCACTTTGAAAGTTTGTTTTTGAAATGGAGTCAGTTCTAAAACATCCCCTTGATGAATTCCGCGAAATTCCGTTTTACCATGATATACAACATCTTTACCGCTACCTAAAGAAAAATAGACGATATTAACGCTATACACCTTACGAACTTTGTCGTAACCTTCTCCACGATTTATGTATTCGGTAACCAACTTAGATGTTCCAAATAACATACGCTGGAAATAAGCATATTCATTATTGTTTTGAACTTCTATTAAAATAAGCTCACCTTTAGAGTTTTCGGCAAGCAAATCCACACGATTATATTTATCGTACTCATCTTCTTGATTACTTTCACTCTCCAATAATTTCTGAATAAGGATTGATCCCCTAAAAAGGTAGTCAAAAAACCTTCCAGTACGGCAAAATTAGCTTTATTACGCAATAAGCGTTTCATCGCCCAATCGAAACGAATATAATTACTTGCCATTTTGTTCGCCTCCTTTTTCTATTTCTGTTTTCATTATAACAAAGGTAAAAGAAATATGTTGGAATCCCAAACAAATACAAAAACTAAATTAACCAGGCTCATGTTATTCGTCCCAGCGAACAATATTACTTGCCGAGAGACCTTATAAACTCCTCTGCCTTAGCAAGTGTTTCCGGTTTACCAATATCAATAAGTTGCAGATTTTCCACCGGATAACCAAAGAAGTTCGTTTGTCGACAAGTGAAGAGATAAAAATCCATAATAGAGAACTTTCCTTCCCACAGGGGAACTTCCATTAATTGGAATATAGCAGGTGAAAGTACATGAATGCCACTGAACGCATATTCTTGGAACAATGATTGTTCATAGTGAAGACCTTCGGGTTTCACTTGACCTGTATCCTTGTTTATCCATCCGCAAAGTCTCTTCTCCGCATCGAGAAGCAGATAACGTGAAGTTTTACGTTGGCTTACCAATAAAGTAGCCAAACCATCAGTCTGCAAATGATAATCATAAAGTTCTTTCAGGTCCACATTTGAAAGAATGTCTACATTGTGTACAAGAAAAGGCTCATCGGAGTTCTCAAAAAAAGAACTGGCTTTCCGAATTCCTCCCCCTGTATCAAGTAGCACATCACGTTCATCGGAAATGTGGATAGTAAGTCCAAAATTGTCATTCACTTTCAGGAATTCAAGTATTTGCTCGCCAAAATGATGAATATTAATTACTATTTCGGTAAAGCCGAATGCTTTCAGCTTCAAAATAACGTGCTCCAGCATGGGACGCCCGGCTACGGGAACAAGAGCTTTAGGCATAGTATCCGTCAGCGGTTTCAACCGACTTCCCAAACCGGCCGCAAATATCATTGCTTTCATAACGATCTTCTATATAGTTGCTTCAAATGTATGTTTTATATTCTGTTCGCGATGTACTAATTCTACTTTAACCCCAAACTCTCTATTCAGACGTTCCGCCAAATGCTGCGCTGAATAAACGGAACGGTGCTGTCCTCCGGTACAACCGAAGCAAACCGACAAATTACTGAATCCGCGTTCCATATAACGTTTGACGGAAGCATCCACCAAAGCGTAAACATGGTCGAGAAAACGAAGAATCTCACCGTCTTCTTCCAGGAAAGTTATCACGGGCTCATCCAATCCGGTAAAAGCCTTATAACGTTCGTATTTTCCTGGATTATTCACTGCACGACAATCGAAAACAAAACCTCCACCATTACCTGTCGGATCATCAGGAATACCTTTTTTATAGGCAAAGCTCATTACCTTGACCGTCAGTTGACGCTTCTCCAAATCATCTGTAAACTGTTTCAGTCCGGTCAATTCACGTAACATTTTGCAGAGATACGGGTATTCCGGATATTCCTCTTTAAGCAACTCGCGCAAATTTGCGATAGCGTATGGAACACTCTGGATAAAATGAGGCTTTTTCTCGAAATAGCCGCGAAAACCGTATGCCCCTAACACCTGCAAAGTACGGAAAAGCACAAAATGACGGAGCTGACTATAAAAATAAGACTCATCGATCGGTTGATATTTGCGAAGAGCCTCTATATATTCCTGTAACAATTCTTTCCGAAGGCTATCAGGATATTTTGCTTTGGCTTGCCACAAGAAAGAAGCAATATCATAATAAAACGGCCCTTTTCGTCCTCCTTGAAAGTCAATAAGCCAAGGGTTTCCATCCTTTATCATCACATTGCGACTCTGAAAATCACGATACATAAAAGTAGCGGAAGAACTACGAAGCAAAACATCACTCATTTTCTGGAAATCATCCTCCAGCTTATCTTCCTGAAACTCCATTCCGGTAGCTTTAAGGAAACAATATTTGAAATAATTCAAATCCCAAAGTATGGAACGCTGATTGAATTCCGATTGGGGATAACAACGGGAAAAATCAAATCCGTCAGCTCCGGCAAACTGAATGGCAGGCAACAGACGGATCGTTTTACGAAGCAACTCTTTCTCTTCTTCGGAAAATACACTGGTAGCACGTCCTTTCTCAATGACATGAAAAAGTAAAGTATCTCCTAAATCCTCTTGCAGATAATACATTTTATCTTCCGACACAATGTGTACTTCGGGAACAGGAAGCCCATTTTTGCGAAAATGTTCCGCCATATAAAAAAAAGCTTCATTCTCATCAACAGAAGTTCCATATACTCCAATCAGTGTTTGTGTTCCTGTCAGCCGGAAATAACGGCGATTGGAGCCGGAGGAAGGTAATTCTGTTATATTCTCAGCGGGAACTCCCGTATATGACTGATAAAGTTTCTGCAGTTCTTCGGTAATCATAGTTACATATTTTCGAGCAAAGATAGGAATTATAAACAAATAATACTACCTTTGCTTTCATTTAACTGACCTAATCTCATGAGAATAAAAATCTTTGTCCTACTATGTTTGACAGCTATTATGCAGTTTACCGGTGTCACGCCCCTAAAAGCCAGCCATTATTACTATAAACAGCTCTCCTTAAAAGATGGGGTGACTTCAGCCGTGAGATGTATCCTGACAGACAAACAGGGATTTGTATGGATAGGAACGAAGGCTGGAATAAGCCGATATGACGGACATGAGCTAAAGAAATACGTCCATTCCCCAAACAATCCTCATTCGATTCCCAATAACTTAATCCATCAGATTGCAGAAGATGAAATGAGCAATATTTGGATTCTGACCGACAAAGGAATAGCCCGCTATCAACGTCAAAGTGATGACTTCTTCTTACCTACGGATGAAAAAGGTAATCCTATTATCGCCTATTCAACCTGCCTGACCAAAGACGGGGTATTGTTTGGTTCTAAAGACAAAGTATACTTTTATAGTTATCGGGATTCTTCTCTTCGCCTTCTGCAAAAGTTGAATAAAGGGAGTAATTTTAATATCTCTTTACTAAGCCTATGGAACGAACATACTGTTCTTTGTTGCAGCCGGTGGCAAGGTCTTGCTTTACTGGATCTGAAAACGGGAAAGCATCGCCTTCCGCCTTTCGATTGCGGAAAGGAAATCATGAATATGCTGATCGATTCACAAAACAGAATATGGATCGCCCCTTACAATGAAGGAATAAAATGCTTCACCCATAACGGAGAACTGGTAAAAGCCTATACTACTCACAATTCCGACCTAAGTAACAACGTCGTTTTAAGTCTTGCCGAACGGGAAGGAAAAATATGGATAGGAACAGACGGAGGCGGTATCAATATCCTTGAACCTGAAACAGGACGTTTATCCTTGTTGGAACACATTCCCGGAGGTGATAACTATTCACTTCCCGCCACCTCTATCTTTTGTCTCTACAATGATAGGAATAATAATATGTGGGCAGGAAGTATCCGCAACGGATTGATCAATATCCGGGAAGTTTCCATGAAAACCTATACGGAAGTCCTGACGGGCAGCAATCGTGGATTAAGTAATAATACCGTACTCAGTCTTTATCAGGAATCGAACGACCGCATCTGGGTGGGCACAGACGGTGGAGGTATTAATCTCTTTAATCCTATCACAGAGAAATTCACCCATTACTCATCCACTTGGGAAGACAAAATCGCTTCCATTTGTCCATTCACTTCCGGCAATCTGTTAGTTTCCATTTTCTCAAAAGGAATATTCGTATTCAACCCGACAACAGGCAAGAAAACGCCATTCATGATTATAGATTCGGAAACTTCCATGCGTCTCGGAAAGCGGGGAAAGACAGTCAATTTATTTTCCAATAACCCTCATAGCATTCTGTTACTTGGAGACCATGTCTATCAATATGACTTGAAGAAACACACTTTCAATATTGCAACCGAACAAGAAGGACTGGACATTATCGGCACTTTCTTACCAATAACAAATTATGGGAATTATACTTATCTGAACGACATAAAGCACATTTATCGGTTGGATAACCGCACCAACAGATTGGAAGTTCTGTATCAATGCCACAAGGACACTATTATCAATTCTGTTTCATTAGATGAACATGGGCATTTCTGGATAGGAAATAATTACGGGCTGTTTCATTATAATCCCGATGAAAAAATACAAACTCCCATATCTACCTCCCTTTTCTCGGAAGTCACATCGATTGTGTGTGACAAACAAGGAAAAGTATGGATAGGAACCAATAATATGCTGTTCGCCTGGCTAATCAAAGAACAGAAATTTGTGCTTTTCGGCGAATCGGACGGTGTCATTCAAAACGAGTACCTATCCAAACCCTGTTTGTTAAGTTCACAAGGCAATATCTATATGGGCGGAGTGAAAGGATTATTACACATCAATAGTACCCTACCCTTAATCACTACCGAAATACCCCAACTTCAACTATCGGATGTCATCATCAATGGTGAGTCCGTCAATGATAAGCTAAACAATAATCCAACGAGTATTTCCGCTCCTTGGAACAGCAATATAATCATTCGGATCATGTCAAAAGAAAAAGACATCTTCCGACAGAAAGTATACCGATATCAAATAGAAGGACTGAACGACCAACAAATAGAATCATACAACCCTGAATTGGTTATACGTTCACTTCCTCCAGGAAGTTATAAAATCACAGCGTCCTGCACAGCAAAAGATGGTAGTTGGATTCCCAATCAACAAGTATTGGCATTGACTATTCTTCCTCCCTGGTACCGCACATGGTGGTTCATCCTTAGCTGTGCGGTTCTCATTACTGTCGTTATTATCGAGACTTTCAGAAGGACTTTGAAGCGCAAAGAAGAAAAGTTAAAATGGGCGATGAAAGAGCATGAGCAACAGGTATACGAAGAAAAAGTACGTTTCCTCATTAATATCAGCCACGAACTACGCACACCGTTGACATTGATACACGCCCCACTTAGCCGGATATTGAAATCACTCTCTCCCGAAGAGCCGCAATATCTTCCTATAAAGGCGATTTACAGGCAGTCACAACGGATGAAGAACCTGATTAATATGGTACTTGACGTACGAAAGATGGAAGTGGGCGAAAGTAAAATACAGATACAGCCTCACTTCCTCAACCAATGGATAGAACACATCTCACAGGATTTCATCAGTGAAGGAGAAGCCAAGAACGTACGTATCCGATATCAATTGGATCCGCAAATAGAAACGGTAAGTTTCGATAAAGACAAATGCGAAATTATTTTGAGTAACTTGCTTATCAATGCATTGAAACACAGCCCGGAGAATACGGAAATCACTATTATATCAGAATTGCTTCCTGAAAAAGACAGAGTACGTATTTCTATCACTGACCAAGGAAGCGGTTTGAAACAAGTCAACACACAAAAACTTTTCACACGCTTCTATCAAGGCACGGGAGAACAAAACGGAACAGGAATCGGACTGTCTTATTCAAAGATTCTGGTTGAATTGCAAGGTGGTTCCATTGGCGCATACGACAATCAGGAAGCAGGTGCGACTTTCTTCATTGAATTGCCGTTGAGACGAGAATCAGAAGAAATCATCTGTCAACCAAAAGCCTATCTGAACGAACTGATGAGTGACGACAGCCATGAACAAGCACCCGGCAATGATGATTTCGATACAACTCCATATACAGTTTTAGTTGTAGACGACAATCCGGATTTAACAGATTTCCTGAAAAAATCGTTGGGAGAATACTTTAAACGGGTAGTGATAGCTTCGAATGGTGCAGAAGCCCTTCAACTTATCAGAAGTCACACTCCGGACATAATTGTCAGCGATGTAATGATGCCTAGAATGAATGGATATGAACTCTGCAAAAGTATCAAGGAAGATATCACAATCAGCCATATCCCTATTATTCTGCTGACGGCAAGAGACGACCAGCAAAGTCAATTAAGCGGTTACAAGAATGGAGCGGACGCCTATCTGACAAAGCCTTTTGAAATAGAAATGCTTATGGAAATCATTTGTAACCGATTGAAAAACCGTGAGTCTACCAAGAAAAGATACCTAAATGCCGGAGTAATCCCTGCACCGGAAGAAAGTACGTTCAGCCAGGCAGACGAGACCTTCCTGCTCAAGTTGAATAAGATCATTCAAGAAAATCTGGACAACAGCAGTTTGGATATAGCCTTTATCTGCAAAGAAATCGGTATGAGCCGGGCTTCACTTTACAATAAGTTGAAAGCCCTGACCGATATGGGGGCTAATGATTATATCAATAAGTTCAGAATGGAGAAAGCAATAGCATACATTACCGAAACGGATATGACATTTACAGAAATAGCTGAGAAGGTCGGCTTCACCACTTCACGTTATTTCAGTACAGCCTTCAAACAATATACAGGGGAAACTCCCACACAATACAAAGAGAAACGAAAAAAGTGAATATTCACCGACTGTTGACACAGTCACCGGAATATTCACTTTCCTATAATCAGTAATCAGGCAATAGTAATTGCCGGATCAAGATAAACATCCTGGATAGCATTCAATAATTCGACACCTTTATTCATCGATTTTTGGAACGCTTTACGTCCGCTAATCAACCCCATACCTCCGGCACGCTTATTGATTACGGCTGTAATAACCGCATCACGTAAGTCGGAAGCTCCGTGCGACTCACCACCGGAATTGATTAAACCGACACGCCCCATATAACCATTGGCAACCTGATAACGACAAAGGTCAATCGGATGTTCCGAAGCCAGTTGGGTGTACATACGTTCATCCGTCTTACCGAAACCAATTGCTTTGAAACCACCATTATTCGTAGGAAGTTTTTGTTTGACAATATCTGCTTTGATCGTAACTCCGAGACGGTCAGCCTGTCCGGTCAAGTCGGCAGCAGCATGATAATCCACACCATCTTTCTTAAAATCACTATTACGCAGATAACACCACAGGATAGTGGCCATCCCCAATTCATGAGCATACTCGAAAGCCTCAGCGATTTCCACCAATTGGCGACGACTTTGTTCCGAACCGAAATAGATAGTAGCGCCGACAGCCGTAGCTCCCATATTCCATGCTTCTTTCACTGTGCCGAACATCACCTGATCATACGAATTAGGATAGGTCAGCAATTCATTATGATTCAGTTTAACCACAAACGGAATTTTATGGGCATATTTGCGTGCCACCGCTCCCAAAATGCCGAATGTAGAAGCGACCGCATTACAACCGCCTTCAATAGCCAATTTCACAATATTCTCCGGATCGAAGTAGATAGGATTCGGAGCAAAAGACGCTCCGGCAGTATGTTCAATATCCTGATCGACAGGAAGAATGGATACATAACCGGAATTAGCCAAACGTCCATGTCCGAGAATAGCTTGCAAGCTGTTCAGCACTTTTATATTACGGTCGGAATCAACCCATATTTTATCTATCGTATCGGGAGAAGGCACATAAATCAAAGACTTATCAATCGTCTTACAAGTGTGATCCAGATAATATCCGGCTTTATCTCCTAACAAATCAATTACTTTACTCATAACTTTACTTTTTTTAATATACAACACTTTATTTTTTCTTTCCTTGATTGGCTACCGCTTCCATCATTTTTTTGATTTCTTCCGCATTTCCAAGAAAATAATCATTAGAGACATTCAGGTTCTCGTCAAACTCGAATACATAAGGAACGGCAGTAGGCAGATTCAGTTTTACAATTTCCTCATCAGAAATATGTTTCAGATGTTTGATGATACCTCGCAGACTGTTACCATGAGCCACAACCAATAAAGTATGGGCTGTTTTCAGGTTGGGAAATATATCCGATTCCCAATAAGGCATAATACGTTCAATGGTATCTTTCAGTGATTCGGTACGGGGAAGTTCGGCATCTGGAGCTTCATGATAACGGTAGTCAAAACGCGCATTCCGCAAGTCACTTTCCGAAAGCGGATTAGGGGCAATATCATAGCTACGACGCCAGATCAGCACTTGTTCTTCACCATATTTCCCGGCAGTTTCCGCTTTATTCAATCCTTGCAAATCGCCATAATGCTTTTCGTTCAGACGCCAGTTTTTTTCAACAGGTATCCAGTCGAGATCCATTTTATCAAGTACACAATTCAGCGTCTTGACAGCTCTTTTCAAGTAAGAGGTATAGGCTTTATCGAAATTGAATCCATACTCCTTCAATGTCTCGCCTGCTTTCTCAGCTTCGGCAATTCCTTTTTCGGTCAGATCGACATCTGTCCAACCCGTAAAGCGGTTTTCTTTATTCCAAGCACTTTCTCCATGACGAAGCAATACTATTTTTCTCATTTTTTATTAGTCTCCTTTCTTCTTTAGTTATATATAGAACAGTTTGTTTCGCTACAAAGTTCACCAAAGAAGAAGGAGTTGCCAATACCTAAAAATGCTGATTTTATTCTTTCATCGGTTTCTCGTCAAGAAAATACGGTTTGTAATTGTATCGGGAAGTTCCGATTCATAATGTGTCACCATAATCATCGTCTTATCTTTGCGTCGACAGAAAGCCTCAATCACTTTCTTTACCCGGCGACGATTATAGGTATCCAATCCATGAAGCGGTTCATCCAAAATCAGCAGTTCCGGGTCTTTGACGAAAGCTCTTGCCAGCAAAGCCAAACGTTGTTCTCCACTGGATAGTTGCAGGAATGGTTTATCTTTTAAATCTGCAATACCGAATATATCCATCCACCACTCACAGATAGCCATCTGTTCCGGTTGAGGACGTTTATACAGACCGATACTGTCGTGCAAACCACTGGCCACAATCTCAATAGTCGGCAAATTCTTGAGATAGGCACGATGCATCTCCGGACTGACATAACCGATATGTTTCTTGATTTCCCAAATACTTTCTCCCGTTCCTCTTTTCCGCCCGAAAAGACTGATATCACAGGCATACGACTGCGGATTATCTGCACAAACCAGACTCAATAGAGTCGATTTACCCGCTCCGTTTTCCCCACTTAATGCCCACTTCTCACCACGACAAACTGTCCAGTCCAATTCTTTCAGGATAGTACGGTCATCATAACGAATACTCACCTTATTCAATTTCACGACTTCATCCGAGTCGTAGGTATTTCCGTCATAAGCCAAATTGATAATCCGTTTCTGCAACTCCTCAAAAGAATCAACCGTATCTCTGTCATGAAAAGCTTTCAGATAAGCCTCACGTGCCATTTTAGGAAAGACCTCCATCTTATCCACAGGAATGACATGAGTAATAAACGAAGGTATATCATCCAGCATAGAAAGGACTAAGACGATCTGCACCGACGACATCTTTGTCAAACGCTCAAGCAAGGAGAACAATAATTCGCGGGTAGGTGCATCCAAACCGATGAACGGATTATCCATAATCAGCACACGAGGTGCTGTCAACAGAGTTTTAGTGAGTTGGAACTTACGTAGTTCACCACTGGAAAGTAAAATTATCTTTTTGTCAAGAAGAGGTTCGATATGGAAAAGTTCAAACAATTCATTTTTCAGCTTGTCGTCTTTGATTTCGCCCAACATATCACGAACATCCGGCACTTCATCCTGATCATGAGCATTCCAACGCTGCTGATAGTAGTAATTGGTATCGGCTGCCCCATAAGTATCACGGAAAGCAATATATTTCACATTATCATAAACAGTCTGAGTGGCCGAAGGAGAAAAATCATATTCAATCGTTCCCTCACGCAAAGGATATTTTCCTATCAAAGTATCTACAAAAAGACTTTTACCACCACCATTAGGACCTACAATAGCTATATGTTCATTCGCTCCGATAGTTGACGTGATGGGTTTGGCTAAACGCACAAGCGGGTTGCGTGCTACGCCCCCCGCCATGCTAAATGTATTTTGACTCATATTCTTATATTCTGTTTAATTATCGACCGCAAAGGTAACAATTTTACAGCAAAACAAGACCTATCACGAACATTTTTCCATTCATACAACCGATTTGTTTATCCAACGGGGTTATTCATCCATTCCGTCAATAGTAATGATTTTCCCGTCCGCATCATATTGCAGTTCGCAAACCTTCATGCTGCGCAACCAAGTTTTCCCTCCTGATGGCACACAATCGTGATGGAACAAATACCACTTTCCTTTGAATTCAACAATGGCATGATGTGTAGTCCATCCTATTACCGGAGTCTGAATGACTCCCTGATAAGTGAATGGTCCGTATGGATTATCACCTATCGCATAACAAAACAAATGGGTATCTCCCGTAGAATAAGAGAAATAATATCTCCCGTTATACTTGTGCATCCACGAAGCTTCAAAAAAACAGCGACCGTATCTCCGGCTGTCAACGGTTTCCCATTTTTATCGATTATCACCACCGCGTGGTTCTTCGGCAAACTCCATCATCTCCTCTCTCAAACGGGCTACACGTGTGGGCAAGGCTTCTTCCGTACCTTCCGGCAAAATGGCAGATTCCAACGCCTTATTATTCCTGTAACGTCGAAGTTGACCGCCCCACAATCCACCAAAATAGATATAATAGTTACGCCCAGCCATCGGCCAATCATTACGCCAAGAATCCGGATCGGCCTCATGTGCATATTGAAAAGCCAACGGAATTGTTTTGCGCAAAAGCTACTTCACCACCATAAGTAAGAAATGCCGCCATCACAAGCAAAAAAAATATTGATCCGTTTGTTTTTATATACAACAATTTTTAAGTAAATATTCTTTTATTTATTCGCCCCCTTTGTGGCGTAATTCTATCTCTCTATTGATGTTATCAATCACATCGTCCTCTAGTCCATACTTAGATATAATGAACATAGCCACCAGAAGCAGCAAGGCAGGAATAACAGCTACAAGCCACAGTATTCCCTGTTCGGCAAAAGGTGATTGTGACACCTCATTAGTCTGATCAAATCCGACAAATGCCATGACAAGTCCCGGCACCACACCTCCAAGAGCCATACCCGCTTTGTAGAAAATACCTGTCAATGGAATCCCTCCCAATATAAGGTATGAACGGTATTTGCCGAGTTTAGGATTGTGCTTATCAACAAAAGCCCCTACAAGAGGATCCCAAATGACATCCACTATCCTGACGATAAGGAACATCACGGCTGCCACCTCCGATTTGAGACCATATACATTCGTATAAAAAATCAGCAAATACATACATACGGTCTGATAGATTAAGGTTTTGCGCCAAATCACCGGAGCCGAATCCTATACGCTGGAGCCAGGAGAGCTTGTAGAAACCTTTAGCATCATTCATTTTCATTGTAGAGTCCATTTCATTCTGGCTTTTCTTTTACTTCTTAGTTATTTCGCGATAGTTAGAAAAAATGACGAATCTTGCCGACTATCACGTTGCAAACTTAAGAAGTTTCTTGCCCTCCACCGAAGAATTACGATTCAGATTGTTTCTCGTCTGTTACATCATCGTATGCATATGTTACAAATAGTTGTTGTTATGTTACATTCAAGCTGAAAAAGCTGGCTACCGATACATAATCAAAGCCGATTGACCGGGAATAATCACTTCCGCTCCCGTCTGTGTTCCCAGTCCGCGAACATCTATCACCCCGTCTTTACACACCACTGTATACTTTCCGGCAGGCACTGCCAAACGCGCAGGGGTCATACGGGAATTAAAGGCCACGATAATATCTTCCCAACTATCTCCGTTCGCGTGATCCTTCAGGCGGAATGCAATCAGGTTTTGTCCTTCCACTGGAAGAAACTCCAAATGCTTCCGAACCTTTTCCGCATCTCCCATACGGAAAGCGGGATGGGACTTACGCAGATCTATGAGCCGCTTATAATACATGAAAACATCTCCGTTCATCGTCTTGCGTCGCCAATCGATAGCATTGACTGCATCCGGACTCTTATAACTATTATCCACCCCTTGTTTATCGCGCATCACTTCTTCTCCTGCATAGATAAAAGGAATACCTTGCGAAGTGAAGACTACCGTCTGCGCAAGCTTATCAAGCCGGACCAGTTGCTCGGGAGTAGCTTCTGGCATACTTGCTTTCAAGCGATCAACAAGGCACAAACCGTCATGGCAGGAAACGTAACTAATCATTTGGGTAGGCTGTCCGGCCCAGGCTTGCCGACTGTAATTCACCGAATCATAGCGTACTTGCGGATGTTCGATAGCTCCCACAATACCAAACTTAACGCTGTTCTCCCCTCCCGGCACTCCGGCAAGAAAAGCTCCCTTACCTTTCTCCCAAACAGAACCGCAAAGTCCGTCACGAAACTCGTCCGAGAAGACTGCAATTCCGGGCATATACGCCACATTCTTTTTCATAGCCAAAGAATCAGCAGGATATTGAGGCATTTCAGCAGCCCATCCTTCTCCGTAAACACAAACAGTAGAGTCCACTTCATCCACTGCCTTCCGAATCTCGTTCATCGTTTCAATATCATGCACTCCCATCAAATCGAAGCGAAAACCATCGATATGATATTCCTTCATCCAGTAAAGCACGGATTCTATCATAAACTTACGCATCATAGGACGTTCACTAGCCGTTTCATTTCCACAACCCGAACCGTTCGCCAATGTCCCGTCTTCTTTCTGACGATAAAAATAACCGGGTACTGTACGTTCAAAATTACTCTCCGCCGTATTAAACGTATGATTGTAAACCACATCCAGAATCACCCGGATGCCGGCTTTATGCAACGCCTGTACCATTTGCTTGAATTCTTTCACGCGAGTGGCGGGTTGATAAGGATCTGTTGAATATGAGCCGTCCGGAACATTGTAATTCAACGGGTCATATCCCCAATTGTACTGATTTTCATCCAATTTCGTTTCATCTACGGAAGCATAATCATAGGAAGGAAGAAGATGCACATGCGTCACACCCAACTCTATCAGATGGTCGATTCCTGTCAGCAATTTGTCCGAGTTCATCGTTCCATGCTCAGTCAAAGCAAGGAACTTTCCTTTATTCTTTATTCCGGAAGTAGAATCGACCGAAAAATCACGATGATGCATTTCGTAGATAACCATATCGGCAGGAGATTTCAGCGGAGGACGTTGATCATTCTCCCATCCTTCCGGATTCGTTGCTTTCCAATCGATAATAGCGGCACGTTTTCCATTCACCCCGACAGCATGAGCATTAATTCCCGGAGTATCCCCTTGCCATTTATCATTGATTTTCACATTGAAAGTATAGAACTTATTGAGCAAATTCTTGTTAACCACAGTTGCCCAAGTTCCATCCTCTCCAAGTTCCATCTTCACTGTTTCATAAGCATGACCTCCTTCACCTTCATCATAAAGCATCAGGCGCACTTCTTCTGCTGTCGGTGACCAAAGGTTGAATTTCGTAGCTTCCGGAGTATATTCCATTTCCGTAAGGCTTCCCGTACGGACGGGATACAACTCGAAGGAAGCATATTCCTTTTTCGCAGAAGAACAACTCATCACTGTTGCCACTGTAGTCACTCCTATTATTGAATTAATTCCTATCTTCATCTCAAGCTCTCCTATGATACTATTTTTCGTAATCTGATTTATTGTTAAAGTTTACTTCACTTTATCCGGATTCTTCGCTATAAAATCCTTCCAGCTACTATATCCCTTCTCTACGGCAGGCCGTCCCATTTGCAGGAAATGGCAATAGGCGGCAGCCAGACCGTCGGTCGCATCCATAAAAGTGGGCATATCCGCTTTTGAGAAATGAAGCATTCTCTGCAACATATCCGCCACCTGCTCCTTCGATGCTTGTCCGTTTCCGGTAATAGCCATCTTTATCTTCAACGGGGCATATTCGGTGATCGGTATATCACGACTTAACGCTGCTGCCATCGCTACTCCTTGCGCACGTCCCAATTTCAACATAGACTGAACATTTTTGCCGAAGAAAGGAGCTTCAATAGCCAGTTCATCAGGCAAATAGCTTTCAATAATACTCAGCACCCGCTCATGGATATGGCGCAATTTCAAGTAATGATTGGCAAACTTACGCAAGTCGATAATCCCCATAGCAATCATTTCGGGTTTGGTTCCTTTTATTCTCAGCACTCCATATCCCATGATTGTCGTGCCGGGGTCTATCCCCAGAATTATCTTCTCTTTTACCGGTTGAATCACTCTATCACCTCCATCAATGTGGGAAATCCGATTACCTTATCCTTAAATATCTTAGTCAGTTCGTCATTCAATCGTATCCCTTGTTCCAAATGCCAGCGGTGCAACAATCCACTACTCTCTACTTCCCACTGTAAAGAATAGGCGCTCCCATCTTCCCGATGGCTCAATATACGACAAATACGTGGTGTTTTCAGCGCTCCGTGCTTCTGTACTTCGGGAATATAAGATTCTTTTATCCAAATCAAAAAATTATCGTGAACATCATCGTCCACTTGAAAAGTGGTGTTATAAATCAACATATTTTTCCTTCTAATAGATTATTTACCGCAAACATAGCAATTATTTCAGAATATTGCATTATATTTGCGGCAACAAAAGAGATTCGTTTACAAACGTTATCATATAAGAGAAAAAAGGGGCGTTAGCTCATCTGGCTAGAGCGTAACACTGGCAGTGTTAAGGTGATCGGTTCGAGTCCGATACGCTCCACTTCCTTTCCAATATTGGAATGTTAATAAATTACAGGATTCAGATTTTTATCAAAAAAGGGCCTTTATTCAAGGTCCTTCTTTATCACTTCATCTATTTCCTTTATACGTTTCTGACGGCCTTTGTCGGGACCGTCTTTCGTATCATTCTTGAAAACATTGTCTGCACGGTCAGAAACTTCACTGCTCCATTCTTCAAAATCATTCGTGGCCGGACGACCATTCGGTTCGATATTTTCTTCTGCAATCGAATCGTGTCTGTTAATCATATCATCCATAAGTTCTCATTTTATATATTTATGGTCATAAGACAATCAAGAACAAGAAAAGTTCTTTGTTTTAATGATTTTTTGAATCTGATTATACATGAGTAACTATCTTGCCAAAACATCTGTCACCCAATACGACCATACGATTTGCCTAAATCGACTATACGATTCACCTAAACTAACCATACGATTCACCTAAACCAACCATATAATTCATCCCAAGCATACGGAGTAGAGTCGTGTTTCAACGGCTTGAGACAAAGTGTTCGACAGTGCGAAACAAAGTGTTTAGCAGCGTGAAACATAATGTTTTCCACCGTTAAACAAAATGTTTCAAATAGCTATGAAACAAAATAATAAATAGTAAGAAAGACATTCTACCGATTACTGTTTTCAGAGAAAGCGGTGATAGGTGACAGGTGCGGTGATAGATTACACACAACCTATCACCTTATTGAAAGCACGATGAATAAAGGAATTCAGAGCAACAGGTGATAGGTGATAGAGGATTTTATGTTTTTATACTAGGGAAGGAAGGTTATTTCGCCCGATAATTCTGCGGTCGAAAAGGAATATAAAGAGTATAATTACTATCTGTCGGTTTACCTTCTACAAGAGCTGGAGCCCACTTCGGCATTCCTTTTACAATGCGGAGAGCTTCTTCCGCAAACTCCGGATGCGTAGACCGTACTATATGTGGACGAAGTATAACTCCTTCTTTATCAATAGTAAACTCGCACAAAGCAAATCCGGGAATATTTTTCTCCAATAAATCGACCGGATACACCATCTGTCCGGCAATATATTCTTCAGGAGTCATATCCGGAAAATGAGCTAACTCTTCTATCCGTTTTCCAGAAAGTGCTCTCGAGCGGGGACCTACCTGATAAATTCCAACATATATCGGTTGTTTATACGCATCGGGAGCTTCCTTGCTGCGTTGTTGCAGGGCCTTCAACAGAGAAGCGGCTTCTTCTGCCAAAGTCTGCTCCGATATATTTCCACCTTTGGACAACATATAAGCCGACTGGCAAACCAACACAAGACGCTCCATCAAAGTTCCTTTTTCCGGAGACCACTTCCTTCCCATCCGCTCTTTCCCTTTCTCATTGGTGGAAGAAAAATAATAGACAACCCCATCCAAACCGGCACTGGAACCATCCAAATCCTGTATCTGCTCAGTGGCTATATGAAAGATAGCTCCCAAAGACCGATAAAGCGACGGACTGACGGCAACTGATTTCGTCTCCACTTTCACCGTTCCTTTCTCCGCCTGCCAATAAGTTCGTGACAGCGTGTTCGATATCAGAAAATAACGTCCGTTCTTCTTTTCTACCGACATGGCATATTCGGGCGAAAAGGAAGGAATAGCTGTAAAACGTGCATAAGGCTGTTTCTGAAAACCTGTATTTAACAAAGAGAATACACTACGATAATATTCACCCAACTCGCCTTTATAAGTAGAGAGAGATCGCACCGGCTCCAAATAATCTGTCTGGGCCGCAAGGCGAAAAGAAAAAGCCAAAATCAGAAGAGTGAAAACAATCTTTTTCATAAGTTGCCGGATTTTCGGTACATAACGGTGCAAAGATAGGAATTATTTCAATGCGTACCGATAAAACAATGGGGAATATACTCCATCACACTGTGGAATTTTTACACAATTCCACAGTCTGCAATTCCACACTTCTAAAAAAACACACTTTATTTCTTAAATACTATAACAATAAAAATCAATTATTTACGTTTTATCCGGACAGTATATAGAATGGTCTGGCACGCTACTTGCTAACTATTAACAGAATTCAATCCCTATAAGAAATCTAAACTTAAATAAACATGAAAGTGACAAGAAAAAGCAAACGGTTGTTAAGCATTCTTTTTGTGTTCCTTTTACCATCACATCTGTTTTCACAAGCAGCAAGCATGCCGATGGAAGCCCCGACAGAGGGAGAGCCGGTAACGGAAGTGCAAGAAGACGAAACCGATGAAGGCGGGAACAGAACCATAAAAGGAATTATTTATGACGAACAAGGAGAAACCATCATCGGTGCCTCTGTATTAATAAAAGGAGAAGAAACGACAGGGACAACGAGTGATATGGACGGCAAATTTACACTGAGTGTTCCCCAAGGATCCACCCTCGTTATTTCTTATATCGGATATCATCCGCAGGAAATAAAAATAAGAAAAAGAACAGCCCTTCATGTCATACTGAAAGAAGACAATCAGCTACTAGAAGAGGTAGTGGTGGTAGGATACGGAACAGTCAAGAAAAGCGATTTGACGGGCTCCGTTTCCGGTGTGTCGACCAGGCAATTCAAGAACCAGCCGGTAAAACGGGTGGAAAACATCCTTCAAGGCCGGACACCCGGTGTGGAAGTTACTGCGACAAGCGGTGTGCCCGGAGCAGGCATGAAAGTACGTGTACGCGGTACTACCTCCATCAATAAAAGTAGTGACCCGTTGTACGTGATAGACGGAATCATCTCTTCCAGCGGGCTGGACGGTATCAATCCGTCGGATATCCAATCGATGGAAGTTCTGAAAGACGCTTCATCCACCGCTATTTACGGTTCGCGAGGTTCAAACGGAGTTATTTTGATCACCACCAAAGGCGGTAGCGAAGGAAAAGCCAGTATTACGTTCGATGCTTCCGTAGGTCTTTCCACAGTGAGAAAACAATATGATTTACTGAACGCATATGAATATGCAACGGCACTGAATGATATACGCGGTTCATCTACGATTTCAGCAGAAGACCTCGAAGCCTACAAAAACGGGACAAAAGGAATCAATTGGGCTGACCTCATCACTCACACCGGTATCACGCAGGATTACAGATTAAGCATCTCCGGTGGAAACGCCAAAGTGAAATATCTTATTTCCGGAAATATGCTGGATCAGGAAGCCGTCACTATCAGGACGGATTACAAACGTTATGGTATCCGGGCAAACATCGATGCTGATGTAAAACCCTGGCTGACTATCTCCGCCAAGATGAACGCCAGCAGTCTGCATAAGCATAACGACGGCGCCAACTGGTTTCATATCACCAACTTCTCCCCTACGATGGAAATGAAAGATCCGGAAACCGGCATATACAACAGAGACCCGTATAACATCGCCAACGGCTCGAATCCATACGGCGAGCTGATGGTTAACTACAGTGACAGTTACAGTTATAACCTCAATGCTAACCTGACCTTATTATTCAAGATAATGAAAGGGCTTACGTTCTCCGTACAAGGTGGATACGACTACGACCACAGCCCTTCCTATTCTTTCAAATCGAAATTGGAAGCTCCCGGTGCAATCAACAGCATGAACAACACCAGCAATATGCATAACTATTGGCAGAATACCAATAACCTGACCTGGCAAAGACAATTCGGTGACCACAACGTTACGGCAATGGCCGTATGGGAAATCAGCCGCTCGTGGGATACGGGCTTGCAAGGTACCGGTTCGAATCTGAACAATGAGAGCGTAGGATATTGGAATATCGCCAATGCCGCCATAAGAAATGCAAGTAACTCGTACACAGAAGCGTCTCTTGCTTCAGGAATCATACGTGCCAACTATGACTACAAGAAACGGTATTTCATCACTGCCGCATTAAGAGCGGACGGCTCTTCCAAATTTCAAGGAAACAATAAATGGGGATATTTTCCATCCGCAGCAGTAGCTTGGGATATAGCAAAGGAGAAGTTCATGAGCAACCAACATATATTGGAACAATTGAAATTAAGAGGTAGTTTCGGTGTCACCGGTAATCAGGACATTGCCGCATACAGTACGCTGGGAATGTTATCGGGCGCAACTTACGGCTGGGGTACTTCCAATGCTTACACAGGGTATTGGGGTAACCAGTTCCCTACTCCCGATATCACTTGGGAAAAAACCTACCAATATGATTTGGGAGTAGATTTAAGCTTGGGCGGGTTCAACATTACATTCGATTGGTTCAAGAAAATAACCAAAGACCTGCTCTTCCAAAAACAAGTACCCAAATACAACGGTGGAGGTACGTATTGGGTGAATCAGGGTGAACTGAAGAACACGGGAGTTGAATTCTCGGTCAACACCTTCCCGGTGAAAGGAACGGTGACTTGGGAGACCGGTTTCAATGCCGCTTATGTGAAAAATGAAGTAACCGACCTTGCCGGCAGTGACTTCGTACTGACAGCCAACTACAGCGATTTGGGCGGTGCGATGCAAATTATGAAGCCCGGTTATCCGATGGGATCTTTCTATGTATATCAATGGAAAGGATTCGACGACAAAGGCGCCAACCTTTATCAGAAAGCAGACGGTAGTCTGACTACCAGCCCTACTTCCGATGACTTGGTAGTAAAAGGACAGGCAAGCCCGAAATGGACAATGGGGTGGAACAACACAATCAGTTGGAAAAACTGGACTGTAAACATCTTCTTCAATGCCGCCACCGGATACAACCGCCTGAATATAAGCCGCTACACGGCCGCCTCAATGACCGGGAATTCACGTTTCGTCACGCTGCGGGATGCGTATTTCAAAGGTTGGGATCACGTAAGCAACAAAGCGGAAGCAGCTTATCCGAGCCTCACCAATACCGAAAGTAAGAATTACGCCAACTCGGACTTCTGGCTGGAAGACGCTTCTTTCGTCAAATTGAAGAACGTCAGCATTTCGTATCGCATTCCGAGACGGGTTGCCAAATTTGCAAGTATACAATTATCCGTAAGCGCGCAAGACCTTTTTACAATCACCCGTTACAAAGGAATGGATCCGGAGGTTTATACCAGCTATGACGGTCTGGATTATGGTGCGTACCCCATCCCACGAACAATAACTTTTGGCGCCAAAATCAGATTTTAACCATTGACCTATAAATAAAGAACAAGATGAAAACAACATATAAGTATATCAAAAAGACATTGCCATTCGTTTGGGCGGGTCTATGCTTGGTTTCGTGTAACGACTTCCTGACCGAAGACCCTAAAGGACAGTTGCCCTCAGAAGAATTCTTCAGCAACAAAGAAGATCTTGATGCTTCACTGACCGCACTATACTCCGTGATAGCAAGTTCACAGGCAAGCAATAATCTTTGCGGTACTAACTTCCTAGCCGGTGATGATATTTCCACCCACCCTTCCAGCAACAAACAGCCGCTTAGGGAACATGACCAGTTTGATGTGAAAGATAATAATTCATGGTTGTCCAGTATGTGGGAACAGCGTTTCAAAGTAATCAAAGCCGCCAACTTCATTATCAACAATGCTGGACGCACCCCTGACGTATCAGAGGAAGAAATTAAGGCTGCTATCGGACAGGCACATTATTGGAGAGCCTATTCGTATTTCTATCTGGTGACAACGTGGGGAAAAGTACCTATCATGCTGGAAGAGGAAATCAATTACAACGCTCCTTTGCAAACAGAAGAAGAAGTTTATAAATTGATTCTATCCGACCTGAAGATTGCAGAAACAGACTGTCCTGCAAATTACACCAAAGAGCCTTATGCCAGAAACGGAATAAATATCGCCGTAAGTGAAGGAGCAGTGAAAGCGACAATGGCATACGTGTATATGTGCATGGCAGGATGGCCGCTCAACAAAGGAACGGAATATTATAAACTGGCGGCAGGCAAAGCAAAAGAAGTAATCGACGGTGTGGAGAACCACATTTATAATTATGCACTGCTGGATGAATACAGCCAGGTATATTCTTGGGAATATAATAATAAGAATAAAGAGTTACTGCTGGGTATCTACTATAACCGGGACCAGACAAATCAAGCCGCTCCCTTGACCGATTTCCTTCAGGATATGGCACAAGGCGGATGGGGAGATACCAATGGAGAAATCAAATTCTGGAAAGCTTTTCCGGAAGGACCGCGCAAAGATGCCACTTACTTTCCTAAAATCATATTGAGCGATGGCGAGCTACATGACTGGTGGTATGACACCGATCCACCTTCCCGCGAAGTGGTTGCACCTGTTTTCATGAAAACGGTGGAAGGTGCTGTACGTGGAACGGAGTTCGATTACACCAATCCCGCTCTGGTGAATGCGGCAGGCGAAAAGACGCTCCAACTGATACGGCTGTCGCAGGTATATTGCTGGTATGCCGAAGCAACAGGGCGTTCGGGAGAAGTCAATACAAAAGCCATAGAAGTATTAAATAAGGTACGTAACAGGGCTGACGGTCAAGAAACTAATTTTTATAAGGAAACCATGACCCCCGAAGCACTGGCAGAAGCCGCCTACGATGAGCACGGCTGGGAAATAGCCGGATACTATTGGGGAGGCATTGCGAGCAGGGCCAGGGATATGTTCAGGATGTACCGGTACAAAGATCATTTTGAATACCGCAAGGAGAACCCGCTAATAAAAGTAGCGGAGGGTATCGAGAGAAATGAAGCGGTGCCCGTGACGGGTACATGGGATGATAGTAAAATGTACGCTCCCTATCCTTACGAGGATGCGATTTTAAATCCGAACCTAAAGTAAGGAACTCCATAAAAACGTCTATATAGATTTTACTAACTGAAATAAATATTATATCTTTGCAAGGTTTTTACCAAGAAACTGAATAACAATATATCAAAAATATGATAGCTAAGATTGAACAACTTCTGAAAGAGGTGGAAGCCTTGCACGCCTCCAATGCCGAAGAACTCGAAGCTCTCCGCATCAAATACCTTAGCAAGAAGGGAGCCATTAACGACTTAATGGCAGATTTTCGCAACGTACCGGCTGAGCAGAAAAAGGAAGTCGGCATGAGGCTGAATGAACTGAAAACGAAAGCGCAGGATAAAATCAATGCGCTGAAAGAGCAGTTTGAAAACCAAGACAACGGTTGCGACGGATTGGATTTGACCCGTTCGGCTTATCCTGTGAAACTTGGTACACGCCATCCGCTCACAATCGTGAAGAACGAAATCATCGATATTTTTGCCCGAATGGGTTTCAACATCGCAGACGGACCGGAAATCGAAGACGACTGGCATGTATTCTCTTCCATGAACTTTGCGGAAGACCATCCGGCACGCGATATGCAAGACACTTTCTTTATTGATAACAATACCGAAGTGTCTCACAATGTCGTTTTGCGTACACATACATCCAGCGTACAGAGCCGTGTAATGGAGTCTACACAGCCTCCTATCCGCGTACTTTGTCCAGGACGCGTATATCGTAACGAAGCTATCAGCTACCGTGCACACGCCTTCTTCCACCAAGTGGAAGCTTTATACGTAGACCGCAACGTGTCTTTCACGGATTTGAAACAGGCATTGCTTCTTTTTGCCCGCGAAATGTTCGGTGAAGATACCAAAATCCGCCTGCGTCCTTCTTACTTCCCTTTCACAGAGCCCAGTGCCGAAATGGATATAAGCTGTAACATCTGCGGTGGAAAAGGTTGTCCTTTCTGCAAACACACAGGTTGGGTGGAAATTTTAGGTTGCGGTATGGTAGATCCGAACGTGCTGGAGCTGAACGGTATTGACAGCAAGATATATAGCGGTTATGCTTTAGGAATGGGTATTGAACGAATCACCAACTTAAAATATCGCGTCAACGACCTCAGACTGTTCTCTGAAAATGACACACGCTTCCTGAAGGAATTCGAAAGCGCTTACTAAATTTAGATTTCACCACAGAGGACGCAGAGGACACAGAGTTCTTATTTCAGCCGTATCAATTACGGCTCGTTCTTCATAGAAAGTCATTAGAAAGAAAAACTCCGTGAGACTCTGCGTCCTCTGCGTCCTCTGCGGTGAAACAAATACATTCATTATGGCAAAGGATAGACTCATTACTCCTAGTTATTGTTTCATCTTGGCAGCCAATTTTCTGCTCTACTTCGGTTTCTGGCTGCTGATTCCCGTTTTGCCGTTTTATTTATCCGAGTTTTTCCAGGCAGGGACCTCTATCATTGGCATCGTACTTTCCTGTTATACAGTAGCGGCACTTTGCATTCGTCCGTTTTCCGGTTATCTGCTTGATACATTTGCACGCAAACCGCTGTATCTTTTCGCTTATTTTATCTTTATGATGATGTTCGGCGGTTATCTGATTGCCGGTTCACTGACCTTATTTATCATATTCCGTATTATACACGGTGTCTCGTTCGGGATGGTTACAGTGGGCGGAAATACAGTCGTTATCGATATTATGCCCTCTTCACGCAGAGGCGAAGGTTTAGGATATTACGGACTTACAAACAACACAGCGATGTCCATCGGACCGATGTTCGGATTATTCCTGCATGACGCGGGAGTCTCTTTTGCTACGATATTCTGTTATGCGCTCGGTTCATGTGTATTGGGATTTATTTCCGCCAGTTTAGTAAAAACACCCTATAAACCTCCGGTGAAACGGGAACCTATTTCACTCGACCGGTTTATCTTGTTAAAAGGATTGCCTGCCGGACTTAGCCTGTTGTTGCTTTCTATTCCTTACGGCATGACTACCAATTATGTAGCCATGTATGCCCGTCAGATAGGAATAAACACGCAAACGGGATTCTTCTTCACTTTTATGGCTATCGGTATGGCTATCTCCCGGATATTCTCCGGGAAGTTGGTGGATCGGGGGAAAATAACACAAATAATAGCCACCGGACTGTATCTTGTCATTTTCAGTTTCTTTCTGTTAGCTTCTTGCGTATATCTGATTCAATGGAATGAAGCGGCCTGCACAATCCTGTTTTTCGGTGTCGCACTACTGATGGGCGTAGGCTTCGGGATCATGTTTCCGGCATTCAATACGCTGTTTGTCAACCTGGCCCCCAACAGCCAACGGGGGACGGCCACTTCCACCTATCTTACTTCGTGGGATGTAGGAATCGGTATTGGTATGCTGACGGGAGGATATATTGCGGAAATCAGCACATTTGACAAAGCCTATCTGTTCGGAGCCTGCCTGACGGTAGTTTCCGCCATCTATTTTAAAATCAAAGTAACGCCTCATTACCATAAAAACAAACTACGATGAGAAAGAAAGAACGTTATGAGAAAGTGATCGCCTGGTTTCAGGAGAACGTGCCTGTGGCCGAAACAGAATTACATTACAACAATCCGTACGAACTGCTGATCGCAGTAATCCTCTCCGCCCAATGCACGGACAAACGAGTAAATATGATTACTCCGACTTTATATAAAGATTTTCCAACTCCGGAGGCTTTGGCAGCCACCACTCCCGAAGTCGTTTTTGAATATATCCGGAGTGTATCTTATCCGAACAACAAGGCGAAACATCTGGTCGGCATGGCAAAAATGCTGGTGAATGACTTCCAAAGCCAAGTTCCCGATAATCTGGAAGACTTGACAAAGCTGCCCGGTGTGGGCAGGAAGACGGCCAACGTGATTCAGTCCGTAGTATTCAATAAAGCGGCAATGGCGGTTGACACACACGTATTCCGGGTAAGCCACCGCATCGGATTAGTGCCGGACAGTTGCACTACTCCGTTTAGTGTGGAAAAAGAACTGATAAAGAATATTCCGGAAGAACTGATCCCTATCGCCCATCATTGGCTAATCCTTCACGGTCGTTATGTTTGTCAGGCACGTACTCCCAAATGTGCTACCTGTGGTTTGCAAATGATGTGCAAATATTTCTGTAACACCTATAAAGTTACAAAAGAGGAATCAAAAGCCAAGAATAAATAACGATTTAATAGCGGAGAACCGAAATAAATAGTAACTTTGCGGTCGTTCTTAACGAAGAATCTTAAAAACACTTTTAAATAAAAATAGAGTATTATGCAGACAATTGACAAATTCAATTTTGCCGGAAAAAAGGCATTTGTTCGCGTGGACTTCAATGTACCCTTGGACGAAAACTTCAACATCACAGACGACACCCGTATGCGTGCGGCTCTTCCTACTTTGAAGAAGATCCTTGCAGACGGCGGAAGCATCATCATTGGCTCTCATCTGGGTCGTCCGAAAGGCGTTGCCGATAAATTTTCTTTGAAACATATCATCAAACACCTGTCTGAATTGCTGGGTGTTGAAGTTCAGTTTGCTAACGACTGTATGGGTGAAGAAGCTGCCGTGAAAGCTGCTGCTCTGCAACCGGGCGAAGTGCTGTTGCTCGAAAACCTTCGTTTCTATGCTGAAGAAGAAGGCAAACCAAGAGGTTTGGCAGAAGACGCAACTGACGAAGAAAAAGCTGCTGCAAAGAAAGCTGTAAAAGAAAGCCAGAAAGAATTTACCAAGAAATTGGCTTCTTACGCTGACTGCTATGTAAACGACGCATTCGGTACCGCTCACCGTGCTCATGCTTCTACGGCATTGATCGCTAAATATTTCGATACTGATAACAAGATGTTCGGTTACCTGATGGAAAAAGAAGTGAAAGCCGTAGATAAAGTATTGAACGATATCAAACGTCCGTTCACTGCTATCATGGGTGGCTCTAAAGTTTCTTCTAAAATCGAAATCATCGAAAACCTGTTGAACAAGGTAGACAACTTGATTATCGCAGGTGGTATGACTTATACATTTACTAAAGCGCAAGGTGGTAAAATCGGTATCTCTATCTGCGAGGACGACAAACTTGACTTGGCTTTGGATCTGATTAAGAAGGCTAAAGAAAAAGGTGTGAACCTGGTTTTGGCTGTTGACGCTAAAATCGCTGACGCTTTTTCTAACGATGCAAATACTAAATTCTGTCCGGTTAACGAAATTCCTGATGGATGGGAAGGTCTTGATATCGGTCCTAAGACTGAAGAAATCTTCGCTAACGTTATCAAAGGATCTAAGACTATTCTTTGGAACGGTCCTACAGGTGTATTCGAATTTGACAACTTCACTCACGGTTCACGTACAGTAGGTGAAGCAATCGTTGAAGCAACCAAGAACGGTGCTTTCTCACTCGTCGGTGGTGGTGACTCTGTAGCTTGTGTCAACAAGTTCGGTCTGGCCAACGGTGTATCTTACGTTTCAACAGGTGGTGGCGCATTACTTGAAGCAATCGAAGGAAAAATCCTTCCGGGTATCGCCGCTATTCAAGAATAAATTCACATAAGATTTCAACATTCTTGAAGGGCAGTTCTTTGTGAAAAGAGTTGCCCTTATTTATAACCTATAATGAAGGTTAATACGTTGATTTCCTTTTTTGGCATTCTTTTTGCACTGTTCCATGTAGATGGAAAGAAATAAATAATTAATCAAATTATGAACGAAAAAACAATTAATGAACAATACGCATATATATATTCCTTACTTGAAGATAGAAGACTTAAGGAAGCCTTGATACAATTGGAATCCCTGTTGTGGCAATGCTCTGACTGGGATTTACGTACCCGATTGGAACAGCTGCAAACTTCATATAAGTATATGCTCGATTATATGAGACAGGGAGCCAATGATCCCGAACGATGGAATCTGTATCAGAAAATGCTTACGGATACGTGGGCTATCGCCGACCAATCGCGGTTGCTCATGCTAGACAACGCTTCATCCAACTATTATCACAAAGTGCGCCGCACTCCTACATCACCGGACTTAGCGAACTACGGCATTAAAACAATACTGCATATATTGGAGTCTTTCAATGACGACTTGGCAGTCAGCGGATTACTCTCTGACACAAAAATGGATGAAGTCCTGAAACGGCATGAAGACACACTCAAATTCATGTTCGTCAGGGTATGGACAAACAGCGCATGGACTCCTCAGGACGAAGAAGAGGCACAAGCCATGCTTGCATCCGAATTACTTCCAGGAGAAGATTTATGCCTGTTCACAAGCGCTGTCACACTAAGTTTGATGGAAAGTTTCGATGTGCGGAAAATAATGTGGCTACTCAACGCATACAGTCATTCGAACGTCAGCGTTAGCCAACGGGCATTGGTAGGTGTAATGATTATCTTCCACATTTACAGAAACCGTTTGATCTTTTATCCGGAAATCCTCAAGAGAGTAGATCTCATGGATGAAATCCCTACATTCAGAAAGGAGGTCGCACGTGTTTATCACCAAATGCTCTTATGTCAGGAAACAGAGAAAATCGATAAAAAGATGCGGGAAGAGATTATTCCTGAAATGTTGAAGTCTGTTTCTTCTATGAAGAATATGCGATTCGACCTAGAGGAGAACGATGAAGAGAACGATGACAAGAATCCGGATTGGGAAGACACTTTCGAAAAATCCGGTTTGGGAGACAAGCTGCGTGAAATGAGCGAGCTCCAGCTTGAAGGAGCTGATGTATATATGAGTACATTTGCCGCTCTGAAGAGTTATCCGTTCTTCCGTGAAGTGCAGAACTGGTTCTATCCTTTCAGCAAGCAACACTCCAGCGTACTAAAAGCGCTGAAAAAAACAGGTAATAAAGGAAACACTGTATTGGACCTGATACTTGAAGCGGGAATCTTCAGCAATAGCGACAAATATTCGTTGTTTTTCACCATCCACCAATTACCCCAAGCGCAGCAGGAGATGATGCTCAGCCAGCTCAACGAGCAGCAAATGAACGAATTGATGGAGAATTCAAATTCAAATCCTGAAATGATAAAACGGCTTAACGAAAGTCCGGGTGCTATCAGCAACCAGTATTTACACGATCTTTACCGTTTCTTCAAACTGAGCGTGCGCCGACAGGAATTCAGAGATATTTTTCAGGATAAACTTGACTTCCATAATGTTCCCGCACTCGACAATATCTTGTATTGGGCAGACGTGTTATTCCCCATCGCCGACTTCTATATATCAAAAGAACGCTGGGAGGAAGCGGTCGAAATCTACAAAGAGTTGGAAGAAATCGGAGAATTTGAAGGGGACGATATTGCTGACGGTTACCAAAAGTTCGGATATGTGTTACAGAAAACAAAACAATACGAAGAAGCTATTCAGGCCTATCTGAAAGCTGATACACTAAAACCGGATAACATCTGGAACAACCGCCATCTGGCTACCTGCTATCGGCTGACTAAGAACTACCGGGCGGCTCTCACCTATTATAAAAAGGTAGAGGAAGTGGCTCCGGAAGATGCAAACGTAATTTTCTATATCGGTAATTGCCTGGCAGAAATGGAACAATATGAAGAAGCGTTGAATTACTTCTTCAAGTTGGACTTCATCAAGAGCAATTGCATGAAAGCATGGCGTGGTATCGGATGGTGCTCATTCATCAGCCGGAAATATAAACAAGCCATGAAATATTACGAGAAAATCATCGGACAAAAGCCGCAGGCAATCGATTACATGAATGCCGGGCACGTTGCATGGGTGATGGGAGATATCCAAAAAGCGGTCACTTTCTATGAAAAGGCAATTATAGCCTGTGAAAGCCGTGAACATTTCCTGGAAATGTTCCATAAAGATGAAGAAGCTCTTCTCAAACAAGGTGTTCGAGAAGAAGACATTCCTTTAATGTTGGATTTATTATAACTTTTTCAACTCCCCGTACAGCTTTTGTATGGGGAGTCCCATTATATTATAGAAGCTACCGGAAATAGATTTCACTCCGATATATCCAATCCATTCCTGTACACCGTATGCTCCCGCCTTATCCATAGGTTGGTAACGATCGACATAATACTGTATTTCATCGTCAGACAAGACATCGAACAGGACATCGGAAGATGCGGTAAAACTTTTCTGCCATTCAGTGGTAGTCAGGCAAACACCGGTAAAAACCTGATGTGATTTCCCCGAAAGTGCACGGAGCATTTCAACAGCCCCTTCTCTCCCTTCCGGTTTGCCCAAAACCTGACCATCCAACCAGACAATGGTATCAGCAGTCACTAATAATTCTCCCGATTTCATCATTGCACGATAGGCGTCCGCCTTTTCACGGGCTATGAATTCGGGTATCTCCGCTCCAGCCAATGTATCCGGATAGGATTCATCCACATCGGGTAAAGTCCTTACCACATAATCTACTCCCAAACCTGACATTAGCTCTTTCCGACGAGGCGAGTTGGAAGCTAATATGATCTGATATTTCTTTAAATTATCAAGCATTACTTTATCAATTACGAATTAGTTATTCTGTTTGTTCTTTTTTGTGTACTACCAACCAAAAGCATCCTGTGCCATCCACAGCCCATGAGCTTTCAGCACTTGCTCCACCACATCACGTCCGCAGCCATGACCGCCGTCAGCATAAGAGATGTACTTTGCTACGGATTTTACTTCTGGAACAGCATCTTTCGGGCAGCAGGGAAGACCGCATTCACGCATCACTTCTATATCGGGCACATCATCCCCCATATATAATATTTCATCGTCAGACAATCCGTATTTATCACGGAACGCATGATAATCATGTATCTTTACGGCAGAGCCCATATACAAATCCTTCACTCCCAAGCCTTCAAAGCGGATACGTACGGCTTCTGTCCGCCCTCCGGTAATGATAGCGATATGAAGCCCTTTCTTTACGGCAAGTTGGATAGCATAACCATCCTTAATATTCACAGTACGCATCGGTTCACCGGAGGGATGCAGGGGAACTGTGGTCGAACTCAAGACTCCGTCAACATCGAAAGCTAAAGCCTTGATACGGGATAAATCATAGTTGATGGTGCTCATGGATACTTTTACTCATTAGTTTATATATTTCCTGCAATGCCGGAGAATCTACCAACATAGCAAGATGATTACTTATCACATTTTCATCATAACGCACTGCCGGTCCGGTTTGTGCCTCATGAGGTGTCAATTCGTGTACTTTACGCGCAGTCTCATCAATCAACGGAAGCATAACATCAAAAGGCAGATTATACTTTTCAAGCAAATCCGCCGCTAAGGCGTACATATGATTTGTAAAATTACAGATAAAGACAGCAGCCAAATGAAGACTCTTACGCTGTTCGGAAGTTATCTCGTACACATTATCCGAAAGAGTCGCAGCTATCGCTTTCAGAAGTTCCACATCTTCCGGTCTTTTCGCCTCAACAAAGAAGGGTATTTCCCGGAAATTAACTTCACGTTGCTTACTGAAAGTCTGCATGGGGTAAAACACTCCATAACGTTCCGCATATTTCTCCCAAACACTCATCGGGATACTGCCCGCCGTATGTACCAACAGCGCATCTTGCTTTCCTTCCGTTATCTGAGGCAATAATTCAACAAAAGCCGCATCTTTCAGAGATACAATATATAATCGGGCTTCTTTTGATATTTCCTGTAAATCCGTTGTATATCCGGCTTCTACCTGTTCGGCTAAAGCACGGGCAGATTCTTCCGTCCGACTATACACTTGCACGATACGAAAACCTTTGTAATAAAGCGCCTTTGCCAGATTAGTGGCCAAATTCCCGGCACCGATAAATACAATCGGGGTATCTTCTATACTTCTATTCATTACTTCTTTACCGTTTTGCAAACCAGAATAAAATGATTCCGATAATGAGCAGAGTCAATGGCAGCAGATACCCGGATAACGAACCCAGCAATGACATAACCAAGCCGATATTCATCACTAGCCAAAGACCAAGTAACACAAAACCAATTGATTTATCGCGTTTGAAAATAAGAAAACAGATCGAAGCATACAATAACATATTGTCTTTATTCATCACCCAAGGCAACCCGAGGGTAGAGAAATGAATCAGTTTATCAATCAGATAAAGTGCTCCGATAACGATAAAGGTAACAGCAGTAGCCAAATAAGTATCTTTGCTGTTACTCGCTTTAGCAGCTCCCATATTTATTTTCCTCCGAATTTATTAATATGAATTTTCTCCCATTGAAGATGTTCTTCGTTGAAAGGTTTACGTTCCATCCCTTTATGTCCGATAGCAATAACGGAAAGAATTTGAAGTTGCAGAGGAATACCCAGGATTCCATGAACAAATTCATCGGAAGGCATTCCGGTAGCAGTGAAACGTTCGCGAACCTGCACCCAGCAGCTTCCCAAGCCGAGATCTTCGGCCTGCAACTGTATCATGATAGAAGCAATAGAAGCATCTTCAATCCAAACATCACTGGCCAACGGATCGGCCATTACCACAATTGCCAAAGCAGCGTCGGCAATGAATGAAGAAGCCTGTTCCTTACAATGAGACAATTCTTTCAATACCTCTTTATCATCAACAACTATAAATTGCCAACTATTACTACGTTTGGAAGAGGGAGACATCAAAGCGGCTTTCATCAAGACAACCACCTCATCCTGAGTCAGTTCTTCATCAGTAAACTTACGCATACTGCGACGGTTCTTTATCAATTCACTGAAATTTTCCATATCATTTCCGGTTTCATCTGATTAATGTATGCAAAGATAATGCAATTATACTATTCTCGTCAATTCTCCGGTCGTAGAATCAATAATAAATCCGTAAACTCTCACATCCGAAGGAATCAAAGGATGGTGTACGATAAAATCAACAGTTCCTCTTACCGACTTTTCCGTATCTTCAAAACCGTCCAACCAGGAATTAAAATCCACTCCACAGAAACGCATCATGTCAATATAATCCGGATTGATCCCCCGCGCTTTCATTTTCCCGATCATCTCCTCACTATGCATGTGGCAAGCCCCACAGTCAGAATGGGCAATCACCATAATCTCTTCTACTCCCAACTCAAAAATGGCAACGAGCAAGCTGCGAATCACACTGCCGAAAGGATGGGAAATAACCCCTCCTGCATTTTTTATCATTTTCACATCACCATTCTTTATACCCAACGCAGCCGGAAGCAATGCTGTCAGACGGGTATCCATGCAAGAAAGAATCGCTATTTTTTTATCAGGATACTTGTTCGTTATATACTCTTCATATCCTTTCTTCTCTACAAATTGCTTGTTATAAGCTAAAATCTCGTCAATCATAGTAGTTATTCCATTTATATATTTTACTAATACACAAAAGTAACAAATTATCCGTTTTCTTGTTGTATGAGAAATAAAAATTGTAAATTTGTAGTTGAATGCCACTTAAACTAACAACATATTATAAAGGAAAGGATATTCCTGATTTGCCGGGAAAGAATACCTTTCATTCCAAAGAGCTGTTTCTGATTTACGAAGCGACTCCGGGTTATACTCCTTTATTGATAGTGGCAACGGAAAACGGCAAACCGATGGCACGTTTACTCGCAGCCATCCGCAAAGCAAAAAGATGGCTCCCCTCTTCATTGGTAAAACACTGTGTAGTATACAGTGAAGGCGAAGGGCTGGATGAGTCGCTTTCCGCTAACAAGGAAAAAGCTGAGGAAGTTTTTGGAGAGATGCTTGAGCATCTCACTCAGGAGGCAACACGCACCTGCTTCCTTATCGAATTCCGTAATCTGAATAATTCAATGTTCGGTTATCGTTTCTTCCGAAACAATAACTACTTTCCGGTCAATTGGCTACGGGTACGCAACTCGCTGCATAGTATGAAAAATGTAGAAGACCGCTTTAGTCCGTCACGTATCCGGCAAATAAAAAAAGGACTTAAGAATGGAGCAAAAGTAGAAGAAGCACATACAGTAGAAGAGATTCGTGATTTCTCACGAATGCTACATAAAGTCTATTCCTCCCGTATACGCAGATATTTCCCCGCCAACGATTTCTTCCGACACATGAACAGTATGCTCATCAGAGGCAAACAGGCAAAAATATTCATCGTCAAATATAAGGAGAAAATTATCGGCGGAGCTGTCTGTATCTATTCCGGAGAGAGTGCCTTCCTTTGGTTTTCAGGAGGAATGCGAAAGACATACGCATTGCAATATCCCGGTATACTGGCTGTTTGGAAAGCATTGGAAGATGCCCATCAACGCGGGTTCCGCCACATGGAATTCATGGATGTAGGACTTCCGTTCCGTAAACATGGCTATCGGGATTTCGTGCTTCGCTTTGGCGGAAAACAAAGCAGCACCCGCCGCTGGTTTCGTGTCAGTTGGACTTGGCTAAACAATCTTCTAGTCAAATTTTATGTCTAAATGTAATCTCAAGATTACAAAACAGCTCTTCATATCCCTGTCCTATGATTTTTTATGCTTTATAACGCAGCAATTAAATGCAGAAATATTTCTTTATTAGGTAAGAATTGTCTTTCTTTGTGCTGTTTTATGCCATATAAGCACATAATTAAAACCAAATAAAAAAGTATAGTTATGAAGATTTCACACATTGAACATCTGGGCATTGCTGTAAAAAGCATCGAAGAAGCCCTTCCTTACTACGAAAATGTATTGGGTCTGAAATGTTACAACATTGAAACAGTGGAAGATCAAAAGGTAAGAACTGCTTTCTTAAAAGTAGGCGAAACAAAAATTGAGCTGTTGGAGCCGACTTGCCCCGAGAGTACCATCGCTAAGTTTATTGAAAACAAAGGTGCAGGTGTTCATCACGTTGCATTTGCCGTAGAAGATGGCGTAGCCAATGCTTTGGCAGAAGCAGAAAGCAAAGAAATCCGCCTGATTGACAAGGCTCCGCGCAAGGGTGCCGAAGGTTTGAATATCGCTTTCCTCCACCCGAAGTCCACTCTAGGTGTGCTGACAGAACTCTGCGAACATTAATCATAAACTCTAAAACTAACAAGAACTCATGAGTAATCAACTTGAAAAAATTAAAGAGCTTATTGAACGCCGTGCCGTAGCACGTCTCGGAGGCGGTGAAAAAGCAATTGCGAAGCAACATGAAAAAGGGAAATACACAGCACGCGAACGTCTAGCTATGTTGCTGGATGAAGGTAGCTTTGAAGAAATGGACATGTTCGTTGAGCACAGATGTACGAACTTCGGCATGGACAAGAAGCACTATCCCGGAGACGGTGTAGTAACCGGTTGCGGTACTATCGAAGGACGTCTGGTATATGTGTTCGCACAGGACTTCACCGTTTCTGCCGGTTCACTGTCTGAAACAATGTCACAGAAGATTTGCAAAATCATGGATCAGGCCATGAAGATGGGGGCACCTTGTATCGGTATCAACGACTCAGGCGGTGCACGTATTCAAGAGGGTATCAATGCTCTTGCCGGCTATGCTGAAATCTTCCAACGTAATATCCTTGCCTCCGGTGTCATTCCGCAAATTTCCGGTATCTTCGGTCCTTGTGCTGGTGGTGCCGTATACTCTCCGGCTCTAACGGATTTCACTTTGATGATGGAAGGTACTTCCTATATGTTCCTTACCGGACCGAAAGTTGTAAAAACAGTAACAGGTGAAGACGTCAGCCAGGAAAATCTCGGTGGCGCAAGTGTTCACTCTACCAAATCAGGCGTCACTCATTTCACTGCTAAAACCGAAGAAGAAGGTTTCGCATTAATCCGCAAACTGTTGAGCTATATTCCTCAAAATAACCTTGAAGAAGCTCCGTATGTGGATTGCACAGACCCAATCGATCGTCTGGAAGATTCTTTGAATGATATTATTCCCGATAGTCCGACTAAGCCGTATGATATGTACGAAGTGATCGGAGCCATCGTAGATAACGGAGAATTCCTGGAAATCCAAAAAGATTATGCTAAGAATATTATCATCGGTTTCGCACGTTTCAACGGACAGTCAGTAGGTATCGTTGCCAACCAGCCGAAATATCTGGCAGGTGTGCTCGATAGCAACGCATCTCGTAAGGGTGCACGTTTCGTCCGTTTCTGCGATGCGTTCAATATTCCTATCGTATCGCTGGTAGATGTACCGGGATTCCTTCCGGGAACAGGCCAGGAATACAACGGTGTAATCCTGCACGGTGCTAAATTATTATATGCATACGGTGAGGCTACCGTACCTAAAGTAACTATTACTTTGCGTAAGTCCTACGGAGGTTCTCATATTGTGATGAGTTGTAAGCAGCTTCGCGGTGACATGAATTATGCATGGCCGACTGCTGAAATCGCAGTAATGGGTGGTGCCGGAGCAGTAGAGGTATTATATGCACGCGAAGCTAAAGATCAGGAGAATCCCGCTCAATTCCTAGCCGAGAAAGAAGCAGAATACACGAAATTGTTTGCTAATCCTTATAATGCCGCTAAATACGGTTACATTGACGATGTGATTGAGCCACGTAACACACGTTTCCGTGTTATTCGCGCTTTACAACAGTTGCAGACTAAGAAACTGACCAATCCGGCTAAGAAGCATGGAAATATTCCGTTGTAATCCAACTTTTCACATTAAAACAAGAACGATTATGAATAAAACCAAAATCGGAATATTCCTTTCTCTGCTATTACTGATCGGGCTCACTTCTTGTGGAGAGAAAAAGTCGAACAGCAAGCTGGTACTGAACGAAGTCCTGATAGACAACCAAAGTAATTTTCAGGATGACTACGGACTGCACAGCGCATGGATTGAAATATTCAATAAATCATTCGGTAGCGCCGATCTGGCAGCTTGCTTACTGAAAGTGAGCAACCAACCGGGCGATACAGTTACTTACTTTATTCCGAAAGGTGACGTACTGACACTGATAAAGCCGCGTCAACATGCCCTTTTCTGGGCAGACGGCGAGCCTAACCGTGGTACTTTCCACACAAGTTGCAAGCTGAATCCGGAAGCCGCCAATTGGATCGGGTTATTTGACTCCGGTAAAAAGTTAATCGACGAGGTTGTGATACCCGCCGGTGTTTTAGGCCCTAACCAATCGTATGCACGTGTTAGCGACGGAGCAGCAGAATGGGAAGTGAAAGGTGGAAGCAGTGACAAATATGTTACACCGAGCACAAATAACCAAACTCTTGACAGCAATGCCAAGATGGAAAAATTCGAAGAACATGACTCGGTTGGTATCGGCATGTCCATTTCAGCCATGAGCGTAGTATTCTGCGGACTTATCCTTCTGTATATCGCTTTCAAAGTAGTAGGTAAAGTCGCCGTCAACCTGAGTAAGCGTAATACAATGAAATCCAAAGGAATCGACAAGCATGAAGCCAAAGAGTTGTCACAAGCTCCGGGCGAAGTTTATGCCGCTATTTCTATGGCATTGCACGAAATGCAGGATGAAGTACATGATGTAGAAGAAACTGTACTGACCATTACTCGCGTAAAACGGAGCTATTCACCGTGGAGTTCAAAGATTTATACTTTGCGCGAAACTCCTCCCAGAAAGTAAGTCACCTTATAAAAAGTAAAAACGATGAAAGAATATAAATATAAAATCAACGGTAACTTATATAAAGTAACCATCGGAGATATTGAAGATAATATCGCTCACGTAGAAGTGAACGGTACGCATTATAAAGTGGAAATGGAAAAGAAGCCCAAAGCAGCCGTAAAACCTGTGGTAGTACGTCCTATGCCTAATGCACCGGCCGCTCCTACTCAGGTGGTGAAACCGGCCGCTCCAGCTTCCGGAAAATCAGGCGTCAAATCTCCACTTCCGGGTGTTATCCTCGATATTAAAGTTAATGTAGGAGATGCAGTAAAGAAAGGACAGACCATCATTATATTGGAAGCCATGAAAATGGAAAACAATATCAATGCTGACAAAGACGGTAAGATTACTGCAATCAACGTAAACAAGGGAGATTCTGTTCTTGAAGGTACTGACCTCGTAATTATCGAATAATATGGGAGATTTCATAAACTTTTTAGGAAACAACCTAGCCGACTTCTGGACCTACACAGGCTTTGCCAACGCTACGACAGGACACATAGTCATGATTCTTGTCGGCTTGGGGTTTATCTATTTGGCAGTAGCCAAAGAGTTCGAGCCGATGTTGCTGATTCCTATCGGATTCGGTATACTGATCGGTAATATACCTTTCAATATGGATGCCGGACTGAAAGTCGGTATTTATGAAGAAGGTTCAGTTTTGAATATATTGTATCAAGGAGTGACATCCGGATGGTATCCGCCGCTTATTTTCTTAGGCATTGGGGCTATGACGGACTTCTCCGCACTCATCTCTAACCCGAAATTGATGTTGATCGGTGCAGCAGCACAATTCGGTATCTTCGGCGCGTACATGATTGCATTGGAAATGGGATTCGATCCCATGCAAGCCGGAGCAATCGGTATCATTGGTGGTGCAGACGGTCCGACAGCCATATTCTTGTCTTCCAAACTAGCACCTAATTTAATGGGAGCCATTGCTGTATCCGCCTACTCTTATATGGCACTGGTTCCGGTGATACAGCCACCTATCATGCGTCTGCTCACCACCAAGAGCGAGCGTGTCATCCGTATGAAGCCGCCACGCGCTGTTTCTCATACGGAAAAAGTGATTTTCCCAATTATCGGTCTGTTGCTGACTTGTTTCCTGGTTCCTTCCGGTTTGCCTTTGTTAGGTATGCTGTTCTTCGGTAACCTATTGAAAGAGAGTGGAGTGACACGTCGTCTAGCCAATACGGCAAGTGGTCCGCTGATTGATACGATCACTATTCTGTTAGGGTTGACAGTGGGTGCTTCCACGCAAGCTTCCGAGTTCTTGACTTTCGATTCTATCAAGATTTTCGCACTCGGTGCATTGTCATTTATCATCGCAACAGCTTCAGGCGTAATCTTCGTAAAGATATTCAATCTCTTCCTGAAGAAAGGCAATAAGATTAATCCGTTAATCGGTAATGCAGGCGTATCTGCCGTTCCCGACTCTGCACGTATCTCACAAGTTATCGGTTTGGAATACGATCCGACCAATTACCTGCTGATGCACGCTATGGGTCCGAACGTAGCCGGAGTTATCGGTTCTGCAGTTGCTGCCGGTATCCTGCTTGGATTCTTAATGTAAAATCACGATTTAAAGAAAATCATAAAACTAGAAAAGGCTGCAACCATAATGGTTGCAGCCTTTTCTTATATATTTATATTGGAATAATCTGATTACTGAGCCAATTTGTTGTCAGAACCGAGCACGTTAAGGATTTTGTGCTTGTACAGTTTTTCCATATTGTCACGAGCCGGACCAAGATATTTACGCGGGTCGAATTCAGCCGGTTTTTCAGCAAATACCTTACGTACAGCAGCAGTCATAGCCAAACGAGAGTCTGAGTCGATATTGATTTTGCAAACTGCAGATTTAGCAGCCTTACGCAATTCTTCTTCAGGAATACCGATAGCAGCTTTCAAAGCACCACCATATTTATTGATAGTTTCCACTTCTTCTTCAGGAACTGAAGATGATCCGTGAAGAACGATTGGGAATCCCGGAAGTTTTTCCATTACAGCGTCCAATACTTCGAATGCCAATGGAGGAGGAACCATACGACCTGTTTTCGGATCGATATGACATTGTTCCGGAGTAAATTTGTAAGCACCGTGAGAAGTACCGATTGAAATAGCCAAAGAGTCGCAACCTGTACGAGTAGCAAAATCGATTACTTCTTCAGGGTCAGTATATGTGTGGTGGTCAGCAGAAACTTCATCTTCTACACCTGCCAATACGCCAAGTTCGCCTTCAACTGTCACATCAAACTGGTGTGCGTAATCAACTACTTTCTTAGTCAATGCAACGTTTTCTTCGTAAGGAAGATGAGAACCGTCGATCATTACTGAAGAGAAACCTGAATCAATGCACGATTTGCAAGTTTCGAAAGTATCTCCATGATCAAGGTGGAGAACGATTTCCGGATGTGCGCAACCTAATTCTTTAGCATATTCTACAGCACCCTGAGCCATGTAACGCAATAAAGTAGCGTTAGCATACTGACGAGCACCTTTAGATACCTGAAGAATCACAGGAGATTTAGTTTCAACAGCAGCCTTGATGATAGCTTGCATCTGTTCCATATTGTTGAAGTTGAATGCCGGGATAGCATATCCACCTTTGATAGCCTTAGCAAACATTTCTCTCGTGTTTACCAATCCTAAATCTTTGTAATTTACCATTTTGTTTAAAGTTTATTGTTAGTGAATAAAAATTCTACGCAAAAGTAAGCATTATCCACCGAATAACGAACATCGGAAAGAAAAATATAGTAGAAAAAGGTTTAAATAGAACATCTATTTCTTGCCGGAAAGCAAGGTAGACATTAGATTGTAATGTCTACCTTGCAAATAAATAACTAAAAGACAAATAATAACTCTTCGGGCAAATACACCTTATTATATAATAGGCAATGCGCCATAAACAAAAGTTTTTCAGCAAAACCTTTTTCTATTTCACAGAAAAGCATTATCTTTGCGCACTGAAAATGACCATTACACTATTTCTTACCAAAATAGTAACAGAATATAAATTAAAAAACAGATACTGAAATGAAAAAAGGCCTTCATCCAGAATCATACCGTCCGGTAGTATTCAAAGATATGTCAAATGGTGACATGTTTTTGTCTAAATCAACAGTAGCAACTAAAGAAACCATCGAGTTCGAAGGTGAAACTTATCCGTTGCTGAAGATTGAAATCTCTAACACTTCTCACCCGTTCTATACAGGTAAATCTACTTTGGTAGACACTGCAGGTCGTGTTGATAAGTTCATGAGCCGTTACGGTGACCGTAAGAAGAAATAATTCGATCTTTCGTTAAAGATGAAAAGAGGGGATTCTCAGCAGGGAATTTCCTCTTTTTCATTTTAAACTACATAGAGAGAACAGAAAAATCTTAAAAAATATCAGCGTACACAGTTTTTACCGAATAAAGAAACTACCTTTGTTAGATAATAAACAAACTAAAGTAATGGAAATAACCCAATTAGAACAAATGACTAAAGAAGAAGTTCTCAATTTTATCAGAAAGCGCCTTTCTTTCGGTTCGGAAATAAAAAGGCAACTCAAACATGTGGACGAGGATGATTTCAGCAAAGAGCATCGTAGGTTCGAAATGTCCGGCTGTGAACAGACTACAGGATGGTGCACTCTTTTCAACACTGCTATCTTAAATGAATTTGCCAATTTAGGTATCTACGATTATACCTCTTATCTTTTTCTCGATTTCGACAAAGGTACTCCAACTGTCTACCTCAAGTACTACGATGAAAATGAAAACCTGGAATATGATCTTAATGGTTATACAACGACAGAAATCATATTCACCATTTTTGAACTCACAATCTTTTCCGGAAGATCGAAAAGACCGAGAAGCTAAGACCTAAATCTTTCGGTTTTCCCGAACATTCATATCCATAAGTTGTTTATTCTCTGTAATAAAGAGAAACGAACCAACGCAAAAACTCTAAACATCAGTATGGTATATGAAGAAGAAATATGGATTCGTCCTGATAGCTGCAATTTTACTGGCAAGCTGCGGACAGAAAAAAGAGACGAAGACAACAACAAGTCGTCCCGTAAAGACTGCAATTGTTGAGTCTAGATCGATTATCAGAAAAGATTTTTCGGGAATTGTAGAAGCGGTAGAATATGTAAAACTGGCATTCCGTGTCAGTGGACAGATCATTCAATTGCCCGTCATCGAGGGAGAAAAAGTAAAGAAGGGACAACTGATCGCAGCCATTGATCCCAGAGATATTGCATTACAATATGCCGCAACCAAATCTGCTTACGAAACGGCAGCTGCACAGGTAGAACGTAACAAACGGCTTCTCTCCCGCCAAGCGATTTCTGTGCAGGAATATGAAATCAGCCTTGCCAACTATCAGAAAGCAAAATCCGAATATGAGTTGTCCGTCAATAATATGCGCGACACAAAACTGACAGCTCCTTTCGACGGCTCCATCGAAAAACGTCTGGTAGAAAACTATCAGCGTGTCAACTCTGGAGAAGGTATCGTGCAACTAGTCAACACACGTAATCTGCGTATCAAATTCACCATACCGGATGTCTATCTCTATCTACTTCGCACTAAAGATCCTCGTTTTCTAGTAGAATTCGACACATTCAGAGGACATATCTTTCAGGCAAAATTAGAAGAATACCTTGACATATCAACAGACGGCACGGGAATCCCGGTCAGCATAACAATTGATGATCCGTCTTTCGATCGAGATCTTTATGCTGTGAAACCGGGCTTTACGTGTAGCATACGTTTCACGACCGATGTCGGTCCATTGGTACAGGACAGTTGGACAATCGTACCGCTCAGCGCCATATTTGGCGAAAGTGAAGGGAAGAAAATGTATGTCTGGGTAGTGGAAGGCAACAAAGTACACAAACGTGAAGTGACTGTCAATGCACCTACCGGAGAAGCTCAAGTACTAATCTCAGAAGGTCTGAAACCCGGAGAAAAGATCATTATCGCAGGCGTATACCAGTTAGTAGAAGGAGAAACCGTAAAAGAAATCGAGAAATGAACTTAGCTAAATATTCATTAGACAACACAAAAATCATCTATTTCTTTCTTGCAGTATTGCTAATCGGGGGAATCACTTCCTTCGGTAAGCTAGGAAAGAAAGAGGATGCTCCGTTCGTCATCAAGTCGGCTGTTATCATGACCCGTTATCCGGGTGCCGAACCGGCTGAAGTAGAACGACTGATTACCGAACCTATCTCCCGTGAGATTCAAAGTATGAGTGGCGTATATAAGATTAAATCAGAATCTATGTACGGACTCTCTAAAATTACATTTGAACTGCAACCTTCATTAGCAGCCAATTCCATTCCCCAAAAATGGGATGAATTGCGACGAAAGGTGCTCAATATACAACCCCAGTTGCCAAGTGGCGCATCTACCCCGACCGTTTCTGATGATTTTGGCGATGTATTCGGCATTTATTACGGACTGACGGCAGATGAAGGTTATTCTTACGAAGAGATGCGCAATTGGGCTGAACGGATTAAGACACTGGTAGTCACAGCAGATGGAGTGATGAAAGTTGCCCTATTCGGAGTACAGACAGAGGTAGTGAATATCTATATCTCAACCAACAAATTAGTTGGCATGGGTATCGATCCGAAACAACTTGCAAGTCTGCTGCAATCGCAAAACCAGATTATCAATACCGGAGAAATCCGAGCCGGCGAACAGCAGTTGCGGGTAACAGCCAACGGTATGTATACTACTGTTGACGACATCCGCAACCAAGTAATTACAACAAAAGCCGGACAAGTGAAACTGGGTGACATCGCTGTAATAGAAAAAGGATATATGGATCCGCCGTCCAACATCATGCACGTAAACGGCAAACGTGCCATCGGTATCGGTGTATCGACCGACCCGCAACGAGATGTTGTGCAGACAGGAGAAAATGTAAAAAACAAACTTAACGAATTGTTGCCGCTCATGCCCGTAGGTCTGGAGTTGCAGAGCCTATATCTGGAAAATGAAATAGCCAACGAAGCCAACAACGGATTCATCATCAACCTGATCGAATCTATTCTGATTGTAATTGTAATTATTATGCTGGTAATGGGCTTACGCGCCGGTGTACTAATCGGCTCGTCACTTATTTTTTCCATCGGTGGGACGCTACTCATCATGTCTTTCTTCGGTGTAGGACTGAATCGTACCTCCCTTGCCGGATTCATTATCGCTATGGGAATGTTGGTGGATAACGCCATTGTGGTAACAGACAATGCACAAATCGCTATTGCACGTGGGGTAAATCGAAGAAAGGCCCTAATAGATGGCGCTACCGGCCCTCAATGGGGATTACTCGGAGCTACATTCATTGCCATTTGTTCATTCTTGCCGCTTTATCTCGCTCCTTCTTCTGTGGCGGAGATAGTAAAACCGCTTTTCGTGGTGCTCGCCATATCTTTGGGATTGAGTTGGGTACTTGCTCTCACGCAGACCACAGTATTCGGTAATTTTATCCTGAAAGCAAAAGTAAACGATGGAGCAAAAGATCCATACGATAAACCGTTCTACCACAAGTTCGCTTCCATCCTACGTGCACTGATTCGCAGAAAAGCGTTAACATTAGGTTCGATGGTGGTACTGTTCATTATCTCGCTGGTTATCATGGGAACAATGCCACAAAACTTCTTCCCTTCTTTGGACAAACCCTATTTCCGAGCAGACGTATTCTATCCTGATGGGTATAGCATCCAAGATGTCGTGAAAGAAATGAAATCGGTAGAAGACCATTTAGCGAAGCAACCGGAAGTAAAAAAGGTATCAATCACTTTTGGAAGCACCCCGCTAAGGTATTACCTGGCTTCCACTTCGGTAGGCCCCAAACCGAATTTTGCCAATATATTAGTTGAATTGACGGATAGCAAGTATACGAAAGAATATGAAGAGAATTTCGACGGATATATGAAAGCCAACTATCCGAATGCAATCACCCGTACCAGCCTGTTCAAACTATCTCCCGCAGTAGATGCAGCTATCGAGATAGGCTTTATAGGACCGAATGTAGACACACTCGTGGCACTTACCAATCAAGCACTGGAGATTATGCATCAAAACTCGGATTTAATTAATATCCGAAACTCATGGGGAAATAAAATCCCCGTATGGAAACCGGTGTATAGTCCGGAACGGGCACAACCTCTAGGAGTCTCCCGACAAGGAATGGCTCAAAGCATTCAGATCGGTACCACCGGAATGACATTAGGGGAATACAGGCAAGGAGACCAAGTGCTTCCTATATTATTGAAAGATAATACAGTGGACTCATTTCGTATCAATGACTTGCGTACCCTACCCGTATTCGGTACCGGAAATGAAACAACCAGTCTGGAACAAGTGGTATCGGATTTTGATTTCCAATACCGATTCTCGAATGTAAAGGATTACAACCGTCAGATGGTAATGATGGCACAATGCGACCCACGTCGGGGAGTAAATGCAATTGCCGCTTTCAACCAGGTGTGGTCTCAGGTACAGAAAGAAATTAAAGTCCCGGAAGGATATACAATGAAGTACTTCGGAGAACAGGAAAGTCAAGTCGAATCAAATGAGGCGTTGGCTAAAAATTTACCGCTGACTTTCTTCCTGATGTTTGTAACCTTGCTGTTCTTATTCAAGACATATCGCAAACCGACCGTAATTCTATTGATGTTACCACTGATCTTCATTGGTATCGTATTGGGATTATTAGTACTTGGCAAATCGTTCGACTTCTTTTCCATTCTCGGTTTACTAGGATTGATTGGAATGAATATCAAAAACGCGATTGTACTCGTCGAACAGATAGACTTGGAAACAGCTATGGGTAAAAAGCCTTTAGAAGCTGTAATCAGTGCTACAACCAGCCGTATCGTACCCGTAGCGATGGCTTCCGGAACAACAATTTTGGGAATGTTACCGCTACTATTTGATGCGATGTTCGGAGGTATGGCGGCTACGATTATGGGAGGATTGTTGGTAGCTTCAGCTCTGACGCTATTCGTTCTTCCGGTGGCCTATTGCTCTATCCAAAGAATCAAAAACTAAATATAACCCTTATTTAGACAGAAGAAATAAATTACAATGAATAAAATGAGAACTCAACTAATAACTCTGTCTCTGCTGCTCCTTAGTCTTACAGCCGAGGCACAACACCCCTTTCTCAGCCGGGAAGCGTACCGGGATAAAGTGGAAGCTTATAGCCAAATACTCAAGCAACAGAAACTAAAAACTATAGCAAGTGCGGAGGCACGTAAGATTGCTCATACCGGTTTCCTGCCCAAAATCGATATCAATGCGGACGGTACACTCAATATGAGTGATCTTAAAGCATGGAACGAGCCATTAGGGGAATACCGTAACCACACCTATCAAGGAGTATTCGTCGTCTCGCAACCTCTTTATACAGGAGGAGCACTCAACGCTCAACACAAGATTACCAAAGCGGATGAAAAACTCGGCCTGCTCAATGAGGAAATGACAATCGACCAAATTCATTATCAGAGCGATGCAGTCTATTGGAATGCGTCTGCTTCACAAGCAATGCTGCAAGCTGCCGATAAATATCAACATATCGTAAAACAGCAATATGATATTATTCTAGATCGTTTCAATGATGGAATGATTAGCCGTACAGACCTACTCATGATTTCCACCCGGCTAAAAGAAGCTGAACTTCAATATATCAAAGCCCGTCAGAATTACACGTTGGCATTGCAGAAATTGAATATTTTGATGGGAATAGATCCCAACACCCCCGTAGACAGTCTTTATACTATTGACAAGACTTCTGCTCCTATACAAATCCTTTCTCTTGAAAATGTATTGCAACGACGTGCGGATTATGAAAGTACGGAAGTGAACATCATGAAAAGTCAGGCGCAACGTAAAGCCGCATTAAGTCAATTCAATCCTCAGTTGAGTATGTATTTCAGTGGTGGATGGGCAACTGGTACGCCCAATCTCGGATATGATGTCTCATTCAATCCTATTGTCGGCATTAATCTTAATATCCCAATTTTCAGATGGGGCGCCCGTTTCAAGACGAACCGCCAACAAAAAGCATTTATCGGAATACAGAAGTTACAACAAAGCTATGTGACGGATAATATTAACGAAGAACTTTCAGCCGCACTTACTAAGTTGACAGAAACGGAATATCAGGTGAAGACAGCCACAGAAACGATGAATCTGGCTAATGAAAATCTCGACCTGGTTTCTTTCTCTTACAACGAGGGAAAAGCAAATATGGTAGACGTATTATCCGCACAGCTATCATGGACACAAGCACATACAAACTTGATTAATGCATACTTATCAGAAAAGATGGCAATAGCGGAATACAGAAGAGTTATCAGTGAATAATAAAAACCAAATTTTAAATTCATCTAACAAAGAAGAGAGTGTCAAAACGCAGAATGTTGACACTCCCTTCTTTTCAGAAATCAGTTGTTCCTAATTACGTAATTACGCAAGGAAAGAAATCAGAACACCGGCAGCTACGGCAGAACCAATTACTCCGGAAATGTTACTTGCCATACAATACTGCAATACATGATTTTTCGGGTCATATTTCAAAGCAATCTCGTTAGCAACACGGCTTGCCATAGGCACAGCACTTAATCCGGTAGCACCGATAAGCGGATTGATTTTCTTCTTGGAGAAGAGATTTACCAATTTCACAAACAGAATACCACCTGTAATAGAAAGGGCAAATGCCAAGAATCCGCCTATCACGATACCGATAGTCGTCCAGTTCAAGAAAGCTTCTGTCGTCATAGTAGCACCAACGGACAATCCTAAGAAAATAGTAGCAGCATTCATAATGCTGTTAGAAGCTGCATCAAACAAACGGAAAGTATTTGTTCCGATCTCTTTCACCAGATTACCGAACATCAACATACCAATCAAAGGTACTGCGCTAGGTACGAAAAGAGCGACAACAGTAGTCACTACAATCGGGAAGATAATCTTCAATACACGCAAATTTTTGATTTCTGTTTTTGACGGATACTTCTTTTCTTGTTCTTTCATGTTGATACTTAACTCTTTCTTTGAACAAAGCAGTTTCACTACCAGCGGAATAATCACCGGAACTAACGCCATATACGAATAAGCGGCAATAGCAATCGGTCCCAGCAAATGCGGAGCCAACTTAATGGTTGTAAAAATGGCTGTCGGACCGTCCGCACCACCAATGATACCCAAAGAAGCTGCTTCTTTCGGAGTAAATCCCATCAAAATAGCCACCAGCAACACGGTAAAGATACCAAGTTGCGCAGCAGCACCAAATATGGAAAGACGTAAATTACGTAACATCGGTCCGAAATCTGTCAACGCACCGACACCCATAAAGATGATTGGAGGCAGGAAACCGGTTTTTATCAACATATAGTAAATGAAGTTCATTAATCCCAATTCGTGGGCAATGTCATGCAACGGCATTTCCCAGATATTTTTCAACACTCCGTTTACCATCACCATACCATTCTCATCTGCCTGAATAACTCCCATATCTCCACCGGGAAAGTTGGCAAGCAACACCCCGAAAGCAATGGGAACAAGCAGCAACGGTTCGTACTGTTTCTTGATACCGAGATAGAGCAGAACAAACGCGATGGCATACATTATCAGGAACTGCGGTTCGGCAATGATATTGCTGAACGCAGTCATCTCGTATAAATTCTCAAATATCTCGTTCATTATCCTATCTTCATTAATACATCATCTTCTGAAACAGCATCTCCCGGAGTAACACAAATGGCAGTAACCGTACCGCCAAACTCTGCACGAATGGCATTGTAAGTCTTCATGGCTTCCACATAACAAATGACATCACCTTCTTTCACCGTGTCGCCTACTTGCAAAGCAGTCTCCTGCGCGTTCTTCACCAAGAAAAATTTGCCTTCTAGCGGTGAAAGCACTTCCTTGCCCTCTCCAGCCGGAGCAGCGGTAGCGGCTGATGCAACAGGAAGTTCGGTATCACCATAAGCCACTGTCACACGATAGGCCTGTCCGTCAACTTGCACAGTCAGTGTCTTCGGTTTTGCATCTTCCTCCGGAGATTTATCTTTTTCTGCACGACGCTTAGCAACATCTTCCAAGAAGTCTTCTTTTGCTTTTCCACTCTTGTAAGCCTCATACTGAGCCGGATGCATGGCATATTCGAAGAGCTCTTCGTCATCCTGGCCTACGTCCCATTTATTCTCCTTCATCAACTTACGGTATTTGTCGAGACTGTCCGGATAGTTATCCTGCGGATTCCCTTCAAAGAATTTACGGCCTTCACGCTCCGCCTTTTCAATAATTTCAGGAGCGAGTTTACCCGGCAAACGTCCGGCTTTACCCAAAATCATATCCCAAATATCGTCGGCAATCATTCCCCAGCGCTCTTTGCCTTTCTCCATCGCCATCACGTTCATCATGGCCAGATTCTTCACATATTGACTGAATGGTGTAACCAACGGAGGATAACCGACACGAGGCCATACGTAAGCCACTTCATCAAACAACTTAATAAGAAGCTGATCCTGTGTCATAAACGGCAAATTACGTTTTGCCTTGTATTTATTGATAGATTCAAGATTGGATTCAAGGTCAGCCATCAAACTCCCCATCATACCGCCCGGCAATCCGGGAGCAATCAATAAAGAGTTCATCAGACGGTTTTTCGGGCTGATGTACAATCCGAGAAAATCGTCCATAAATTCCTGAATTAATGCACGCACCTTCATATAAGCTTCCATATTGATTTCAGGAACCTGATATCCGGCGTCTTTCAACATAGCCTGTACACTCAGCAAATCAGCATGACCTGTACCCCATGACAATGGTTCCATACCTACGTCGATATAATCACATCCTGCCTCGCATACTTCAAGAATACTTGCCATATTAAATCCGGGACCGGCATGACTGTGATATTGCACAGGAATATCGGGATGAGCAGCCTTGATATTCGCTACAATTTTACCCAAAGAAACAGGGCGTCCAATACCTGCCATATCTTTGATGCAGATTTCATCGGCTCCCAGTTTGATAAGCTCCAACGCCATATTGGTGTAGTACTCCACAGTATGAATAGGCGAATGAGTGATACAAAGCGAACATTGCGAAATCATCCCAGCTTCCTTTGCATACGTAATGGAAGGGGCAATATTGCGGACATCATTCAATCCGCAGAATGTACGGGTAATATCTGTGCCTTGTGCTTTCTTTACTTTATAGAACAGTTTGCGGACATCTGCCGGAACAGGACTCATACGGAGTCCGTTCAGCGCACGGTCGAGCATATGAGTTTGAATACCGGCTTCGTGGAACGGCTTAGTCCATTCCCGTACAGCCTTATTCGGATTCTCACCAAACAATAAATTCACCTGTTCAAAACCTCCGCCATTGGTTTCTACGCGGGCAAAACAGCCCATATCAACAATAGCAGGAGCTACCTTTACGAGTTGATCTACACGAGGTACATATTTTCCGGCAGATTGCCACATATCTCGGAAAACCAAACTAAACTTTACTTCTCTTTTCATGTCTTTCAATGATATAACTTTTTATAGATTTATAATTTTTCCACTTTAGTGACTTTTCCCTTACCTAATGTCACCACATTCACAGCAGCACTGATAGCGGCCAGAATATTTCCCGGAATAGGTGCAGGACCTTTCTGTGTTTCCTTCTTCGCAGGAAGCACTTCTTCAGGAGCATATTTGTTGACCAGAGTAATTAAAAATTTGCCTAAATAAATCACAATCAGCAGAATAACAAATACTGTAGCCATTCCGACTACCATCAGCAGGATCGCTGTTTCAATATTTTCCATATAATTAAATTATTAGTTATTTCAGTCGTTTATTCAAAAAGCGTTCGAAAATACCAAATATTTATTATAAAATTAATTAAGGGAGGGATAATAAAGTATAAAACCATAAAGTTTCTTGCTCGCAGACATATAAAACAAATGTGAAAGAAAGCTCAAAGGAACGTTCTTTCACACTCTCCAAAATTTCCAAAGTATAGAATATACTTTAAAATTCGCTTGTAAAATGGAATTTAATATGTTTGAAATCCATTTGAGCCATCTGAAGTACATAACCGGAATCTGCCAGGAATACATCACGTCCTTCCCTATCCTTTGCCATATACTGATATTTGCGTTTCTTGAAAGCTTCCAATTCTGCCGGGTCATCACTTTCTACCCAACAAGCCTTATAAAGACTCACCGGCTCCCATCGGCAAGACGCGTTGTACTCATTCAACAGACGATATTGGATAACCTCAAACTGCAACTGCCCCACCGTACCGATAATTTTACGACCGTTGAATTGATTGACAAACAACTGAGCCACACCTTCGTCCATCAACTGATCAATTCCTTTAGCCAGTTGCTTCTGCTTCATCGGATCGGCATTCTCAATATACTTGAACATTTCCGGCGAGAAACTCGGCAAGCCGCGGAAATGAAGCATTTCACCTTCCGTCAGCGTATCGCCAATCTTGAAAGTACCATTATCCGGCAAACCGATAATATCTCCGGCGTATGCCTCGTCAATCGTTGTCTTACGCTGTGCCATAAACTGGGTAGGCGATGAAAAACGCATTGTTTTTCCATGACGTACATGCTGATAAGGAGCATTTCGTACAAATTTTCCGGAACAGATCTTACAAAATGCAACACAAGAACGGTGATTCGGGTCGATATTAGCGGTAATCTTAAAGATAAATCCGGTGAATTTAGGTTCTTCCGGTTTCACTTCTCTTTCTTCAGCCTGCACAGGACGAGGACTCGGAGCTATTTCCACGAAACAGTTCAGCAACTCCTGAACACCGAAGTTATTCAAAGCCGATCCAAAGAATACCGGTGCACAGTCACCCGCTAAATAAGATTCAACATCAAACTCCGGATAAACCCCTTCAATCAGTTCCAGATCACCACGCAGCTTATCCGCCAGCGTTTTGCCAATCTGCTTATCCAACTCTTCCGTATGAATATCAACGGCAACCTTTTCCGTCACCATCTGTTTAGACGGCTGATACAAATCCAGTTTCTGTTCATAAATATTATATACCCCCTTAAAACGAGGTCCCTGTTCAATCGGCCATGACAAGGGACGAACCTGAATCATCAACTCCTCTTCCAATTCATCCAGCAAATCGAACGGGTCTTTTCCCTCACGGTCCATCTTATTAACAAAAATAATTACCGGAGTCTTTCGCATACGGCAAACTTCCATCAACTTGCGCGTCTGTGTTTCCACACCTTTTGCACCGTCCACTACAATAATCACACTATCCACTGCAGTCAACGTACGGTATGTATCTTCGGCAAAATCCTGGTGTCCGGGAGTATCGAGGATATTAATCTTGTAGTCCCGATAATCAAACTCCATCACGGAAGTCGTCACCGAAATACCACGTTGCTTCTCAATCTCCATCCAGTCGGACGTAGCCGTTTTCTTAATCTTATTACTCTTTACCGCACCCGCTACCTGAATCTGTCCTCCAAAAAGCAATAATTTCTCCGTCAAAGATGTCTTACCCGCATCCGGATGCGCAATAATGGCGAACGTTCGCCGTCTCAAAATTTCTGTATTATCTGCCATATTTATTCATCATTCTTCATTTTACCAATGCATCGTTCAAGACTCTCTTCCCAATGAGGAATCTCGATGCCAAACGTTGTTTTTATCTTTGTCTTGTCCAATACGGAATAAGCGGGACGGTTTGCCTTTGCCGGATATTCCGCAGTGTGCAAAGGTTTCACTTTACAAGAAGTTATTCCCGCCAAACGATGAATAGCTACCGTAAAGTCATACCAGGAACATACGCCTTCATTGCTGAAATGATAAATACCACGAACTATCCCCTTATTGATAATTGTGTAAATAGCCCGCGCCAGATCATTGGCATAAGTAGGAGTTCCTATCTGGTCAAAAACAACTCCCAAACCATCCCGTTCCTTTCCGAGACGAATCATCGTTTTCACGAAATTATTTCCATAAATGGAATAAAGCCATGCGGTACGGATAACTACCGCTTTCTCACAATGGTCCATCACTTCCTGTTCACCTTCCAGCTTGGTAGAACCGTAAATTGAGTCCGGACAAGGCTTGCATTCTTCCGCATAAGGAGTATGAGCAGTCCCATCAAAGACATAGTCCGTAGACACTTGAATCATAGCAGCATTATTGGCTTGCGCGGCACGTGCCAGAATGCCCGGAGCTACACTATTAAGTTTATGAGCCAATTCCCGGTTATCTTCCGCCTTGTCTACTGCCGTATAAGCTGCACAATTTACAATCACATCAATCTGTTTTTCAGAAATATATGACCAAACGGCTTCTTTATCACATATATCAAGTTCCTGAACATCCGTAAAATAATACAAATGTTGCGGGTTCTCTTTCGCAAGTACCTGCATCTCATTGCCAAGCTGACCGTTGGCACCCGTTACTAAAATTCTCATTTATTCGTCCAATTTTAATTCACCTTTGCGGTCTTTATCATAATAGTTCGCCAACATAGACAAGAAACTAGTAATAGCTTCCACTGCTTTTGCAGTGCCTTCGCTAATCGTTTTTTTCTGAAGACGAAGCAAAAACACACCATACAATGCCTCAAAGCAAGTTTCCAATTCGGGCTCTTCTTTCTTACCGTTCTTATTTCGCAATTCTACGATAAATGGTAATGCCTTAAAATATGCGGCACTATAAAAAGGAAATTTAGGAGAAGAAGTCAATGCATTATGCAATTCAGTCAAATTGATAATTACATTTTTATTAATCTGCAGATGTCCTTTTTCACGAACACCTTCTTCACCCATCATCGTTATCAGATTTCCATACCACTCTCTCATGGCAGGCCGTTGGTCTTCCGGATAGCGGGCAATCACATTCGCTTCGATTTCCTCCGGTTCACAATGATTGGCGCGGACCAGATCTTCCTCCTGCCACATATATATAAGGTATTCGGCAATATTCTTTTCTTTCAGTTGTTGTGCTATCTGATTCATAAGCTATTTCTTAATAAAGTGACTCTCCCAGCAATGTATAAACCAGTCCGGCTACAGACACCAGCATCACAATACTGCCAATAACCCGGTTTAGTATCCAGATACCGCGCAAATTGAATTTTGTACGTACCTTATTCACAAAATAAGTGATTCCGAGCCACCACGTCAAAGCCCCCATAGCTATGGCAAAATATCCCGTAATTTCTTCAAACACCAATACACCCGGCTGCACAAATGCAAAACGGGCAAAAAGTCCGATAAACAGGAATATAATTAATGGGTTGGAAAGTGTTACAAAAAAAGCGGTAATGAAATTATGAAAATAGGAACCTTTATTCGACGAAGCCGGACGAATGGATTGTACCGGATTACTCCGAAAGGTATATATACCAAAAAGGAGTAGCATAATACTCCCCAACAGCTGCAAATAGAAAATATTCTTATTGATATAATCAAATACAAAACTCATGCCATAACCGGTAAGCAAAGCGTATGCTATATCACTCAAGGAAGCTCCCAGCCCTGTTACAAAGCCATACCAGCGTCCCTTATTCAAGGTCCTTTGAATACACAGCACGCCCACCGGACCGAGAGGTGCGGACACAACAACGCCAATAATAAAGCCTTTAACTATTATATCGAATATTGTCTCTATCTGAATCATGTCGCAAATATCGCACTTTTTTATGATATGGAGATAGGATATTAACGTTTTTTCCACACAAGAATCAAGAATATACTAACAACAAGTAAAACTGCATATCGGAAATATACATATTAAATATACGATTGGAATTTATTCTTCTTTTTTTTCCTACCACCGATGAAATTAATTATCTTTGTGGCGCAAAAGAGAAGAGTTTCTTCTACAGAGACTTCAATTATAAAATGGCAAATCATAAAATCATATATATAAGACATGATTCTTTTTTTCAGAACCCCTTCCAAGAGCGTGATTGCCGTAGAGAGCAACCATCAGCTCACCCCTGACGAAAGTAATAAACTCTGCTGGCTTTTTGGCGAAGCCGTGATGGAAAGTGAAGAAAACCTGAAAGGCTGTTTCGTTGGCCCGCGCCGCGAAATGATCACTCCTTGGAGTACAAACGCTGTAGAAATCACCCAAAACATGGGGCTTGAAGGCATCAGCCGCATCGAGGAATACTTCCCTGTTAAGGACGAAAATGCCGATCATGACCCGATGCTCCAACGTATGTACAAAGGACTCGACCAGAACGTATTCACAACCAACCGTCAGCCGGAGCCGATCATTTACATCGAAGATCTCGAAGTGTATAACGAAAAAGAAGGTCTGGCACTTTCTAAAGAAGAAATGGACTACCTGAAGAAAGTAGAAAACGATCTCGGCCGTAAGTTAACCGACTCTGAAGTTTTCGGTTTTGCACAAATCAACTCCGAGCACTGCCGCCACAAAATTTTCGGTGGAACGTTCATCATCGACGGTGTAGAACAGGAATCTTCCCTGTTCCAGATGATTAAAAAAACCACACAGGAAAATCCGAACAAAATCATCTCCGCTTATAAAGATAATGTAGCCTTCGCTGAAGGTCCGGTTGTGGAACAGTTTGCTCCGGCAGATCACTCCAAACCTGATTATTTCCAAATAAAGGATATCAAAAGCGTTATCTCACTGAAAGCGGAAACACATAATTTCCCGACAACCGTAGAACCGTTCAATGGCGCATCTACCGGTACAGGAGGTGAAATCCGCGACCGTATGGGTGGTGGTAAAGGCTCTTGGCCGATTGCAGGTACTGCTGTCTACATGACTTCTTACCCACGCACGGAAGAGGGACGCGAATGGGAAGAAATCCTTCCGGTACGCAAATGGCTATACCAGACTCCCGAACAGATTCTGATCAAGGCTTCCAATGGTGCTTCCGACTTTGGCAACAAGTTCGGTCAACCGTTAATCTGCGGTTCGGTGCTGACTTTCGAGCACACAGAGAATAAGGAAGTTTATGGTTACGACAAAGTAATCATGCTTGCCGGTGGTGTAGGCTACGGTACGCAACGCGACTGCTTGAAGGGAGCTCCCGAAGCAGGAAATAAAGTTGTGGTCATCGGTGGTGATAACTATCGTATCGGACTGGGTGGCGGTTCTGTTTCTTCAGTCGATACAGGCCGTTACAGCAGCGGTATCGAATTGAATGCAGTACAACGTGCCAACGCCGAAATGCAAAAACGTGCCAATAACGTAGTACGCGCTCTTTGCGAAGAAGACGTGAATCCGGTAGTTTCTATCCACGACCACGGTTCGGCCGGACACGTCAACTGCCTGTCCGAATTGGTAGAAGAATGCGGTGGATTGATCGACATGAGCAAATTGCCTATCGGCGACAAGACATTATCAGCCAAAGAAATCATTGCTAATGAAAGTCAGGAACGTATGGGTCTGCTGATAAAAGAAGAAGCAATCGAACACGTACGTAAGATTGCCGAACGTGAACGTGCTCCGATGTACGTAGTCGGTGAAACAACCGGTGATCATCGTTTCGCTTTCCAACAAGCTGACGGCGTGCGTCCGTTCGACCTTGCCGTAGAACAAATGTTCGGCTCTTCTCCCAAGACATACATGATAGACAAAACAGTGGAACGTCATTACGAAATGCCGAAATATGAATTGCCTAAACTTCATGAATATCTGACGAATGTATTGCAGCTTGAGGCTGTAGCTTGCAAAGACTGGTTGACGAATAAGGTAGACCGTTCGGTAACAGGCAAAGTAGCTCGTCAGCAATGTCAGGGTGAACTCCAGTTGCCATTGAGCGACTGTGGTGTCGTAGCACTCGACTACCGTGGCGAAAAAGGTATCGCTACCTCTATCGGACATGCTCCGCAAGCAGCATTAGCCGATCCGGCTGCCGGCTCTATCCTTTCCGTATCCGAAGCGCTGACCAATCTGGTTTGGGCTCCAATGGCAGAAGGTATGGACAGCATTTCTCTGTCTGCCAACTGGATGTGGCCTTGCCGCTCTCAAGAAGGTGAGGATGCCCGTCTTTACACAGCTGTTAAAGCATTAAGCGATTTCTGCTGTGCGCTACAGATCAATGTTCCTACCGGAAAAGACTCTCTGTCTATGACACAGAAGTATCCTAACGGTGAGAAAGTTATTTCTCCGGGAACAGTGATTGTTTCTGCAGGCGGCGAAGTTTCCGACGTAAAGAAAGTTGTATCTCCAGTATTGGTTAACAATGAAAAGACTACACTTTATCATATCGACTTCAGCTTCGATGAACTGAAACTGGGTGGTTCGGCTTTCGCCCAATCTCTGGGTAAAGTAGGCGATGATGTACCTTGCGTACAGGACGCTGAATATTTCCGCGATGCATTCCTTGCCGTACAGGAACTTGTCAACAAAGGACTGATTCTTGCAGGACACGATATATCTGCCGGTGGTTTGATTACCACATTGCTCGAAATGTGTTTCTCTAACGTAGAAGGCGGTATGGAAATCAGCCTTGACAATATGAAGGAACAGGATATCGTTAAGATTCTGTTTGCAGAAAATCCGGGTATCGTTATCCAGATCAGCGACAAGCATAAGAATGAAGTGAAGAAGATTCTGGAAGATGCAGGTATAGGTTTCGTGAAATTGGGTAAACCGACTGACGAACGTCACATTCTGGTATCCAAGAACGATGCCACCTACCAGTTCGGCATCGATTATATGCGTGATGTCTGGTATTCTTCCTCTTACCTGCTCGACCGCAAACAGTCCATGAACGGTTGCGCCAAGAAACGTTTCGAGAACTACAAGATGCAACCTGTAGAATTCGCATTTATGCCGGAATTCAAAGGTAAGCTTTCTCAATATGGCATTACTCCGGACCGTCGTACTCCAAGCGGTATCCGTGCCGCCATCATCCGTGAAAAGGGTACAAATGGCGAACGTGAAATGGCTTATTCACTCTACTTGGCAGGCTTCGATGTGAAAGACGTTACAATGACCGACCTTATCAGTGGACGTGAAACACTGGAAGATGTAAACATGATTGTTTACTGTGGTGGTTTCTCCAACTCTGATGTGCTTGGTTCTGCCAAAGGATGGGCGGGTGCATTCTTATTCAATCCTAAAGCAAAAGAAGCATTGGATAAATATTATGCACGTGAAGACACCTTATCATTGGGCGTTTGTAACGGTTGTCAGTTGATGATGGAGCTCAACCTTATCAATCCTGAACTGGAGAAAAAAGGCAAGATGTTGCACAACGATTCACATAAATTTGAGTCACGCTTCCTCGGCCTTACCATACCGACAAACCGCAGTGTAATGTTCGGTTCTCTAAGTGGTAGCAAACTAGGTATTTGGGTGGCCCATGGTGAAGGAAAGTTCTCTTTGCCATACGATGAGGATAAATATAATGTAGTAGCGAAGTACAGCTATGATGAATATCCGGCTAACCCGAACGGTTCCGACTATTCTGTCGCAGCATTGGCTAGTGCAGACGGCCGTCACCTGGCTATCATGCCTCACTTGGAACGTTCTATCTTCCCGTGGCAAAACGGTTGTTATCCGGCCGATCGCAAAAACAGCGATCAGGTAACTCCGTGGATAGAAGCATTTGTCAATGCCCACAAGTGGATTGAGACAAAAATGAAATAAACAGTCCTTTAAAATTTTATGCCACAAAGAGAGTGTGTCAGTTCTGATACACTCTCTTTTTTCTCTTTCTGCTTCCCGCTCTAACTTAATTCCTGTTTTCTGCAACTTAATTCCCTGAAATAAGCAACATATACAAACAGCGATAGAATAACTGATCCGCCAGATATTTGAGATCCACGTTATCTTTATACAAAATTTTGTTATATCGAAAATTCTTCCTAATTTTGTCAAACTTTTCCTCCTCTAAAATAAGATTCAATAACCCTTAAAAGTCCTATTCACATGAAAAAATGGATTTTTCTATTATTATTGTTTCCTCTAACCTGTGTCGCTCAGACGTATCAATATCTTGGAGTGGAAGATGGGTTAAGCAATCGGCGAGTTTACTGCATTCAAAAAGACAAAATCGGTTATATGTGGTTCCTCACTCACGAAGGAATCGACCGTTATAACGGAAAAGAGTTCAAACAATATAAACTGATGGATGGCGACATAGAAGTGAATTCTCTGTTAAATCTCAACTGGCTATACATCGACCAAGAAGGAGTCTTATGGGAAATCGGAAAAAAAGGAAAGATATTCCGATACGATGAGCTTCACGACACCTTCGAACTCGTCTATAAGCTGCCGATAGAAAACTTTCGCGATTTGCCTGCTCCTATCAGCTTTGCATGGCTTGACGAAAACAAACAAATCTGGCTATGCAATGAAGAAACAATCTTCCTCTACAGCACAGCTACCGGCCAGATCGGTCACATAAAGAATAAAATAAAAGAAGAAATCACAGATATCGAACAAATAGATAAATCTCATTTCTTTATTGGCACGGAAAGGGGCGTTCACTATGCCAAACTGGAAAACAACACTTTGGAACTTATCGACTGTGACAAATTGGAAAATCAAAAAGTTCAAGTCATCGATCTCTATTTTGATAGAAAAATCGGGAAACTATTTATCGGAACTTTCCAACGGGGAATTTTCGTTTACGACATGAGTATCAAATCCGTCACACAGCCGGAACACAATTTAAAAGATATCAGCATCACGCAATTCAAGCCTCTGAATGACAAAGAATTGCTAGTAGCCACAGACGGAGGAGGAGTTCATAAAATAAATACTGAAAACTACTTACTGGAGCCTTATATCATCACAGACTACAACAGTAATAATGGCATGAACGGCAACAGTATCAATGACATTTATGTAGACGATGAAGAACGTATCTGGCTGGCAAACTACCCTATTGGGATTACAATACGGAATAACCGTTACCCCAGCTACAAATGGATTAAGCATTCTATAGGCAACAAACAATCTTTAATCAACGACCAAGTAAATGCAGTCATTGAGGACAGAGATGGAGATTTATGGTTCGCAACAAACAATGGTATCAGCTTCTTTAATTCAAAGACCGGCCAATGGAGTTCGGTCCTCAGTTCTTTTGAAAAACCGCAGGCAAACAAGAGTCACATCTTCCTTACCCTCTGCGAAGTATCTCCCGGCACAATCTGGGCAGGAGGATATTCCTCCGGAGTATACCAAATAGACAAGAAGTCTCTACAAATCAGCTATTTCATGCCACCGCTATATAGCGAAGGGGTCATGCGACCGGACAAATATATTCGCGATATCCGTATGGACTCACAAGGATATATCTGGTCAGGTGGATTCTACAACTTAAAACGTATCAACCTGAAAACGCAGAATGTACGACTTTATCAAGGACTGAACTCCATTACCGCCATTACTGAGAAAGATGCCAATAGTATGTGGATAGGTAGTGCAACAGGACTATACCTTCTGGATAAAGAATCCGGAAAATTCGAGCATATCAAACTTCCGGTGGAATCTACCTATATCTATTCTTTATATCAAGCCAAGAACGGTTCGTTATATATCGGAACCAGTGGTTCGGGATTGTTAATCTACGACTTTGCCCAAAAGTTATTCACTCATTACTACTCGGAGAATTGTGCCCTGATATCCAATAATATCTATACCATATTATCAGATGCGGACAAAGAATTACTGATGGGTACGGAAAACGGACTAACAAGTTTTTATCCGCAACAGAAGAAGTTTTATAACTGGACTAAAGATATGGGGTTAATGACTACGCATTTCAATGCGCTGTCTGGTGTTTTACGTAAGAACAACCACTTTGTTTTTGGTAGTTCGGAAGGGGCTGTCGAATTTCATAAAGATATGAAATTGCCTAGAGATTACTCTTCCAAAATGATTTTCAGTGATTTCAAACTCTTTTATCAGACTGTTTATCCGAGAGACAAGCACTCTCCGCTAAAAGAAAGTATCAATGATATCAAAACATTGGAACTAGGATATAATCAGAACATTTTCTCTGTACAAGTTTCTTCCATCAACTACGACTACCCTTCTAATATTCTATATTCCTGGAAGTTAGACGGTTTCTATGAAGAATGGAGCAAACCCGGAGCCGAAAGTACGATACGCTATACCAATCTCGCACCCGGAGAATATACCCTAAGAGTACGTGCAATTTCCAATGAAGACAAACGCGTCGTTATTGAAGAAAGAAGCATCGATATTATTATTGACCAGCCGTTTTGGTTAACATTCTGGGCAATGTTGTTTTATGCAGGTATCCTATTTCTCATAGCTTCCGTCTTATTGCGTATTATAATTTTAAGAAAACAACGTAAGGTCTCTGCTGAAAAGATCCATTTCTTTATCAATACAGCACATGATATCCGTACTCCATTGACACTGATCAAAGCACCTTTGGAAGAACTCCGTGAAAAAGAAGAACTGAGCAAAGAGGGAATTTCTAATATGAATACAGCTCTGCGTAATGTGAATGCGCTATTGCGCCTTACGACTAATCTTATCAATTTCGAAAGGGCAGATGTATATTCTTCCGAGCTGTACATTTCGGAACATGAGCTAAATACGTTTATGAACGAAATATATGGAGCATTCCAGCAATATGCCAATATTAAACATATTAATTTCACCTACGAGAGTAATTTCAGATACATGAATGTGTGGTTCGACAAGGAAAAGATGGAATCCATCCTCAAAAACGTCATTTCGAACGCATTGAAGTATACACCGGAAAATGGCAGTGTACAAATCTTTGTTTCAGAAGCTGCGGATTCGTGGAGCGTGGAAGTCAGCGATACGGGAATCGGAATTCCTGCCAATGAGCAAAAGAAACTGTTCAAACTGCATTTCCGTGGCAGTAACACGATCAACTCAAAAGTGACGGGCAGTGGTATCGGACTTATGCTAGTCTGGAAATTAGTCCGGCTGCATAAAGGAAAGATAAATTTGTCAAGTATCGAAAATCAGGGATCAATCATCAAGATAACTTTCCCGAAAGACAGTAAACGTTACCGCAAAGCACACTTGACAACGCCAAACAAACAGCGTCCGGAAACAAAAAGCAGCAACGACATTCCACTCCCGGCACCTGAAATTTACGAGAATACACAAAAGAAAGAGAAGAAAGAAAAGAAAGAAAAGAACCAACGTATTCTGATTGTGGAAGATAATGATGAATTACGCAATTATCTGTCACAAACATTATCCGAAGACTACCTCATTCAAGTATGTTCCAACGGAAAAGAAGCATTGACCGTCATTCCCGAATATAAGCCGGATCTGGTTATCTCGGACATTATGATGCCGGAAATGCGAGGTGACGAACTATGTCAGGCTATCAAAAGCAATATCGAAACCTCGCATATCCCCGTTATCTTATTGACCGCACTGAATAATGAGAAAGACATTCTTTCCGGACTGCGGATCGGGGCAGATGAATATGTGTTAAAGCCATTCAATATCGGTATATTGAAAGCAACCATCTCCAACTTGTTGGCTAATCGCGCACTTCTACGCAACAAATATGCCAGCCTGGATTCGGAGGATGAAGAGAATGATGATGATGATGAAGAATACATCAACTACTCCCAGGACATCGACTGGCAGTTCATAGCAGATGTCAGAAAGAATATAAAAGACAACATTGACAACTCTGCGCTCACAGTAGATGTACTCGCCAGCCTGATGGGCATGAGCCGTACTAGTTTTTATAACAAGCTGAAAGCGCTTACCGACCAGTCACCGGGTGACTACATCCGGCTGATTCGCCTGAAACATGCCATAAAGTTATTAAAAGAAAATGTACATAATATAACTGAAATATCCGAAATGACAGGATTCAATGATGTCAAGTATTTCCGTGAAGTATTCAAGAAACACTATAACGTGAGTCCCAGCCAATACTTTAAGGAGAAAAAAGAAGACAACAAGGAAGGAGGAGAAAACGAAGAATGAACATATATCTCGAATCATTTGGAATCTTTTTTAAAATAGGCGCCTTCACCATCGGAGGAGGATACGCGATGGTGCCATTGATTGAAAATGAAATCGTAACCAAACGGAAATGGATTGCACAGGACGACTTCATCGACCTGCTGGCCATCTCTCAATCCGCTCCCGGCATTTTGGCAGTCAACATATCCATCTTTATAGGATACAAATTGCGCGGTATACGGGGAAGTATTGTTACGGCACTGGGAACGATTCTGCCATCTTTCATTATCATATTGGCCATCGCCCTGTTTTTCCACAATTTCAAAGATAATCCGATAGTGGAACGGATATTCAAAGGAATCCGTCCGGCAGTAGTGGCGCTTATCGCCGCACCTACGTTTACTATGGGGCGGTCTGCAAAAATCAATCGTTACAATCTGTGGATTCCGGTTGTATCGGCGCTACTTATCTGGCTATTGGGCTTCTCTCCCATCTGGATTATCATAGCTGCAGGTGTAGGAGGCTTCCTTTGGGGAAAGGTTAAAGAAGTTGAGAGTTGAAAGTTGAGAGTTGAGAGTGAGAGACCAGTACTATGTACTATTTATTATTTGTTCTAAATAAAAAGAGATGATATATATTCAGTTGTTTTATACGTTTTTCAAGATCGGACTCTTCGGTTTCGGAGGAGGATATGCAATGCTTTCCATGATTCAAGGGGAAGTCGTTACCCGTTATGGATGGGTAAGTTCGCAAGAATTCACAGATATTGTCGCGATCAGCCAAATGACACCGGGACCTATCGGAATTAACGCCGCTACTTATGTGGGATTCACTTCTACAGGCAGTATCTGGGGGGCTATCATTGCAACCTTCGCCGTAGTCCTTCCCTCCTTTATCTTAATGCTGACTATCAGCAAATTTTTTCTGAAATATCAGAAACATCCAGTAGTGGAATCAATCTTCAACGGACTACGGCCAGCAGTCGTAGGACTGCTGGCCTCTGCCGCATTGGTATTAATGAATGTAGAGAACTTTGGCTCACCTACAAAAGATACCTATACATTTGTTATCAGTATCATCATCTTCCTGATTGCTTTTATCGGAACGAGAAAATATAAGGCCAATCCGATTCTGATGATTATCGCTTGCGGTATTGCAGGATTGCTGCTCTATTAAAGCTTTACCTTTTTACTTACGGACTTCGATTCATTATGAAGACGGTCCAAAGCCGTTACCACATAGCGATGTTTTGTTTTTCCCGTCTCGTATGGAAGTCTGTAGAAAGGATTACTGGTGATGGCTACAATATGAGAAGGATCGTCAAGGTTCACCTTCTCTTTTCCGCTAAAGCGGTAAACCACATACCGCACCGCTTTATCCATTTCCGTTTCCGCTTTCGGGGCAGTCCAGAAAAGAACATAGCCGTCTTCTGTCCATACCTTCTTCATTTTGCGTACTTTGCCCGGAGCCTTATTGTCCATAAAATCGAAGACAGGAATCAAGGTAGGATATTTATGATACTCACTCACTAAAGCATCACGGTATCGGCCTTGATTTTCAACAACGGCTGAAGCATACCATTGACAACTGCCGCCAATCGTCTGATAAGCACGTTGTAAGGCCATTTTTCGCGGGAGCTGATTGATGGAAGGATTCTTTGGATCAGCATGTTGGATCGTATTCGATACCGACTGACCGATAAATAACGGACGGTTCTCCGAATGCGTAGCCCACCATTTCACTAAAGTCTCATAGTCGGCAGCCTTATGTCCTATTTCCCAATAAATCTGTGGGATATTATAATCAATCCATCCTTCACGCGCCCAAAGCAACACATCGGCATACAGGTCATCATAATTCTGCAAACCATTGGTATCACTGCCCAACGGATCACTCTTCTGATTACGGTAAATGCCGAAAGGACTGATACCGAACTTCACCCACGGCTTTACGGCACGGATTGTCTCATGAAGCTTTTTAATCAGCACATTGACATTACTACGACGCCAATCAGCCTTATTCGTAAAACCACCGCCATAACGGGCAAAGCTCGCATCATCCGGAAAGTCCATTCCTTTCACGGGATAAGGATAGAAATAATCGTCCATGTGGATAGCATCCACATCATAACGGGACACGATATCGGTCACGATTTTACAAATATAGTCCCGACTTTCAGGAAGTGCCGGATCGAAATACAGCTGATCGCCATACGTAACAAACCATTCCGGATGTTGATGATAAATATGTTCCGGCGCCAACTGATTTTTCAGCGAAGTCTTCACCCGGTAAGGATTGATCCAGGCATGAAACTCCATATTCCGTTTCCGGCACTCTTCAATCATAAATTGCATCGGGTCCCACATAGGAGAAGGTATCTGCCCCTGCGTCCCTGTCAGGAAACGGCTCCACGGTTCATGCTGCGAAGCATACAACGCATCCGCTTCGGGACGCACCTGGAAAATAATGGCATTGATACCTGCCCCTTGAAGAGAATTCAATTGATCAATCAACGTTTGTTTCAGCTTCCCGGTAGGGATACCTTTGAACTGCCCGTTGACAGCTTGTATCCACGCTCCACGAAATTCACGTTTGGGATATTTATTGCCGGATGGCACTTGTGCCCTCACTCCTACCACCAGAAGAAGAGCGAAAAGTAAAAGATAGTTTTTCAGCTTCATAATATTCTTAAATCGTAATAATGTGACGCAAAGATAATACAAACTCCCGATAAATTCGCTAACTTTGCCGACTACCATAAAAAAGGAGTATTTTATGTCAGAAAACAACTATATTTCGATCAAAGGTGCACGAGTCAACAACCTTAAAAACATCGATGTAGATATACCCCGCAACAAACTTGTTGTAATCACCGGATTATCGGGTTCCGGTAAATCTTCCCTCGCTTTTGACACTCTCTATGCAGAGGGGCAACGCCGCTATGTGGAAAGCCTGAGCAGCTATGCCCGTCAGTTCTTGGGACGAATGAGCAAACCGGAATGCGACTTTATCAAAGGCATCCCACCCGCCATTGCCATCGAACAGAAAGTGAACAGCCGCAACCCACGCTCTACGGTAGGTACTTCGACCGAGATTTACGAATATCTTCGCTTGCTCTATTCACGCGTAGGAAAGACATTCAGTCCCATTAGCGGACAAGAGGTGAAGAAACATTCGACAGAAGATATCGTCAACTGTATGCTTACGTATCCGGAAGGGACGAGATACACCGTATTGACACCCATCCGTCTGCGTGAGGACCGCACCTTGCAACAACAATTGGAAATAGACCTGAAACAGGGATTCAACCGTATCGAAGTGAACGGTGAGATGAAACGTATAGATGAATATACCCCTGTGGCAGGTGACGAAGTTTATCTGCTGGTAGACCGCATGACAGTAGGCAATAGCAAAGACTCCATCAGCCGACTGACAGACTCTGCCGAAACAGCGATGTACGAAGGCGACGGAACTTGTCTGCTACGTTTTTATCCGGCAGACGGAACTACGAAACTACATACTTTCAGTACTAAATTCGAAGCAGACGGCATCACTTTTGAAGAGCCGAACGACCAAATGTTCTCATTCAACTCTCCTATCGGCGCTTGCCCCACCTGCGAAGGATTCGGAAAAGTCATCGGCATTGACGAGCATTTGGTCGTGCCTGATCGCTCTTTATCAGTTTATGAGGGAGCTATCGTATGCTGGCGCGGTGAGAAAATGGGCGAATGGAAAGAAGAACTGATTCATAATGCAGATAAGTTTGATTTTCCGATTTTCACACCTTATTATGAGTTGACGGACGAGCAACGCCGGATACTCTGGGAAGGTAACCAATACTTTCATGGCATTAATGATTTCTTCAAAATGCTGGAAGAAAACCAGTACAAAATACAATATCGGGTAATGCTTGCACGTTATCGCGGCAAGACGCTCTGTCCGCAATGTCACGGCACACGCCTGAAGCCCGAAGCCGGTTATGTACGGGTAGGCGGAAAGAACATTTCCGAATTGGTGGATTTGCCCATCACTGAACTCAAGCAATTCTTTGATAACTTAAAACTTAGCGAGCACGACAGCAATGTGGCACGACGAATCCTTGTCGAAATCAACAGCCGCATCCGTTTTCTTATTGACGTAGGGTTGGGATATCTTACCTTGAATCGTCTCAGCAACTCTTTATCGGGAGGAGAAAGCCAGCGCATCAACCTGGCAACTTCATTGGGCAGCAGTCTGGTAGGCAGCCTTTATATCCTCGACGAGCCAAGTATAGGATTACACAGTCGTGACACCGACCGTTTGATTTATGTACTGCGCCAGCTACAACAGTTAGGCAATACGGTAGTGGTCGTCGAACATGATGAAGAAATCATCCGTACCGCAGACTACATTATCGACATCGGTCCTAATGCCGGGCGTTTGGGGGGCGAAGTCGTTTATCAAGGGGATATGAAAGACCTAAAGAAAAGAAGCAACAGCCACACGGTACGCTACCTCTTGGGAGAAGAAGAAATCCCAGTCCCCGCACACCGCCGTCCGTGGAATAACTACATCGAGTTGAAAGGAGCACGCGAGAATAACCTGAAAGGTGTAAACGTACGTTTCCCGCTCAATGTGATGACGGTAGTCACCGGAGTTTCCGGTTCCGGTAAGAGTACGCTCGTCCGGGATATTTTCTATCGGGCACTGAAACGTGAATTAGATGAATGCAGTGACCGTCCGGGAGAGTTTTCATCTATCGGGGGCAGTTTGCGCGACCTGCGGAATGTAGAGTTTGTAGATCAGAATCCGATCGGCAAATCCTCCCGTTCCAACCCCGTGACTTATATCAAGGCCTACGATGAAATCCGCAAGCTCTGGGCCGAGCAGCCGCTAGCCAAACAAATGGGCTACACAGCCGGATTCTTCAGTTTCAATAGTGAGGGGGGCCGTTGCGAAGAGTGCAAGGGGGATGGAACCATCACTGTGGAAATGCAATTTATGGCAGACTTAGTGTTGGAATGCGAATCCTGTCACGGAAAACGTTTCAAGTCCGACACGCTGGAAGTGAAGTTCCATGATAAAAGTATCTATGATGTATTGGAGATGACCGTGAACCAAGCTATTGAGTTTTTCAACGAACACGGACAGAAGAAAATAGTAAAGAAGTTGCTTCCACTACAGGATGTCGGATTGGGATATATCAAATTGGGACAGTCCTCATCCACTCTTTCCGGCGGTGAGAACCAACGCGTGAAACTGGCTTTCTATCTAAGCCAGGAAAAAGCGGACCCTACCCTGTTTATCTTTGACGAACCGACTACAGGCCTACATTTCCATGATATCCGGAAACTATTGGACGCCTTTGACGCACTGATTCGTCGCGGACATAGTATTGTAATCATCGAACACAACATGGATGTCATCAAATGTGCTGATTATGTAATTGATCTCGGCCCTGAGGGCGGTGATAAGGGAGGAAATATCGTAGCAGTAGGGACTCCCGAAGAGGTAGCCGCTTGTGGAGCCAGCTATACGGGACAGTTCTTGAAAGAAAAGCTCAGTTAACGAATCCGGTCTCCTCGGCTCAGTAGAAATTTAGTGGGGATACGCATATAGTTTAGCGATGCGGAAAAGGAAGAACCTCTTGTCAGCTACGCCTCTTAGGTTTGCTCTGAATAGTTTAATTTTAGCATTGAAAGATTC
>NZ_JACOOB010000008.1:0-205134 GCF_014287315.1 Bacteroides sp. NSJ-39 | reverse complement strand
AGGAGGGACGCAACTCACGGATACTGATGCCGTGACGGGAAAGCCAAAGACACATACCATGGTAGTTTACATGTCGTTCACGGCAATAACTACGAAGAGTTAAGGCAGGAGAAGAACATGAACAGGATTTATAATCCGATAAGGTACGGGTGTACAAGTCATGTGCAGTCATAAGATGTGTTTTTTTTTATTATGACGCAAAGCTAAAAGGAAAAATTACGATAGAAAATATGGCATCGCCGAGACGCTTACTGTTTACTGGAGTAGAACGGTTGGAATATCTTATTAAAACCGGACTTTAATTGCTGGATGATAGGAGATTAAACGCCTGTTTATCTCTAAAATACAGTTTGTTGTTTTAAGAAGTCCCAATCCTTCCAACTTCCATGAACTAGAGAATATATAGGATAAAAATTGGGAACAAAGATTTTGCTGTAGCCAGCATGATACGCTGAATATCTTGTTTCACAACATTCTTTTCTTTAGATATTTTACGCAATACTACGAATATTTGCACAAAAACTGAAAATAAAAAGCCTTTTTATTTTTGTTTTTATCTATAATTTGTACATTTGGGCGTTATACCCGTTGTATATACCGCTCTAGCCGATATATATGCAATATGACGGTAATATATATACACAATATAATGACCAATAATTAACCTTTAAATAATGCACAACTATGAGTTATTTACGATTTGACAAGACCCTCATGACGAATCTCGAAGAGTCTCTTCAAAGAGAAATTCTTCGGACGAACAAGGCAGGAGCTTATCATTGTACGACGATTGTTGATTGTAACACACGCAAATATCACGGCCTGTTGGTGATTCCTATCCCCAATATAGACGATGAAAATCATGTGCTGCTATCTTCTCTTGATGAAACGGTAATTCAACACGGTGCAGAGTTTAACTTGGGATTGCATAAATATCAAGGAAATAACTTCAGTCCTAACGGGCACAAGTATATCCGTGAATTTGATTGTGAACATATCCCGGCGACAACTTACCGTGTTGGAGGTGTGGTTCTCCGCAAAGAAAAAATCTTTGTACATCATGAAAATAGAATCCTGATTCGTTATACGTTGCTGGACGCTCATTCGGCGACAACTTTGCGTTTCCGGCCGTTTCTTGCTTTTAGAAGTGTACGCGAATATACCCATGAAAACGCTCAGGCGAGCCGTGAGTATCAATTAGTGGAGAACGGAATCAAGACTTGTATGTATCCCGGATATCCGGAACTTTACATGCAGTTGAATAAAAAATGTGAATTCCATTTCCAACCCGACTGGTATCGGGGAATCGAATATCCGAAGGAACAGGAGCGCGGATATGACTTCAATGAAGATCTTTATGTACCCGGTTATTTCGAAGTGGATATAAAGAAAGGAGAAAGCATTGTTTTCTCTGCCGGAATTTCAGAAACGACGACTCGCAGGCTGAAACAGACATTTGAAGCGGAAGTGGCCGATCGTACACCGCGTGATAGTTTCTACCACTGTTTGGAGAACTCTGCTCATCAATTCCACAATCAGCAGGAGGGCGAACATTATATTCTCGCCGGTTATCCGTGGTTCAAATGTCGGGCGCGCGATATGTTCATCGCTTTGCCGGGACTGACACTTGCCATTGACGAGATAGATCAGTTTGAAGATGTGATGAAAACGGCGGAAAAGGCAATCCGTAACTTCATCAATGAAGAACCTGTGGGGTACAAAATTTATGAAATGGAACACCCCGATGTGTTGCTGTGGGCTGTATGGGCTTTGCAGCAATATACCAAAGAAACTTCGCGCGAACAGTGCCGCCAGAAATATGGAGAGCTTTTGAAAGATATCATGGTATTTATCCGTCAAAGGAAGCATGACAACCTTTTCCTGCATGAAAACGGACTGTTGTATGCCAACGGTACGGAGAAGGCGATTACTTGGATGAACTCTACGGTAAACGGTCATCCGGTGATTCCGCGTACGGGATATATTGTTGAATTTAATGCGTTGTGGTATAATGCGTTGCGCTTTGTGGCTGATTTGGTACGCGAAGGTGGTGATGTAATCCTTGCAGATGAACTTGATGCGCAGGCCGAAGTGACCGGTAAATCATTCGTGGAGGTGTTCCGTAACGAATATGGATATTTGCTCGATTATGTAGACGGCAATATGATGGACTGGAGTGTACGTCCGAACATGATATTTACCGTAGCATTTGATTATTCTCCTCTGGACCGGGGGCAGAAGAAACAGGTGCTTGATATCGTAACCAAAGAATTGCTCACTCCTAAGGGGATTCGCTCGCTGAGCCCGAAGAGTGGGGGATACAATCCGAATTATGTAGGTCCGCAGGTACAGCGTGACTATGCTTATCATCAGGGGACAGCTTGGCCTTGGTTAATGGGATTCTATCTGGAGGCTTATTTACGGATTTATAAGACCAGCGGACTGTCGTTCGTCGAACGTCAGTTGATTAGCTATGATGATGAAATGACCAGCCATTGTGTGGGGTCCATTGCCGAGCTGTTTGACGGGAATCCGCCTTTCAGAGGACGTGGCGCCGTGTCGTTTGCCATGAATGTAGCGGAAATATTGCGTGTTTTGAAGCTGCTGTCTAAATATTATTAAAGAAAGGAGGAACGAAGATGAAAGTTTTAATGTTTGGATGGGAATTCCCTCCGAAAATATATGGTGGTCTTGCAGTTGCTTCTTACGGAATAACTAAAGGATTGAGCTTGCAGGGTGATATGGAAACAGTATTTTGTATGCCTAAGCCTTGTGGTGAAGAAGAAAAGTTCTTGAAAATAATCGGCATGAACCAGGTGCCTGTTGTGTGGCGTGATGTCAATTATGACTATTTGAAGTCACGCTTGCAGGGATATACGTCACCGGAAGAATATTATTCTTTCCGCGACCATATTTATGCCGATTTCTCCTATATGCATGTCAATGATTTGGGATGTATGGAGTTTGCAGGAGGTTATCCTGGAAATCTGCACGAGGAAATCAACAATTTTTCGATTATTGCCGGAGTAGTAGCCCGTCAGCAGGAGTTCGACATTATTCATGCGCATGACTGGCTGACTTATCCTGCCGGTGTGCACGCCAAGATGGTGAGCGGCAAACCGCTTTGTATCCATGTGCATGCTACGGATTTTGACCGTTCTCGCGGAAAAGTCAATCCGACTGTCTATTCGATCGAGAAGAACGGTATGGATCATGCCGACTGTATCATGTGTGTGTCCGAGCTTACCCGGCGTACAGTGATAAATGAATACCATCAGGATCCAAGAAAAGTGTTTGCCATGCACAATGCCGTTTATCCGTTGTCGCAGGAACTGCTGGATATTCCGCGTCCCGACCATTCGAAAGAGAAAGTGGTTACTTTCCTCGGACGTATCACTATGCAGAAAGGTCCTGAGTATTTTGTGGAAGCTGCCGCTCTGGTGTTGCAGCGTACCCGTAACATCCGCTTCGTGATGGCAGGTTCGGGTGATATGTTGAATGCCATGATCAATCTGGCTGCCGAGCGTGGCATTGCCGACCGTTTCCACTTCCCGGGATTTATGAAAGGCAAGCAGGTATATGAGGTTTATAAGAATAGTGATGTATTCGTTATGCCTTCGGTATCAGAACCTTTCGGTATCGCCCCGTTGGAAGCTATGCAATGCGGAACGCCTTCCATCATATCAAAGCAGTCGGGATGTGGCGAGATTCTCGATAAGGTGATTAAGACCGATTACTGGGATATTCATGCGATGGCCGATGCGATTTATTCCATTTGTACCAATCCGTCTCTTTTCCAATATTTGCAGGAAGAAGGAAAACGGGAAGTGGACGGAATTACTTGGGAAAAGGTAGGCCTGAGAATTCGTGCCCTTTACGAGGATGTGTTAAGAAACTATGGTAAATAACGAAACAATATACAAAAATGAGAACTATCTGTCTTTATTTTGAAATACATCAAATTATACATTTGAAACGTTATCGTTTCTTCGATATCGGTAATGACCATTATTATTACGATGATTACGCGAATGAAACGGGTATGAACGAGGTTGCCGAACGTTCATATATTCCTGCTCTCAGTGCATTGATTGAGATGGCTAAAAATTCGGGTGGCGCTTTCAAGGTGGCGCTTTCTATCTCGGGCGTGGCTTTGGAACAGTTGGAGATCCATGCTCCGGCAGTAATTGATTTGTTGCATCAGTTGAACGATACCGGTTGTTGCGAGTTCCTTTGCGAACCTTATTCACACGGTCTGTCCTCACTTGCTAACGAGGATTGTTTCCGTGAGGAGGTGATTCGCCAACGTAATAAGATGAAACAGATGTTTGGCAAAGAACCGAAAGTGTTCCGTAATTCCAGTTTGATTTACTCGGACGATATTGGTGGATTGGTGGCTTCTATGGGCTTCAAAGGAATGTTGACAGAAGGTGCTAAGCATATATTGGGATGGAAGAGTCCGCATTATGTATATCACTGCAATCAAGCTCCCAGTCTCAAACTTCTGTTGAGAGATTTTAAGTTGTCGGATGATATCAGTTTGCGTTTCTCCAACTCGGATTGGGCGGAATATCCTCTGTTTGCCGATAAGTATATCAGTTGGATTGATGCGTTGCCACAGGAAGAACAGGTTATCAATATCTTTATGGAGTTGAGTGCGCTTGGTATGGCTCAGCCGTTATCTTCCAATATTCTTGAATTCCTGAAAGCTTTGCCGGAATGTGCAAAAGCGAAAGGTATTACTTTCTCTACACCGACCGAAATTGTGACGAAACTGAAATCTGTATCTCAGCTTGACGTTGCCTATCCGATGTCATGGGTGGATGAGGAAAGAGATACCAGTTGCTGGTTAGGTAATGTCATGCAACGTGAGGCTTTCAACAAATTGTATAGTGTGGCGGAACGCGTTCATCTGAGTGATGACCGGCGTATCAAGCAGGATTGGGATTATTTGCAGGCAAGCAACAACTTCCGTTTTATGACTACGAAGAATACGGGTATCTGGCTGAATCGCGGTATTTATGACTCTCCTTATGATGCGTTCACGAACTATATGAATATCTTGGCCGATTTCATTAAACGGGTGGATTCATTGTATCCTGCCGATGTGGATAGCGAAGAACTTAATTCTTTGCTGACTACGATCAAGAATCAGGGAGATGAAATTACTGAGTTGGAGAAAATGGTTGAGAAATTGCAGGCAAAGGTGGCTAAGGAAACTGTTGCTAAAAAAACGACTGCAAAGTCGGCAACAACAAAGAAGGCCGCTGTTAAAAAGACTGAAACTGAATCGAAAAAGACAGCCGGAAGGCCTAAGAAAACGACTGGAAAGTAAGAAGAGGTAAATTCTTGTTATACACAAAGCCGCGGACAGGATGCGATTCCGTCTGCGGCTTTGTAATGTGCTTTTATGGGGAATACTCTATGGCTATACAGAAACAGCGCGGGTTGCTTTAATGCAACCCGCGCTGTTTCTGTAAGTTCTTTTATAGTTTTCTATTTATTGAAATTTGTAGAAATAACTTCAAGTTTTAGTTTGTATTTATCTTGTTCATCCTCGGATAAAGTGGGATCTGTTGCATTAGCTCCCCCTTTTAAACGTGCATAACCGGGTTTTAAATCGTGTTGTATGCTGATTACATTGGACGAAGTTCCATAATTACTGTTTGAAGAAGAGTCTTTAGTTACAAGTACCGGAATAAGTACAAATTTGTTCCAGTCTTCTCCTTTATCTTTATCAGCCAGACAGTTGTTTACCATCTGCGTGATATTGTTGAATGTGTATGCGGTGAGATTTCCTGTAGAAGATGAATAATCAAACAGGGATGATTTTATACCGTCACTCAGTTCATTGTTTTTGAAGAAATCGTCTTTGTATTTTTTACGTATCAACAGGACACTTCGCGGAACGGACATTCCGAATTTCTTGTCGCTTGTCGCTTCATTGTAGATAGGAATGCTTAATTTAACGGCATTCAGCGTATCACTTCCAAGTGTGTTCGATATTTCTTCAATAGGAAGTGTTACCTCTGTGAATATTCCTGCGGGACTTTTTAAGTAAGTACAGTTTTTTTGGTCAATGCACTCTTCTATTTTCGTACCATTCTCCAATTTGTTTGCCTGAATAACTTCACGTGTGGATGTGAAAGAGCGGCCGGCATATACTACGGAGTCCTTCCCTAAGGATGTGCGCAGTTTGGCACCTGTTATACTGTCTCTGGCGTGTTCCAGAAATGCTACATCCATTTGTACGGCGTTAACGTAGAGAATAGTACCGTCTCCGTAATCGCTTTCGACATATAATCCGGGAAATATATCTTGAAATTTCTTATACAAGTCTTTCGTACGTCCTTCTTTTAATAATTCCTTGCCCAACTCTTCCGTTCTTGCCTTGTCTAATGTGATTTTGACATAAGGAGTGTAGGTTGAAAGATTACGTATAGAATCACTGACGGATAAATCGACTGCCGTGTAAGATTTTCTACCTAATAAACTTGTCTCTTTATCATAATAGAGATCGGGGTTGATATTGGTATAGTAAGCATCAGGATCTTTGTACCAATATTCATTGGTACCTTCCTTTTTTTGGTCCAATTCATACATACTCAAGCGGCAGGCAGTCAAAGAATCTCCGAAGTAACTGTCATACCAAAGATAAATATTGATCTGACAGTTGCCGATAGAAGTCTCTCCGTCTTTAATAGTAGTGTAGTTTTTGTGTACGCTTTCTTCTACATTGTTGAAGTCTGCTATCATCTTTCCTGTACCACTATTGTAATCTCCTTTGAAGGCTTCAGGGAAAGTCATACCTTCCGGGCAGTTAAGCTGGACTAAAAAGCCTGCTTGATAAGTCCCGAATATTTCATCTGTAAACTTACCCACATACCCGATGTTTGTTTTGGCATAAACTTCTCCAACGGGAATAGATTGGGTTGTTACATCAAATGTCGTTAGTTTTCCATTAATATTCTGGTCACTTCCCGGAAACATTCCCAGTCCTAATCCGGCTGTGTTATCATCACAGTTCCAAAAAGTGATTGCCAGTAAAGCTATTAAGGCATATTTTGCTTTCATGATTGTCGTATCTTGAATTTTTTATTCTTCTTTGTTATTGTCGGCAGCGGCTTCCCATACCTGATCGTAGAATTCATTACAGGCGTCTGCATAATTTTCCGGATTTTGGTAATCAAGTACCAGCTTGCCTGATTGGCGGGCATATTCAATAATAGATTCGTCCACTTTTTCACTGTTTTGTATTACTCCATCAGAATAATCAACAGCTAGTTTGCAGAGAGCAGCATAATCTACCGGTTCTTTCAAATCACCCAAGTCTTTCTTTGTGATACCTTTCAACATCAATTTAGTTGCAAAGTCATCGCTAAGTGTATTTTTAAAGTCGTCTTCATAAACCGAGAATACTACTTTAGCGTCACGGAAGGAAGGTTCGTCTTTGTAGGCTTTCTTAATATAAAGAGGAGCCAAAGCAGTCATCCAGCCGTGACAGTGAATTACATCCGGACACCAGCGCAACTTCTTCACCGTTTCCAGCACGCCGCGTGCATAGAAGATAGCGCGGCTGTCGTTATCATCATATTCCACACCGTTTTCGTCTGCTGTCTGCAAACGGTTCTGGAAATAATCATCATTATCGATGAAATATACCTGCATACGTGCGGATTGGATGGAAGCGACTTTTATAATCAGGGGATGATCAGTATCGTCAATAATCAGATTCATACCGGAAAGACGAATCACTTCGTGCAGTTGGTTTCTGCGCTCATTGATGTTTCCCCATTTGGGCATAAAGGTTCTGATTTCACGGCCTTTTTCTTGGATCGCCTGTGGAAGGTTTCTACCTATATTGGCCATTTCGGATTCTGAAACGTAAGGTGTAATCTCTTGAGTAATAAATAAAACTTTATTCGCCTTTGTCATAATAACAATAGTTCTCTATAATATTGTGCAAAGATACGAAAAAAAAGACACATTAAATAAGATATTCTTTCTTTATGTGGCAAATATTAGTTTATTTTGCAGAGTTTTTGCAAACGAGTAAAACATAAACCAATAGACGAAAATGAAAGTAGTGCACACTATCAAGGACTTACAGGCCGAATTGTCGGCACTGAAAGTCCAGGGTAAAAAGGTAGGATTGGTTCCTACAATGGGTGCTTTGCATGCGGGACACGCATCTCTGGTAAAGCGCAGCGTAAGTGAGAATGGTGTAACTGTAGTGAGTGTCTTTGTGAATCCCACACAGTTTAACGATAAAAACGATTTAGAGAAATATCCGCGTACGTTGGAGGCTGATTGCAGCTTGTTGGAAGAATGTGGGGCAGCATTGGTCTTTGCTCCTTCGGTGAGCGAGATGTACCCGGAACCGGATACCCGTCAGTTCAGTTATGCTCCGTTGGATACTGTGATGGAGGGAGCGTTCCGTCCGGGACATTTCAATGGCGTTTGCCAGATTGTCAGCAAGCTGTTTGATGCAGTGCAGCCGGATAGGGCTTATTTCGGTGAGAAGGATTTCCAGCAGTTGGCGATTATCCGTGAGATGGTTCGGCAATTAAATTATTCTTTGGAGATTGTGGGTTGCCCGATCGTACGTGAAGAAGACGGGTTGGCATTGAGTAGCCGTAACAAACGTTTGTCTGCAGAAGAACGTGAAAATGCTTTAAATATTTCCCGCACATTATTTAAAAGTCGTAACTTTGCGGCCACTCATACGGTAAGTGAGACGCAAAAGATGGTGGAAGATGCAATTGAAGCTGCACCGGGCTTGCGTTTGGAGTACTTTGAGATTGTAGACGGAAATACATTGCAGAAGATAAATGATTGGGAAAATACTTCTTATGCGGTAGGGTGTATCACCGTATTCTGCGGGGAAGTACGACTGATTGATAACATTAAATATAAAGAATAACTAAAAAGACGAAACCTTATGATGATTGAAGTGTTGAAGTCGAAAATTCATTGCGCGCGCGTCACGGAAGCTAATTTAAACTACATGGGTAGCATCACGATTGATGAGGATTTGCTGGACGCTGCAAACATGATTGCGGGTGAGAAAGTGTATATTGCCGATAACAATAACGGTGAGCGCTTTGAAACCTACATTATCAAAGGTGAACGCGGTTCGGGCAAGATTTGCCTGAATGGTGCTGCGGCACGTAAGGTGCAACCGGATGATATTGTTATTATCATGTCTTACGCACTGATGGATTTTGAGGAAGCCAAGTCGTTTAAACCGACAGTTATTTTCCCGGATCCTGAGACAAACAAAGTGGTAAAGTAGGAAAGTATCTTTGATATTTGAATAATAAGAAAAGCCCCGTTTACTTGATGTAGACGGGGCTTTCCTTATTCTATTTTTATTATGCTGAAGCAAGTGCCGGCGGTTAGTTGCCGGCATTTGCTTTTAGTTGCTCATTCATGGCAGCAGCAGCCTTGCGGCCGTCTCCCATAGCGAGAATGACCGTTGCTCCACCGCGCACGATGTCACCGCCTGCATAAATCATGGGAATGGAAGATTCCATATTGTCATTAACGGCAATCGTTCCTTTGCGTCCTAATTCCAGCCCTTTGATAGAACTCGGAACAATCGGGTTGGGGGATACACCTACACTGACGATGGCCAGATCGATGTCTATTGTTTCTGTTGCTCCGGGAATGGGTACAGGACTGCGACGTCCGGAAGCATCCGGTTCACCTAATTCCATCTTTTGCAGGACTACCTGTTTTACGCATCCCTGTTCGTCGGCTATGTATTCGATGGGATTATGGAGTGTCAGGAATTCTACTCCCTCTTCTTTGGCATGTTTTACCTCCTCGATACGTGCGGGCATTTCTTCTTCCGAACGGCGGTAGATAATCATGGCACGTTCGGCACCCAGACGCTTGGCGGTACGAACAGAATCCATAGCTGTGTTTCCGCCACCGATAACCGCTACATTCTTGCCGAAAGCTACCGGAGTGTCGGATTCTTCACTGGCTGCGTCCATCAGATTGACACGGGTGAGATATTCGTTGGAAGACATGATGTTGATCGAGTTCTCTCCGGGAATATTCATAAAGTTCGGCAGTCCCGCACCGGAAGCGACAAATATACCTTTGAAACCTTCTGCCTTCAAATCCTCCACGCTGATTGTTTTTCCTACGATGCAATCCTTGATAAAGTTAACCCCCATCTTCACAAGGTTGTCTATTTCTACATCTACAATCTTGTTGGGCAGACGGAATTCGGGAATACCGTATTTCAATACACCACCGATTTCATGTAATGCCTCAAATACAGTTACATCATAGCCAAACTTAGCCATATCACCGGCAAATGCCAGTCCGGCAGGTCCGGAACCGATTACTGCTATTTTGATACCGTTCTTATCAGCGATGACAGGTACTGAAATTTGTCCGCTTTCGCGTTCGTAATCAGCGGCAAAGCGTTCTAAATAACCGATAGCGACCGGCTTCTCATTCATTTTCAGATGAATACATTTTGATTCACACTGTTTCTCCTGCGGACAAACACGACCGCAAACAGCCGGAAGCGCACTTGTCTCTTTCAAGGTTTTGGCTGCTTCGAGGAACTCTCCGCGCTCGATATTTTTGATGAAACGAGGAATATCGATACCTACCGGACAGCCTTCGGTACATCCCGGATTAGCACAGTCAAGACAACGTTTGGCTTCTGTAACTGCCTGTTCTGCCGTCAAACCTTGATTTACCTCTTCTTTGCGGCTGTGTGAACGGTATTCCGGGTCAAGTTCATTCATCTCTACACGAGGAATCGCTGTACGCTCTTTGGGTTTCATTGATTTGCGCAACTCCTGTCTCCAGGCTGCATTGCGGCTGTTTTCGTCTATTTCTTTAGTGGCTTCGCATTCTGACTCCAGCTTGTGCATTTCTTCGCGTTCGATATTCTTGAATGCGCCCATACGTTTCAGCATTTCGTCAAAATTAACCTGGTGACCGTCAAATTCGGGACCGTCTACACAAACGAATTTTGTTTTTCCTCCTACGGTGATACGGCAAGCGCCGCACATACCTGTTCCGTCCACCATGATGGTGTTTAGTGAAACGTCGGTTGGAATCTCATATTTTTTGGTTAGCAAGCAAACGAATTTCATCATAATTGCAGGACCGATGGCGAAGCATTTATCCACTTTCTCGCGTTTGATAACTTCTTCCACACCTTCCGTCACCAGACCTTTGCGACCGTATGAACCGTCGTCCGTCATGATGATTACTTCGTCGGAACTTTCACGCATTTCTTTCTCCAGGATGATAAGGTCTTTGTTACGTCCCGCCAATACGGTAATCACACGATTTCCGGCAGCTTTCAAAGCCTGTACGATGGGGAGCATCGGAGCAACACCTACACCACCACCGGCACAAACTACTGTTCCGAACTTCTCTATGTGTGTAGCCTGTCCCAACGGACCTACTACATCCGTAATGTAATCACCCTCGTTCAGCTCGCAAAGACGGGTTGAAGAAAGCCCGACTTCCTGTACTACTAAGGTAATAGTGCCTTTCTTTACGTCAGAACCGGCTATAGTCAGAGGCATACGTTCTCCCTTTTCGCCTACACGCACGATGACGAAGTGTCCGGCCTTACGAGATTTAGCAATCAGAGGAGCTTCAATCTCAAATTTGAATACTTTCTCAGAAAAGCGTTCTTTGCTAATGATTTTGTTCATTATCTAATTATTTTGTTGGTTTTATTACGTAACTGCTATCAGAATGTTATAAATTTCGGCAAAGATACAGCTTATTTACGAAAAACAAAAAGAAAAGCCACTCTTTTGATGAGTGGCTCTTTATATACTTGCTCTTTTATTAGTCTATCATGTCAAAGCCGCAATATGGAACCAGTGCTTTCGGGATTCTGATACCTTCCGGAGTCTGGTTGTTTTCGAGCAAAGCGGCAACGATACGGGGGAGTGCCAATGCCGAACCGTTCAATGTATGGCAAAGCTCGGTTTTCTTGTCCGCGTTACGGTAGCGGCATTTCAGGCGGTTGGCCTGATAAGTATCAAAATTGGATACGGAACTTACTTCCAACCAGCGTTTCTGTGCTTCCGAATATACTTCAAAGTCGAAGCAGAGCGCAGCGGTGAAACTCATGTCGCCACCGCAAAGGCGAAGTATGCGGTACGGAAGTTCCAGTTTCTGCAACAGACCTTCTACGTGGTCAAGCATTTCCTGATGAGACTGCTTAGAGTGTTCCGGCTCGTCGATACGGACTAATTCTACTTTGGAGAATTCGTGCAGGCGGTTCAGGCCACGCACATCTTTGCCGTATGAACCTGCTTCGCGACGGAAACATTGAGTGTATGCGCAGTTCATAATCGGTAACTGTTTCTCTTCCAGAATTACGTCACGATAGATGTTTGTCACAGGGACTTCTGCTGTCGGGATCAGATATAAATCGTCTACTTCGCAGTGATACATCTGTCCTTCTTTGTCGGGAAGTTGTCCTGTGCCGTAACCGGAAGCAGCGTTGACAACTGTCGGCGGCATGATTTCGGTATATCCGGACTTGCGTGCTTCGTCCAGGAAGAAGTTGATAAGGGCACGTTGAAGTTGTGCGCCTTTACCTTTGTATACAGGGAAACCTGCACCTGTGATTTTTACACCCAGATCGAAATCAATCAGGTCGTATTTTTTAGCCAATTCCCAATGAGGAAGCGCATCTTTAGGAAGTTCTGTTTCCATGCCCCCCATCTTTTCTACGACATTGTCTTCTGCTCCTACACCTTCAGGTACACTGTCATAAGGAACATTGGGGATCGTGTAGAGCACGTTCTGCATTTCTGTTGCAGCTTGTGTCATGACAGCATCCAATTCTTTGTTACCTTCTTTCAGTTCGGCAACGCGGGCACGTGCAGATTCAGCCTCTTCTTTCTTGCCTTCTTTCATCAGTTGTCCGATAGTACGCGAAAGCGAGTTGACCTCTGCCAGGTTTTTATCTAATTGATTTTGTGTAGTACGTCTCTTGTCGTTTAAAGCAATCACTTGGTCGATTGTCTCTTTTGCATTTTTGAAATGCTTCTTTTCCAGTCCGCGGATAACCGCCTCTGTGTTTTCTGTAATTTGTTTAATGGTAAGCATATCTATACTTTTAATGAACTTTCGTTTAATGGATGCAAAGATAAAGAAAAAACAAAGAACCAAGCAATGAAAACTGACATAAAAAAGAAAGGAGATGCAATCACTTGGATTACATCTCCTTCTCTTGAATATTTTCTGTAATGCAATTACGCTTCAGTTGCAGGAACAACAGAAACATATCTTCTGTCTTCTTTGCCTACCTTGAAACTAACTGTACCATCTACCAAAGCGAAAAGAGTGTGGTCTTTACCCATTCCGATGTTTTCACCCGGATGGAATTCAGTACCTCTTTGACGAACGATGATGTTGCCTGCTTTGCAAGCTTCGCCACCAAATATCTTAACGCCTAATCTCTTACTTGCTGATTCGCGGCCGTTCTTAGAACTACCGACACCTTTTTTATGTGCCATTTCTTCTTACTTTTTAAATTGATTAAGCTACTACTTCTGTGATTGTTAACTCAGTGAACTGTTGACGGTGACCGTTCAATTTTCTGTAACCTTTTCTTCTTTTCTTGTGGAAAACAAGTACTTTGTCACCTTTAACCAAGTTTGATACAACCTGGCAAACAACTTTAGCGCCTTCTACGATAGGGGCACCTACTGTTACGTTTCCGTCTTTGTCTACCAAAAGAACTTTTTCAAATTCTACTGTTGAACCGTTTTCTGCACCTTCGATGTGGTGAACGAACAACTTCTGACCAGCTTCTGCTTTAAACTGCTGACCGTTAATTTCTACAATTGCGTACATCTTATATATAATGTATAAGTTAGCTCCGGCGGGTGGTCTTTAATCACTTAGAGAACTCTTTGTCGAACCCGTTGCGGAATAATCGGGCACAAAAGTACTATTTTTATTCATACCCGGCAAATATTTCTTTTATTTTTTTGCTATCGGACTAACTCTTCAAGATTTCTCATGATGATTTTGTGTGGATAAGCTTGCAGTTCTTCTGCGGTAGTCATTCCGTTGAGTACTCCGGCAAAGTCCACTCCGGCGTTGCAGGCAGTCTCCGCATCAACGGTGCTGTCTCCAATGTACAAAGTCTCTTGAGGTGCACTACCCAAATGTTCCAAAGCAAATCGTACTCCTTCCGGTGAAGGTTTGGCGGCTTTCACATCTTCTCCGCCCACCACAATATCCAGAAAATCTTCGGGCATATACTTTTCCAAAAAGCTTACTATTCTAAAACGATATTTAGTAGAGATAATGCCGATACGGGCGCCTTGTTTTTTCAGCGCTGTCAATGTTGATAATGTGTCGGGAAAAAGACAGGTATTCACGTTCATGTGTATATCTGCTTCCTGCCTGTATTCCTGTCGGAAGGCTGCAAGTTGTGCCGGGTCGGTCACTCCGGTCAGAATGCTGAAAGATTCTTCGAGTGTTTTACCGATAGTACGTTTGATAGCTTCATCAGTGACTGTCAAATATTGGTGACGGGTAAGTACGATTCTGAAGCATTTAACGATGCCGCGTGACGAATCGGCCAGGGTATAGTCGAAATCAAATAAATAGGTTTTATAATTCATAGAGGAACTTTGGGGTTTGATTGTTAGCGGATTCTGCCTCCGCTAATCCAATGTCTGTTATAGTAATCTTCACTTAGCCTGCTGACTATTACTCCTTTACTTGTGCTGGCATGAATGAACTTTCCATTCTTCAGGTAGATGCCGACATGGGCTACTTTTCTTTTAGAGCGGTTGCTGGTAAAAAAGAGCAGGTCTCCTTCTTTCAGGTTTCGTTTGGCTATCTTGTTGCTCCTGCTTTTCAGGGCCTCCGTGTTGCGTGGCACTTGAATGCGGTATACTTTACGATATATCTGATAAACCATGCCGGAACAGTCAGTACCTCTCTTTGAGTCTCCACCTCCACGATAGGGAGTTCCTATCCAATTGGCCGCTTCCAGATAGAGCTTGTGGTTATCTTCCATATTGATGTCCACCCCTAATAGGATAGAAGCCCGTGCCAATGCCTGATAATCCAGACGTGGAGCGGAGGTGCGGCAGGAACTGAGCATGGCGGTCAGCCCTACTAGAATAAGTATCAGTTTGAATTTTGTTTTCATCGTTTATTCTTAAATAGTAAATTCCCTCATTCTTTCACATTAAAATAATCTTCCAGCTCTTTTTCGGCTGAATTGTCCTTGTTGGTTATATCGCGGATGATTACCCCATATTCCAGCAGAGCTATTCGAGGACATACATCTACCGTATGATTCAGGTTATGACTGGAGATTATGACTGTTGCCCGGTATTCTTCGTTATATTTTTTCAGCAGATGTTTGATGACAGACTGAGAACTGGGATCGAGGAAATTGAACGGTTCATCCAATATCAATAATTGCGGATGATGAAGCATGGCGGAGATGATACCGATTTTCTGTTTGTTGCCGGCGGAGTAATTACGGATCAGTTTCTTGTGTCCGATCACTTCTCCGTTCATGAAGCGTTCAAAAGTAACCAGGCGTTCGTCCACCTCCTCCTTTTTTAATCCGTACATCTTTCCGATGAAGTAGAAATATTCTTCAGGAGTAAGATAGTCAATCAAAAAACCGTCATCTATAAATGCGCCTGTAAAGCTTTTCCAGTCTTCGCTTTGGCTTACGTCAATGTCATTGATCGCTACTTTCCCGTTGTCCGCTTTTAATAGGTCGAGCATTAATCGGAAAAGTGTTGTCTTTCCGGCACCGTTGTTTCCTACCAAGCCGAGCATATCACCTTGATTGATTTCATAGTGTTCTATATCTACCGCAACCTTTTCACCGAAATTCTTTCTAAGTCTGTCAATGGCAATCATGACTTTCTATGTTTATATGGGTTAATGATTCATGAACTTTTTATTGGCGGCTGTCTCTGAAACCTTCCATATTTTCATATCTCCGCTCCATGAAGCGATGATATACATTCTTGATCCATAACGGAGAAGTCAGGACAAAACCAAGCCCGATTACCAACAGGATGGTGTAAGTAATCGTTTCACCTAAAAATGTATTTAATAGGCTGTATAAAATAAGCGGGACACCGAATGCTCCAAAGTTGACTAACATCTGTATCGCACTGTTGGTTTGGCGGCTTGTTACTTTTTCGTTGAGGGGGACTGTCTGCTTATTGTAAACAGCCAGTTGGAAAAAACAGAAATAAATAAAGCCGATGGTATAGAAAAACCAGGCGAAAGCACCTAACAGAGTCAGTTTGTGCATGATGATGGCGGGAATCATCAATAGGAAAGGAATGATTTCGCCTATACTATAAATGTAGTATTTAGCTTTAAGCAAACTTCTGATTGATTCTTTGCGAGACATCAATCCGTCGATGTAATTACCCTCGAATGACATTATTTGTGATAGGATGATCATTCCGAAAGCGGCAAAATTGTAAACGCAGATAAAGGAGGTCATGACGTTACCGTCATAGACACTCGAAAAACTGAGCAGGGTGGAGAAGGCTATAATTACGATGGTGATACTGCGCAGTGAGCCCTTACAACGGCGGTTGCGTAGGAGCATTTTTAGTTCCAGTCTCATGTACTCGCCAACTTCTCCGTAACGTTCGAAGAATTTGTATTCGGAAACATGCTTGATCCGGGTATCATCTACTTTAGATAATTCGGCATAGATAAGTCCGGACATAATCTTGCGGTTGATCAGCCATAGAAGGATGATGACCAGTATCGTGCCGAGAAAATAGAGGATGTCCCCTTGAATATATCCGTCTCCCAGATCCATGAAAAAATAGAAGAGCGGACTGTCTTGGGGAATTAAAAGAAGGCACCCTGTTCCACCGTAAAAAACGATGGGTAACAGAATCCACCAAATACGTTCATTGATAAGTGTCCGGCAAAGCAAATACCAGTAATTGTTAGCGATAATCAGAAGTAAAATGCCTATGAGATAGGTAATGACTCCAATGGTACCAAAGAATTTGGTAATGGTGATGAAAGAAAAAGGGACAAATAGGAATAACCAGAACAGGTTGAACAGACTAAGTCCGGAACGGATAAGAAGAAAGTCGATGACGCGATTCCGTTTAACCGGCAGCAGGAGGTAGGGCTTTACCTCCTGTGTCGGTGTCTTTTGGAACGGAACACGCAACAGGAAATCGAGTGCCAGGATAAAAATCAAAACTACGCCGTTCATAACGTGATATGGTTCCCGATTGGGAACCATATCTGAAAAACCGAACGCGAACGTCGTACCGAAGAATATCAGGTAACCGGCCCAGAATGCGCCCATGACATAACCGAGTATTTTAGCTACTTTGTTCTTTTCATACATCGGATGCCGTTTGGCGGCGAGCCTTCCATGTTTGCGTAATTCGTTGAATATCATCATTCTGTTGATATGCTAGAGAATTTTATTTGGCTTCTTCCGGCATAGTCATTACAACTTGAATTTCGTTGTTCTGTTTCAGCAGCTTAGCGAGGAAGTCTTGTACTTCTTTTGCTGTAATGCTGTTGACTATCTTTTCGTAATCTTTTGTATTGTCGATACCTGTATAGAAGTATTCGTCCAGATTATTAAGCCAGTAGCCGTTTTCTTTCTGTGCATCTTTATATTTCTTCAACATATACTCTTTGATCTTCTGCATATGTTCGGCAGACGGACCTTCTTTTGCCATCTTGTTCAATTGTTCTACGACAACAGCGGACAATTTATCTTTCTTGGCAGGGTCTGTTTGGAATATAATCTGAAGAATGAGTTCTTCTTTCGGATATTTTCCGAGACTTCCGTTACAGCTTACTCCATAAGTTCCACCCTCTTTTTCGCGGATCTCTGCTGTATAAACCATATCTAGAGCCTGGTCAAGGAAGCTGAGCAGGATATTGTTGCGTAGATCGTATTTGCAAGTGCCGCTATATAAGAACATGATGGTAGCCATCGGAGTTTCCTGTTTCTTGGCAAACTCATTCTTGTATTTTCCCTTGCGGATATACATCTTGTTATCTTTGAAAGTCTCTTTGCGGTTGATAGCCGGCAGGCTTCCCAGATACTTGGCAATCATTGGTTTTACTTTTTCCAAATCCACATTTCCTACCAGGTAGAAAGTAAAGTCGCTGGCATCTTTGTAACGGTCTTTGTACATATCAATAATGCGGTCATAGTTGATTTTGTCTACCATGTTTTCTTTCATCTTGATAGCACGCGGATGATTGTTGTATAATGCGCTTGTAATCGTGTCGCTGAAAGCACTCATCGGATTGGCGTCCGCATTCTGAAGTTCAGCTTTCAGTCGGTTCTTATAAGATTCAAAAGCTTCATTATCCTTGCGTGGAGAAGTGAATGTCAGGTAAGTAAGCTGCATCATTGTTTCGAAATCTTTCGGAGAACAGCTACCTGAAATCGTTTCTGTCGTATTACCGATACCGGCTCCTACGGATGCGCGTTTACCGGCAAGAGCCTTGCCTAAATCTACTTTGCTGAAGTTTCCGATACCGCCTACTAAAGCTACTCCGTTCAATTGGGCAATATCGATGATTTCATCGTTCGGGAATACACTGGTTCCACCGAGGCTTACACCTTTCATTACAATCTGATCAGCTTTGAAGTCAGTCGGTTTCACATATACGGTCACACCGTTGGAAAGTACTAACTTGGTAGATCCATAAATCTCTCCGGCTTTTTCGGATACGATTTTTCCACCTTTAAGATCTTCGGAGATTAACGGTTCATTAGAAACTTTGTCTTCATACGGCTTCAAGTCGAATGACTTCATTTGTTTCAATAAAGCGGTGATTTCGTCTTTAGTAGGATATTTTACTCCTTCTTTTTCCGGACCGGCCAACAGAACCACTTGATTGTTGTCTGTGATAAGTTGTTGCATCATTTTATTGATGGCTTCTACCGGAATATTCGGAGCCATTTGCTTGGTGAGCATATACTCGAATTCAATTCCCGGAATCGGTTCCTTATCAAGGAAGTTGTTTACATATTCGTTAACATATGAACCGCTTTTTGTTTTTTCACGTTCATTGTAAGCAGATTCTACGCCTTGCATATAATTGGCACGTGCGCGTTCGTATTCAGTAGCGGTGAATCCGAAACGGCGTGCGCGTTCAGCTTCTTCCAATACGGTTTTCATTGCCAGGTCGATACCGTCTACCTTGCTTCTCGCATCCAGACTGAATGCTTCTTTTGTTTTGGCAAGGAAAAATTCTCCATATCCTGCGCTTGCGTTGGTGAAAGGAGGGTTGGCTGTCTGGCGAAGTTCATTCAAACGGTTGTTCAACATAGTCATAGCCATGCTGAGCATATATTGGCTGGCGTAATAGCTAATTGTATTTTTTAAAGAATCCGGGGTAGCTTCATGTTTGAAGAAGATGTTTACAGAAGGATTCTTCACCTCTTTATCAGTTCCGATATAAATAAGCGGTTCCTGATTGTCTGATACCGGATAGTAGATACGTTCGGCAGGATTTACGGGAGCCTTCACATCTTCGAATACTTTTTTCAATTTGGCTTCCATCTCTTCCGCATTGATATCACCGACAATGACGATTCCCTGTAGGTCCGGACGATACCATTTGGCATAATAATCGCGGATGGCCTGATAAGGGAAGTTATTGATTACGTCAATGCTTCCGATGGGCATACAGTCAGCATATTTGGAATCCGGATATAGCGTGGGCTGTGCATCTGTCATGATGCGGAGTATACCACTGTTACGGCTTCTCCATTCTTCACGGATCACACCACGCTCTTTGTCGATTTCCTTGTCGGCAAGGTTGATGGCATTTGACCAGTCATGAAGAATGAGCAGACAAGAGTCTACTACATTGGGGTTTTCTGTAGGAACGTTACTGATATTGTAAACTGTCTGGTCCACACTGGTATATGCGTTCAGGTTTGTTCCGAATTTGATACCTTTTGTTTCGCACCAAGGCACAATGCCCAATCCGGTTTCATCGCCGGGAAAATTCTTTGTTCCGTTGAATGCCATGTGTTCCAGGAAATGGGCAAGACCACGTTGTTGCGGCTCTTCAAGTATTGAACCCACTTTCTGTGCGATGTAGAATTCTACACGCTTCTCCGGAAGTGCGTTATGGCGAATGTAATAAGTCAGTCCGTTGTCTAACTTGCCAATACGGACATTTTTGTCCACAGGCAGTTGTTGCATCGGTTGTGCAAGTACGGACTGGAAATTGCAGCATATCAGAAGGACTGCAATAAATAATCCACGTAATAAATGTTTCATGTTCTATTTAATTTAAATAAATGTTTCTGAGTAATTTGTCGTAGTGTTTGACGTTAAATCACAAATTGGCAGCAAAATAGTTATTTTATAGCTTCTCTTATGCGGACCAGCTTGGTCAACAGACCTTCCAAAAGGTCCAGTCTGAGCATATTGGCACCATCACTTTTGGCTACGGCAGGATTCTCGTGTGTCTCGATAAATAGTCCGTCCGCTCCCACGGCTATACCTGCTTTGGCAACGGTTTCTATCAGTTGCGGCATACCACCGGTAACGCCACTGGTCTGATTGGGTTGTTGCAAAGAGTGGGTGACATCCAGAATGACTGGATATCCGAATGACTGCATTTCAGGGATACCACGATAGTCTACTACTAAATCCTGATAACCGAAAGTCGTACCGCGCTCGGTCAACATCACGTTTTTGTTGCCAACTTCCACCACTTTGTCGGCGGCAAACTGCATAGCCAAAGGAGAAAGGAACTGCCCTTTTTTGATGTTAATTGTCTTTCCTGTTTTAGCTGCTGCGACCAATAAGTCTGTCTGACGGCAGAGAAAAGCCGGTATTTGGAGAATATCCACATATTCGGCTGCCATTTCGGCCTCGTCTGCACTATGGATATCCGTTACGGTAGGAACCCCGAACGTGTCGCGTACCTTTTGTAGTATTTTTAGTGCCTTCTCGTCACCGATACCCATGAATGAGTCAAGCCGCGAACGGTTGGCTTTGCGGTAAGAGCCTTTGAATACGTATGGAATTTGCAATGTTTCGGTGATTTTTACTACTCGTTCGGCAATGCGCATTGCCATCTCTTCTCCTTCTATCACACACGGACCGGCCAATAGGAAAAAGTTACCGGCAGGATTGTTCTTAAGTTCTATCATTTTGTTATTTAATGAATTACAGGTTGTCAATCAATATTAGTTCGGAATAATAAGCGTTGTTTTTTCCGGAAGTACTCCCACCTCTAAAGGAAAGTGCTTGGGAAGCAGACGGCCATCTAAATCTACGGATGCGTTTTGTGCCCGAAGTACTTTTACCTTTTTGGTACGGTAGCTTTTCACTACCTTATGATTTAAGATTCTTCCTTGAATCAACATCCATAGTCCGGAAATAATCTGTAGAAATTCCGGACGATAGATTACGGAAACGTCCAACCATCCATTGTAGGGTACGGCACTTGGCGTTTGTCCCCATCCCCATGCACTACCCACACATACGGTCATGATACGTCCGCGGATATGCTCGTCGTTGATGCGTAAATGCATTCTGTATAGTTTTCGTTCGAATATCAAAGAAAACAGGGCTGCAACGTATGACAGGAACTTTACTCCCCAGAAACGTTTGGTCTGGTCGGTGATCTTTACGATTCGTGCACCCAATCCGATATTGACGGCATTGAGGAAATAACGGCGATGGTGTTCTTTGCCGTCATAGAAGTTGCAGTAGCCTACGTCTATTTTCTTCAGCCGATGATTGATGATGCAATCCACTGCCGGTTTGTATTCAGTGCTGAGTCCCCAATATTTAGCGAAGTCGTTTCCGATTCCGTTCGGAATCAGGCCAAGTGCGATATTTTCTTTGTCTTCGGCGTCGGATAGCATAATACCGTTGATGGCGTCATTCAATGCTCCATCACCGCCTACAACGACAATAGTACGATAACCATTGTTGGCTAGAATCTTTGCGAGACGTTCTACTGAACCGAAACCTTCGGATTGTACATAGTCATAATCAACACCTTTGTTGTCCATGTACTCCTTGATCTCTTTCCAGCGCTTTTTTACCTTTCGGGTACCAGCTTTCGGGTTGTAAATCACACCCCATTTGTTCGGTTCTACACTCATATTCGTATTCCTATCCTACTGTATTAAAATCTCACTTTAATAACCGACAAAGATACTAAATCTCTTTCAGTTTTTCTTTTACAAAAGCTATCTTTTCTTCCATTGGAAGTGTCGCATTCACCCAATGAATGTTAAATCCTCTTCTTTCCATGCCTCTGAACCAAGTCATTTGCCGCTTGGCAAACTGGTGGATGGCTATTTCCAAACCGTTGAACATCTCTTCATAGCTCAACTTGCCTATGACGTACAATGTCAGGTATTTGTATTCCAACCCGTAATAGATCAAATCATCCGGTGAAATGCCTTGTTCAATCAAACGTCGTACTTCATCTACCATTCCTTCTTCCAACCGTTGTTTCAATCGGTGGGTAATCTTCTCGCGACGTAGCTCCCGGTCGATATCTACTCCGATGATAAGGCTGTTCAGTGCCGGAAACTCGCGTTCGGGAACCGGATGGGTGGCGTAATATTCCTCGATTTCTATGGCGCGAATGGCACGCTTTACTGTATCCACATCGGTAGAGTTATGCAATATTTTGTAGCGGCTTAATATTTCTGTCAGTTCCTCAAGGGAATGATTCGCCAAGCGGGTACGCAGTTCCGGATTTTCCGGTACGGGCATTAGTTTGTATCCTTTCAGTATGGATTCCAGATACATACCTGTTCCTCCACATAAAACGGGGAGACGGCCTTTTTGTTTAATTGATTCGTAAGAAATAAGGAAATCGCGTTGATATTCAAATACATTATATTTATATCCGGGCTCGGCAATATCAATCAGATGATAGGGAATCGTATATCCGTTTATTGTATAGTCGGCAAGGTCTTTCCCTGTGCCAAGATCCATTCCCTTGTATATCTGGCGGGAGTCGGCACTGATAATTTCTGTGTTGAGTTCATAGGCCAAAGCAGCAGCAAAAGGAGTCTTGCCTGATGCGGTAGGTCCGAGTATGGTGATTAAATCATAGTCCGGCATAGCTTCATTCTTTATATATCCGCAAAATTACGAAATAAATTTAACCTATCCTGTATACAATTACTTTTTTATGAAGATTAGAGCTTGGGAAATTTGCAGAAAAGGGAGGAATACGTATTTTACTTTAAAGCGAACTATATAGCGTTTGAACAGGAATTTAAATCTGATTATATGATAAAACTATACTTCTTGTCTTTTTTATTTCTCTGCTACTATGTTTTTTTATTCAGTTTTTATTGTCAATCTGTCAGGATAACAATTAATCCGCTGATTATCAGTAAAAATATAGCTGACAATAGAAACTGATAATAGGCTGACAATAGGAGATAAGACTTTTATTGTCAGCCTGCTTTTTGTCTCTTTCCCAGGTGAATTGTTTGATAAATACGTGGTTATGCGCTTTTGAGATACTGGAAGAATAAGGCTAAGCTGACGGTAAAGTGGTGCTGAAATGCCGGTATTATTCAGTTAGGGTGCCTTTATCTTTAACTCTCCACGACCGTGACGACTTCTCTCCACAGCCGTGGTAGCTTCTCTTCACAGCCGTGAGAAGATCTCTCCACGGCCGTGGTGAATTAACAATGTCGGTGTTTTAATGGAACAATACCGGTATGGTAGAGCAAAGATAAAGGCACCTTAACACAGTAGTGCTTGCTTGATAGGACAAGGATACCCTAATATAAAAGCTATTGAGGAGCTTGAACTGCTATCAATTGTTGATTGTTTGAACTATCCGGCATACCTTTCCGTTTTTATCCACTCCCTCTATGATTATATCCTCCGGTGCGGTACTGTCCGGAGTATAATATTCTATGGTTGCTTTTCCTTCTGCATTCAGTTGAAGTGCGGGGTTCCAGTAAATCGTACTTCTCAGATCCGAACGTCGCGCATTCTTCTTTTCGGGGGTATCGTAAGTGGGTTGATAGAATTCGACAGAATCGCTGTATCCCAGCGGAGTGTATGTGATAATGCCTCGCGCGGGTCTTGCAGGAAGATCTTTGCCCTCTTTCAGTGTGATAACAATGGCGCCCGCCGCACCACGAGAACCTAATATGGCAGCGTCCGCTCCACGAAGAAGGCTCAGACTGGACATATCGCTAGTCTGTATCATAGTCAGGATATCATTGTCGTCTTCATACACAACGTCATCAATAACAATGACGGGTTGTTCGGGATTGTTCCGGATATGTATCTCATTGCCGTTTGTCACACTGACTCCCGGAAGTCTGCTGACTGCATCGAAGGCTGTCTGTGCACCATAATTCTCCAATTTATCCCCTTCGATAGTGTAAGTGTTGCTACCTCCTGTGTATATACTCTCCGAACCGGGCTTTTTACGACTTCCCGTGACAAGTATTTCTTTCAGGTTATACACCCTCATACCTCCTTCCATATAGTATTGGTCACGTGTGTTGAGCAAATAGTCTTCCATAAAGGTTGCTGCTTCATTACGGAAAGGTGACTTTGGGGAGGCTGCCGGATATTTAGGAGTATCGATTTCTATGTCTACTCCGGCAAATCCCCTTTTGGTACGTGCCTGTACGAGGAAAGTTGTACTATCTTTGAATGATGTATTCACGATAAATTCTCCTTTTTCGTCCGTAGTAGTGGTAGCAACAATCTTTTGTTTGGGAGCTAAGACACAGATAGGACCTTTTTTCACATTACCTCCAAAGAACCCTTTGATTCGTCCACTGATCGTTTGCCCCTTTTCTATGTAGTTGGCTAGATTTAAAGAAGGTGGAGTCACTACATTTTTGATATGATGTCTGCGCCACCCGTGTGTCATCATTAAGAAGTCCAGGGTACGTAGAGTTCTGAGATCTTGGTGGAGAAAATAATATCCGGGATTTTCCACATAACCTTTCAGATCGGAGGTCAGAAGAAGGTTTGATACGATATTATCTGCAAGGGAATCCGGCCGGATACTTCTCCGATCGGTAATGCTGATAGAAAAACTTCCTTCTATAGGACTGCCGTTATGATCTTTAGCTGCGATTTGCAGAGATACCTTTTCTCTTTTTCCGTATGTCGGTTTGTCGGGAAGGATTTGCCACTGATGTGGATTACGGTCGGGGATGAAAACCAACCGCTCACTAAGCGCATTGCCCTGTTGGTCGATAAGCATAAAATGAGTGATGCCGACATGAAACAGACTGTCATTCATTCTTCCGAAAGGCCTGTTCGCATTGATTGGTTGCAGAATAGCTAATTTGCCACGAGTATGTGCTATTAAGAATAACCTTTCAGGCCATTCGGTTGTACTTGTTTTCTGAATTTCATAACGTATTTCCTTTTTGTAGTGCGTCATAGAGAGGGTAATTCCTTGCTGTTCGACAGCGGGAAGATTGAATCGCTTGCTGATACCATCACCGGATTTGGCAATTACATAGTAGGAATTTCCATCACTTGGATTTAAGGTGAAAACTCCCATGCCATCGTGTTCGGAACGAAAAACGGTCAAGGTGTCTCCTTGTGAGTTGAACAGGAAACCTTCTATTTCTTTTGACAGACCGTCCGCTCCCTGCGCTTTGAAAGCTATATTCTGGTGGGGGACAGCTAATAATGCACCGCCTTCCGGGAAGAATTTGATATCAAAATCTTTTGTGAATGAAGGCAGGTAGAAGGTTTTCTTATAGATGTATTGGGGATCGTCAAATTCTACTATGATCTGTCGGGTGGCGGCAGGTTTCAAATCCGGCAGGGAAATAGAAATAAGACCATTCTCGTCTGTCTTCCTTTTTCCTTTGTCTTCCACTTTGCCATTTTCGATATAACGGTAACGAATCGTTGTATTGTTGAACGTTTCCTGAGTATTGCTGGTAAATTTTATTTTAGCGGTGTAATGTGTTTCATCTTCCTGTTGATATTCAATGGTGGAAACGATTGTATTATCAATCGAATTACCGATCTTCAGATTGTGAGAATAAAAGAATTCCGCTTCTTGGTTAAGCATCCAATTACTGTATCCTCGCAGGTAATAATCGCCTGCAGGGAGCGTGGGAGGAAGTGAGAAGGCATTATGGAATCCTAAGGAATCTCTGCGGATCTTTCTCCGTTCTATGATCGAGTCGGAACGATTGACAAGTTCTGTAATGATGAAGTTACTTTGTGTATTATCCTGATGTGTGACTGCATTTACCAAATACCCTTTAAACCATATTTTCTCCCCTGCTCCATAGAAAGGTTTATCCAGGTGCAGATATAGTTTCTCCTGAGGTACTTTTTCCAGCAGATTAAAATGGGCTATGATGGTATCTTGCATGTTTTGTGCAGATACGGTTATCGATACTGAGGAAATACACAACAGCATTCCGATGAGGAATGCCATTGAACTTTGATTGATAGAAAACGTAGTCTTGCTTTTCATACTGTGTGCTTTACATTTACGACTTATGTGTCCAAATGGAAAAAATCTTCTTTCTGACTGTGAGTATATTGATTACAGATACAACGAGGAATAACAGAATTCCCATACTGACGGCTACCCATAATGAACCTGTTTCCAATTGCGGGAAAAGTAATTGGATACTGTTGAGGTAATAGCCACGTAACCAGTAGACTAGTCCGATGGATAGGACAAGTACGACAATATTTAAACCTACCGTGAGTAATTGATAAGGCAATGCCACTCTGTTGGGACTATAACCGATTAATAATAAGCTTTCCAATTTTGTGGTGTTTTTCTGTAATAACAAGAAGATACTTAGCATTAATATATAGAATGAGAGAATGCTGATAAATAAACCTACTCCCAATACTATTCCTACAATGAGGCGGAGAAAATAAGTGGTCTTTCCTGCATCTAGTTTTCCGTCTTCTGTTTCATATCCCTTTTTCTGGAAGTAACCGGCAATGGAAGAGTCGGCAGGGTTGTTGACTTCTATGATTAGTCGCGAAGGTTGTGCTTCTACACCCGGAGCGAAGTTTTCATTAGCCCATTTCATAAATGATTGCGGCACGAGAATGGTGTTCAGACGATTGGAAAAGCCGACAATGTTTCCTTTGTATTGTTCTACCCGTCCGTTGCCTCGCATCATTATGTCCATTTGGATAAGGCTCATCAATCCTTCCGAGAGCTTGGGCAGATTGCGGCTTTGGGCAAATCCGAAATTATACAGGTTCAGATAATTGCGGGGAATAATGATAGGGATTGTATGAGTGGATTCGTCAAAATGCCATTTGTCGAGTTTGATGTCGACAAACTCGTCAGGAACTGATTCGAAAAACATATCTGTGGAAAGGTGGATTCCTGCTTCCTGCATTCCTAATCCGGCTGATACTTTGAATTGTGAAGGAGTGAAAGCTCCTATTGTTTTAGTAAACGGCTGTTTTTTCAGGTCGGTGATGTCTTCGGCTGTGAATGTATTGCTTTTTCCTGCGAAAGACCCCAGCGTGCTGATCTTCTTTGTAGCTATGATGAAATCTTTTTTCATAAAGCTGTCTCCTTCGGTGAATACCGGAATCACATCCTTATAGAATTGCACACTAAGCAATACAATCATCATTCCGAATAGGTTGGCCAAGAAGAAACCGGCCAGCTGGCCGATACTGATATGTTGGCGGAGGAGTTTCCAGACAAGAGCAGACATTTTATTTACGATTTTACAGATTACAATTAACGGTTCGAAAGAGTGTGATAGTATTTTCTTATGAGACAGCCGGTCATAGTTGGAAGATGTGGTCGTAAGGTAAATCAATATGCTTGCCAATGGAAGTTGCGATGACTCCGGCTCCTTGTCTTTCAACTTCGGCTGTGATAATTTCTCCCATGATACGGCTGTTATCATTGTCCAGATGACTGATCGGCTCATCCAGGAAAAGAAAATCGAACGGTTGGCAGAGTGCACGGATAAAAGCAACGCGTTGCTGCTGTCCGAAAGATAGTTTACCGACTTTTACATTGATTTTATCTGCAATACCCAACTGCTCGAAGTATGCGAGAACTTCCTTCTTCTTTTTATATCCGGTAAGGTTGTTTTTCAGTTGTACGTTTTCGAGAGCGGTAAGTTCGGTAAAGATGCGCAAGTCTTGAAAAAGCATACTCAATGAATGTTTTCTCAAGTCTACCCATTGTTTCACGGAGTATGCTTTGATATTTGTTTCATCGAAATTGATAATCCCTTGATAATCGTTTCGATAGCCATAGATGTAACTGCACAACGAGGACTTACCGGTGCCGGAAGCTGCTTCAATCAGATACATTTTTCCTTTTCGGAAGAAAAGATCCTGATGCCATATATCCGAGACTATCGAGTTACGGTCAGCAAACACTTGGGGAAGTGTTTGCTGTAAGTGAATACTATTCATACCGTTTGTTTACAGATTATATGCCGGCAAATTGCTTGGCAAAGTCAACGATTTGTTTAAGAGCATTGACATCTTTATCTTTCAGGCAAAGGTCGATTTCGCTGGTTTCACCTTCTGAACTGATAGATAGATAAGATACTTTGTTGGCTAATTCAAGGTAAGTCTTTACTTCCTTGCCTCCGAAACCTGTTATCATTTTAACAACGGGCAGGTCGAGTATCGCTTCGGCATTGATAGCCATAAATACGGTTTTACCCTTCATGTCAGAAGCATAAGGAGTATCTTTGATGGACTTGTCTACTGCTTTGCCGACATTTTTGTAAAGTAACTCATCATTCGTTGCATACATTTGTTTGTCCTTGATTCCATAGAATATATTCATGCTTTTTGTTTTGTAGACATATTCATCTTTTCCAAGTTCCAGAATGTCTTCACCTCTTTTCAGTCCCAACGACTGCTTGTTCTTATAAAGAGTTTCAAGCGCATTTCCATTTTTGACATCAGCGTATACCATAAAGGTCGGAGCGCTGCTCATCGTGAAATTGATAAGGCCTCCGGAAACATCTCCATTGAATGAACTGAATAATTCTTTCACTTCGTCGGCTTTGGCAATGGATACCGTGTTGCGGAATTCTTTATTTTCGCTTAGCAGATTATAAAGTCCTTCTCCTTTCACTCCTATATTGCAAAACATTAGTGTGGAAGCCGGGAAATATTTGACAAAAGTATTGTTGGCTTTCCTGAAAGATTCCATTTGCTTTTTCAGTAAAGCTTTTACAGCGTCATTCTCGGTATAGTTCTCTGTCTTGAGGGCAATCTTGCCTTTCTCAAAATTCAATCCTCCCACAAGAGTAATATCTTCCGGTTTTACTTCGGCAGGTAGCCCCATGCTTACTTGATTGCGGTAATTGGAAGGAATGGCTGTCATGGATGCGAAGAAATTAATGTCGTTTTTCTGCTTTTCCATTTTCTGGAAAGCTCCGGATTTTGCGATACTGTTCTCTGCTGTCTGTTTCATTAGAGTAACAATGCCTTCTTGGGCTTTTTCGGTCTGGGAAGCTCCGTTTACGTCGATGATCATCACAGTGAGGTTATTGAATACAAGCAAATCTCCGTTTGTTGTCGTAAAACTGTATCCATCGGCTTCGCTCACCGGCTGGCAGATCTGTTCTTTTGCCATTACATCCAATGAAGCATGCAAATTGTCTTCGTTGCTCACTTTTCCTACGATAGTGGGGTATGGGAAAGAAGAGGAAGAGAATACATAGACCGGAGATTCCACGTCAATTCCCGATTCACTGGGGTTTTTCATAATCTTCTCCAATTGTTGGAAAGTAGCGGCGTTCATTCCACTCTTCAGTGCTTCCAATATTTTTTGTTTGGCAGCTTCATTCTCTTTATCGTCCAATCCGGCTTTGCTTGCGAGGGATTTGAGGTTGATAGAAGCAACTACCGAAGCATCAGCCGGTATCACATTTGTGTACTCTGATGTCTTGGAACATGCTGCCAGAAAAACAATCAGTACTGCCAGTACCGAGAGTCGTGAAATCATTTTCTTTACCATACTTATGTTATTTAAAAGTTGTATAATCATCTATTCAGTCGATTGCTGTGTTATTGGTTTTGAAGATTTAATATATGACAGGCTGCCAAAGCGGCTGTCTCCGTACGAAGCCGTGATTTGCCCAGACTGATTGGGACAAATCCTTGTTCAATGGCTTTCTTTACTTCCTCTTCGCTGAAGTCTCCTTCGGGACCTATCAGGACAAGCGCGTCTTCTCCGGGTTTGAGAATGTTTTTCAATAAAGGTTTGTCGCCTTCATAGCAATGTGCGATAAACTTCTGTCCTTTGAACTCACGGGTAATGAACTTGTCAAAATCGGTCATTTCATTCAGCTTCGGCAATCGTGCTTTGAGTGATTGTTTGATGGCCGATATGAGAATCTTTTCGATTCGTTCGGTCTTGATAACCTTACGTTCCGAGAAACGGCAGTTGAGGAAGGTTAATTCGTCAAAACCTATCTCGGTGGCTTTTTCTGCAAACCATTCGTTACGGTCCATATTCTTTGTCGGTGCCATGGCAATGTGAAGATGACAAGGCCAGAGTGGTTCCTGAAATATGGTTTCCTTGATAGCCACCAGACAACGTTTGTTGGTCGCTGCCGTAATTTCTGCTTTATAGAAGTTTCCCTCACCGTCGGTAAGGGTGATTTCATCTCCGATATTCAACCGTAAAACACGGATGCAATGTTGTGCTTCCTCATCGGGCAGTTCGTTACTTTTCTGTATATCGGGAGTATAAAAAACGTGCATAATGTTAATTACTGATTATTGTTTCTTGAATTAATCTGGTCCCGTATCCGGGCAGCCAGCTCGTAGTTTTCCTCTTTAATAGCCTGTTGCAATGCTTCTTCATCCGATATTCCCTCATCATTTATCTGTCCGGAACGAGTTCTTTCTTCTCCCGACAGGTGCAGGCATTCTTGTTCAAGAATGGATTCATAGATAAGAATCGGGCAATCGGCACGTACAGCCAATGCTATCGCATCCGAAGTACGTGCGTCGATTCGTATAATCTCGTTGTCTTTTTTAAGATAAATATAGGAGTAGAAAATACCGTCTTTGGCTTTATAAATCAATACACGTATCAAGCTTGCCCCTAGTACGGTGAGGCTTGTAATGAATAAATCGTGTGTCAACGGACGGGGAGTTTTCACTCCTTTCAGGTATAAAGCGGTGGCTTGGGCTTCTGCCGGACCGATGATGATAGGCAATTGCCGCTCACCGTCCACTTCGCCTAACAGCATGGCAAATGCGCCTATCTGTGCCTGACTGTTTGTAATATTTATAACTTGTAATTCTACCTTTTTATCCATTGTTTTTTCTTACTTGATTAGTTTTGACTTTCTCGCTGGTGTTTGTATTTGAATACTAAAGCAAACAAAACACCTATAACGAGTGCATAAGCTGCAAATATCAGCCAAATATCTGTCCACTCGCGGCTTACCAGCCTGCCATCGGCATATACGGAGAATGCGTCCACCACAGCGCCGCTGGCATATCCGCCGATAATCGCTCCCAATCCGTTGGTCATCATAAAGAACAGTCCTTGTGCGCTGGCACGAATGGAAGAATTGGTTTCTTGTTCAACAAACAATGAACCGGAAATGTTGAAGAAATCAAAGGCCATACCGTAAACAATCATAGAAAGGATGAGCATCCAAAGTCCGGAACCCGGATCTCCGAACCCGAACAGTCCAAACCGGAATACCCAAGCGAACATACTGATCAGCATTACCTGTTTGATTCCGAAATGTCTCAGGAAGAAGGGGATAGCGAGAATGAATAATGTCTCGGACATTTGTGATATGGATAACAATATAACCGAATGTTTCACTCCAAAAGAGTCGGCAAATTCCGGAATGCCGGCAAAACTACTCAGGAAGAGATCTCCATAAGTGTTGGTGATCTGTAGTGCAGCCCCCAAGAGCATGGAGAATAGGAAGAAAATAGCCATTTTCTTTCTTTTGAACAACACCAATGCATCCAGTCCGAAAGCTGAAAGCCATGATTTGTTTTCAGATTTGGTAGGTCGGCAAGCCGGTAGGGTGAATGAATAAAGGCCGAGCAATAGCGCGGAAGCACCGCCTACATAAAGCTGCGCGCTCGAATTCTTGAAACCGGTAAGGTCTACCGCCCACATGGCACAGATAAAACCGATAGTTCCCCATACACGGATAGGAGGGAAGTCTTTGATCAGATCGCATTTATATTGCTCTAATGCATTGTATGAAACTGTATTGGCGAGTGATAGGGTAGGCATATATACCAGCAGATTAAGTAACATTGCCCAATACATATGATCGTAGTCCGTTGCTGTAGAGGCGTAGAAAAGGCAAGCGGCTCCTATGATATGGCAAAGTCCGTATAACCGTTCTGCATTAAACCATTTATCGGCTATGATACCGATGATACCGGGCATTACTAAAGAAGCGATTCCCATAGTGGCGAAAATGGCGCCGATCTGTCCTCCTTCGAAGTGGAGTTCTCTGCCCATATAACCACCTAATGATATTAACCATGACCCCCATACAAAGAATTGCAGGAAGTTCATAATAATCAAACGAACTTTTATACTCATGACTTTTTAAATTTGTGTTTCTCTTTCTCGTTGATAGTTGATAATAGATGCAAATATAATATTTTCATTGGATAGGTGAACTAGTAATCGGAGAAAAAGGTACAAAAAAAAGAAGGCTATCTATCCCAGGTAGCTTATTTTGCTCTATAACTTTCTGAATATCAAATGCAAACTAAGGTAGCTGAGTCGAAAAATCGCATATTAGCCTACATGAATACAATTAATAATCAAATTTTCGCAAAGACGGATGTATATAGTTTACAACTTCTAAAAGGTTAGAAATGAATTATTTTTGAAAATCCCCCCCCCTATACAGAGCAAATTTCCTTCCTTGCCACTTCTGCAAAAAAACTACATAATCTATTAATATTGAGCATTTCATCTCTATGTAATAGTTTTATGGTGAAAGTCCAATAGCTGTACTATACCTCGAAAATAGACTGTACAATCAAACGTAATCAATCATAATAACATCACAACTTCCTGTCGAAAGCTAGTATGATGCAATTGGTGATCCTACCCTAGCTGACGCAATATTGGACAGAATTGTACACTCTGCACACAAGATTGAACTTACTGGAGATTCTGTAAGAAAAATAAATGCCAAAAAGAAGTAACATCTGTGGTAGATAATTATAACTAAAACTGACCCGGGTTAAAATGCATTTTTCTTTTCATAAATCCAATGTTTTTTTGATGGATCAATTGGGAATATAATAGTGGGTCAACGGGCTTTATATTTTCCAGGGGGGCATATCTATTTTGAAGGACAAATTCATGAAGTGACACGCTCCATCAGCGGTTACCGTAAACCATCAACAGCCATTTATTAGGAAGAGTGTTCCGATGCCAATATCAGTGTGACACAGGTGGTAAATTACTCCCTGTTTGGTACTTACTATCTGGGTGATAAGATAAGTCATAATGGGGTTTTCTATACCTGTCTTTTGGAGAATGGATACAAGTTCAACGACATACGTATCCCGCTAGTCAATGGCTGGAAGGAAATAGAAACGCCATCATGGCAGCCCGTGGAATATCCATTATGGAGCGTGGTCGAATATAGCGGAGAGTTTTACACGTTGACGACACTTGACAGCTTTGACAGCAACCTCGACCCAATAGTTTCCGACAATTGGGGTGCCGTCGCAGATTATGATCCGGCATACAACACATATGAACTTTCGGATCACGAGTATGTAGTCTACAAAGGACGGGTGTTCAGTCCAGAAACAGACGTAAACGCAGATATTCCACAAGCAGGACAACATTTTGTGTTACATGACCCACGTAATCCTAACCTTAAGAGGTACATGGTAAGACTGGCTGTTTATGAACTTACAAAACTCATAGTTCCCAATAATGTAAGTGTTGTACGGATACGGGATTATGAGGACAGCATGAAATGGCTTAACGATACGGTCCGCTTGCGGCTCAGCCCACAAATTCTCCGTAAGCTTGATGAAATCAAAAAGCCAGTTACCGATTGGCAACTGGCTACATTGCAGACTGACTATAATCCGCATCGCAATCCATGGTTTATATGAAATCTTTAACATTCATGCATCTTGCAGATGATGCTGTGGATTGTATGGAACCATAGTCCCGGATATTATTTATTTTCCTGCAAGGTACAGATACTGACCCTGTTCCAGTCAGGTTCAGAGAACATATCCCCTATGCCTTGTCCTTCCGCAGTAATGCGTGAGGCGGCTATCCGGTATTTCTTCGTAAGAATGGATTTGACTGACTCCGCACGGGCACGGGCTATTCTTTCGTTTACCTCGATACTTCCTTCCGGTGAAGAGTATCCTTTGATCACAACCTTGGATTCAGGATGCCTGTTCATATAGGAGGCAATCCGTTCCACATTGGGGAGTTGTGAGACGTCAACCTTGGAACTACCCTGGCGGAAAGTTACAATAGACTCCAGTGTCTTGGCTTTTTCAATAACAGTTTCAATGACCGGTTTCTTGTTCTGACATTCAGCCAGCTGCTTCTGGAGCATGTCCGCACGGCCAACTGCTTCCTCTGTCTGTTTACGGCTGTCCGAAAGTTGGCCACGCAGACTGTTTACACTTGCATTCAGGTTGTCCACCTCTGTCTGATTATATTCCTTTACGAGGGTGGCATGGTGCCTGCCGGAACTTCCCTTTATATAATAAGTAATCCCTGCGAGCAGTTCAACACGTGCATTATTGGCATTGAAACGGCTCTTGTGTCGGTTAAAGTCACCTTCCATATCATATACCAATGATGGTTTCAGACTGATTGCCCACGCTTTTTCCTTCCCTATATTAAAGTTGAAGTCCATTCCCAGCCGTGTACCCCAGGAATTATCATCCCCCGTACCGTTGACGTAGCCATGAAGCCAGCCTACTCCAACTACGGCTTCCATTTCAAATGTCCGGGGTGTTCCAGGATAACCACCGAAAAGATTCATCATATTAAACTTGCTTAAAAGCTCAACATTCGAAGCGTCAAAAGCCGTTTTACTACTGCTTGTATTGATATACCCCATGACTGAAGTCCCCAGGCTCAGAACTGGTGTTATCCGTTTTGATAATTCAATGCCCACAGCAGGGCGGGAGTTCTTCCAAAAAGAGCAGTGTGTCATCGGAGTGGTCACACCACCATTAATTCCGACAGACCAGTTGTCCGTAAATTTAATACCTTTCAATAATGTCTGTCCATTTGCAGCCAGGGCAGATGCTCCAAGCATACATAAAATCAAGATGTTTTTTTTCATCAATTCTAGTTTTTAATTAAACATAGGGGAATTATCCCGTTTTATCAGTATATCTATTCGTTTTAAAAATAAAGACAAGATATCAATTATATCCATAGTCATTTCAAATGTCTGAATATAGTTCCTGTATTCTTTATGTATTTTACACAAAAAGGTAGCGGAACAGCATACAAGTTTCCTTATCTTCCAGAATTTTCCTCTCTTTTAAATTCTTGTACAACTGCTCAACAGATTTCATTCCTATACCGGGTATTCGGCACAGCGCATCAAATCCGTTATATTTTATAAAGCGTAAAAGATCCTCAAGCTGATAGATATTGTATTTTCTAAGCGCACGTAACACCCTGAAATTTATATCCAAATTTCCTAAAGGTGTAATCAACAGGTCTACACATTCCGACGGAATATCCTGTTCCCTTACAACTATCACTACATTCTTGAAATTCTGTCCGCCACACTCTTGGGAATGTGTCAGGAGTGCCGCATAATTCCGGCATCTGATATATACACGGTCCAACTCTTGTTTCCATTCAGAATAAGGTTTCCATTCCAAATGAACCTGCCTGCTCGCTTTTTTATACATATATGCCAGATTCCTGGGGGCAACACCTGTTTTCTTGGAAACTGTCTGTACATCTATCCCGGTAGAAAGAGAGTAAAAAACATCCCGCATCTGAGAGTCCTTTATCACTTCTGCCATTTCCTTGACAACCTCTCTGTAGACTGGTATACAGATCTTCGGCAACTCCACACAGGAAAGCCCTGACTGCTCACAGACCAGACCGGTATTTAAATATTTCATAGTTTCTCCGTTAAAATGTAATTATAAAAATCCGTTCATTTCTTATTTTTTTCTCTCAATAGGGTGGGAGGCATCCCGTACATTCTGCGGCAATATGCCGTAAAATGGGAAGGTGAACTGAAACCTAACCTGTCGGATATTTCCTGAAAGGAAAACTCCGGATCACAAATCATTTCCAACATTTGTTCCGCCCTTTTCTTCTGCATCCATTTATAAGGACTTTCCCCGAAACAGGAGTGGAACTTCCGGCTGAAGGAGCGTTCGGAAACATAGTATAAATCAGCGAATTCCTTGACAGAGTTCACTTTCTTATAGTTTTCCATGACAAATTTCTCAAAACGTTGTCTGATGCCGGTCGATGCGGAAAAGAACGCTGTCAGTTCTTTCTTTGTATAAAAGCCCTTCAACACCAAAAGCAGTTCCTGCTGCTTCAGCAAATGCATATGTTTACAAAGCAACCTTGCCTCCAGATACATTCCGACAGAATCCAGCACTTCAGCAAGAGGCTTCCTGACGGGAAGAATAAAATTATCAGCCGTTCGGTCCTCCCCTCTGGCAGACAACGAGCCCAAAAACAATTTGTCACATACACTCATGTTCCTGTCCCAAAATAAAAGCATACATTTCGAACCGGTTATAGACTTCATCCGGGTTCCTATGTTTTGTGGAATGAACACCATCTGGTTCTGTAAAATTCGTAAACCTTTATATTTACCCAGATCAAAAATCACATCACCTTCAATCATAAAAAGAGTACACGACGACTTGCTATTATCAATCCGGTATACCTCATCCTTCTCCAGTTGCTGACAAGTAAATCCTACATCCGAATTCATCTGGTAATTCAGACAGGATAAATGTTCATTCAGATATAGTAATTTCATATTTCTTATTTTTTATTACAACAAAAATCAAGACATAGCTGTTTTTGTAAAAACAGACAATTTCTCAACTAAAACAGACAAATTAAATACACAAAACATATACTGGTCAATCAATCGGTCTTTGATAGGTCATTGGGACATAAAGAGTTTTGGAGGTTATAAGACCATGCATTTTTATGACTGACTACCATCCGATGGTATACCGATTCTTAAAACAGTATTCATAAAATATGTCTCTGAGTTACCAAACGCTCGTGTAAAAGTGATATGAAACAAAGTTCTCACAATATTTATTTCGTGAATATATGACTATAAAAAGACACCAAAATATGATACGCTACAGAAAAATACAACAAGATTTTTTACTCCGTGCAAGCAAAAGCTCACACGGAGTATGACTTATTCTGGCAAATACTTTTTGTAGTCTTCCTGCACATCCGGATCAATGACCGGACGTACGGAATAGGTCATGCAACGCCTGTAAACAGCGCTTGTATTGGAAGTAGGCGCCCAACCGGCAGGACCTCCAGTGGAATTAAGCAGATAACGCCCTGCATGAGTATCGCTTCTGGCTTGTGCCACGGCGAAAATGACTTCATTACCCCCAGACTTGCCATCTGTAAAACTGCCGTCATAAATACTTCCAGGCAGCGGTGTGTTAAGGCCGGAACGACTTGCATAATAATATGCAGACCTCAAAATTACAGCCTCTTTCTGCGACATAATCCGGAATCCGTAAGGAGAAGGGTCAAATACGGTTTTCCCGCCTACATCCTCCGGATTCCCCGCAGAAGGTTTATTCCATGGATACAGGAATACCCAGCGGTCTTTGAAATAACTAACAAACCTATGCGGGAAACATTCATACAGCCAGAAACTTTGATGAGAGACGATGGCATTTGGATGTTCGATACTCTGTTTCATCGTAAGAGCAGCCCCTCTCGCTTCCTGAGCATCTGTTTTTCCATAATCCACATCATTTCCTCTCTGTTCCCAAAGGAAATCAAATAGCTTACCGCTGCCGTCATAAAAGTTTTTATTGACACGAACATCATGTGCCGGGAACGGGTCTTTCCTGCCCCATTGATATTGCATACCAAATTCCCTATATGCATCTGCACTATACTGTGATTGGACCCTTTCGTACGCTCCCAACAGATGCGACATCAATTGAACCGTTTTCGGATCATCACCTCCCTGACTCGCAACATCCAATACTGTCGGATACTTGTCAACAATCCAGATATGCCAGGACCAGAGTGTCGGATTCCCCTTGATCTTGCCAGATTTAATTTCTATCAACACATTTCCCGGAGTCTGCCCTGGCTTGACATAAATATATGATCCTGGACCTGAACCTCCCTGTTCGGACAATTCACTGAGTCCCGCTTTTTCTATATCATTATGCCCACCAGCCTCTTTAATATCCGTCCACACGATATTGACTCTCCAATCATCATCTGCATCCAACTTATTCAACATGAAATCCTCTTTGCTACCGGGAAGTCCCTGCTTACCACTTAAAACAGCGTCATGGTCCAGAAGCTTTTTGTAATACTCATAGGCAGTATTTACCCGGGAAACAGGAATAAAGATCCCTTGCTTTGCTCCCGCTTTAAGCATATATGTATTCGCTTCAGGCTGCACAATTCCGGAAACCAGCTCCAACTCAAATTCTCTTTCCGGAAAAAGAGCATCAGGGGAATAAATCTTGAATTTCGCCTTACCGGAGTAAAGACGCGGAGACGTCATATCGTCAACAGCTATGAAAGGCACAGGTTTTCCAGAAAGGGAAGGATCCTTCTCATAGAAAAGCGTAAAGTCTTCTATCACATTACCAGCATTGTTGTCAGACAAAGCCGAAACCAACTCAATTTTGTATTCGCTGTTGGCTTTGACATAATATTGCTTCTGTTTGCCATCCATCAGATAGATACTGTTATTGGATACCAGCAATGACTGATGCAGGAATTTGTCAAAAAAGGGGATAGCATTATATTCCTTCTGCAGGAGGCTGAGTTTCCCCGACGCACTTCTACCGGTTTCCACATGGGTGACGGTCAAAGTATAAGTGGTATTGAAATTATCGAAATACTCCGTATTTCCTGTAATGTCGGAAGCCGTCACCGTGTACTTCCATATTCCCCCGGCAAGTTGACCCGCTTTCTCTATCTTGAACGGATTGGCGGCTTCGGCATGGAAAACGGGTTCCAAATCATGCGGTTCTGTCTTTACATAGAAAGTAACCCTGGCACCTGCCTCTTCCGCCGTAAGCGTCCGCCCGTCTTTCGTTATCACCTTATCCGCCTGCCCATAGCTTTCGCCATACTGATTGACCTCAATAAACTCCAGCGGTCGGCTGCAGGCCTCGTCCGCAAAAATCTGTAAGGTGACATTGATATCCTTAGACTGCTCAAAGCCAAGAAACCATTTCATACGCCCCGCCTTCACATAAGCGGCTTTCAACGTATTCTGAGCATCTTCCGGCTTTTCCGGCCACCTTCGGGATGCATCCACATGCTCTGTGACCGTAAAGGTCACGGTTTTCTCATCCGTCGGTGCGGTCTTATCCGGATCCGAAGGTTTTATAGAATAACTGATCCATGCAGGCAGTCCCTCTACCGTAAATCCTTCCGGCCAGGAAGTCTGCACTTTCGCCGTCAGGCTGCCTCCCTCCCTATAAAAAGTGAAATGGTCGGCACTGACCCCCAGCATATATTGCCCGTCATACAATACATCAGACATAGTGGACTCGTTCCATACCACAACATTGTACATGATGTTGGCGGCCGGTCCTTTCCTAGCATCCTCTTCCGTATCGAATCCCGGACCACCTACAGCCTTGATATTCACCAGATAACGGTAGTTACGCAGCAAGGGAAGGTACTCGTATGTCGCATCAGCCTCGGCTCCAGTACGTTTCAGGTAGTCTATCCGGAAGAAAGTTTCCTTGTCAGGACGGCTCTTATCTGCACCGGTCAGTCCGACAATGATATAAGGACGTTTCAAGTACTTTTCCGTATTATTCTCAGGAAGAGTCTCTCCGTTGGCCCCTTGCGTGGCAGCCGTCGGCACATTGACCGCCTCCGGAACATATACCTCACGTAACAAGATTTTCTCATCCACTATGGAAGATGTTCTATCAATCTTTCCTGTCACAGCCGGAGCAGGATCAGGAATAGAAGGCTGTTTCGCCTTTCTATTGGCCTCATCCCAGTAAATCCCGTTCTCGAACGGAGAGACCCGTCCCGTCGTATTGGTATTATAAAAAAATACTTTAGTCAGCGTTATCCCTTCAATCCCTCCGGCTTTCTCGTCGAATGTAGAAGCCCCTTCCGATATGTTGCTTAAGTTAAGCCCCACGTCCACACGTGCCACGGCACGGACCAGATAGACAGTTCCAAGTTTGGGAACGGCACCGGCACTGTGATCCACCCTGACTGGGTCCGAGGCACCCCACATCGGCAACTCCCCGTCTTTCCATATCCCCTTGTCCGGCATGGAGAAAGTGAAAAGTTGCATGACTTCCTCCCGTGTCTTTCCAGCCAGTCCGTCTGTATTAGCTGACCGGGTGACATTGGCCAGCATCACGAATGTACTGGTATCGCCTGAAGGAGTATTTTTCGCCAACAAGGTCATGGTACCCTTGTCTTTCTTGTCAGCCGGATTACCGGAAGGAATATAGGAGGTCACTTTGGCCTCATATGAAAACTTGTTGTCCTTGTCAAACACAAGTACCCTAATCCTCTCCGCTGCCGTGGAATTCTCCCCCTCCAGTGTAAGGGACCGTGTCAGGGGATTTCGAAGACCAAGTCCTTCGACAGACATGCTGACAGACGTCCAGCCTTCCCTAACAGGCATTTCTGTCCCGCCGTTTCCATACTCATCGAAGGGATCACTGCACCCTTGCACGAGAGGGATTCCCATAGATATCGCCAGAAAAGCGACTATCAAAGTGTAATGTTTGATTCTCATATGTATCTATTCTTTAAACTGTTTTTCTTCGTGATGGCATGACTGACCATACCTTAGTTACCAGGGGATAGCCACCTCCGTATCCTCCCATTCGTCCACAACTATGTCATATTCCATATTTCCGGGTCCTTTCAGTGTGGCGAAGACACGGTAAACCGTATTACGCCGGATGTTGTAATAACCCTTATCATTCTCGGAAAGATCCGGATTATAGAATTCGATCCTATACGGCTTATCGGGGGTTCCCATCCGATAATCGACGGATAAGACCAAGGCCAGCGCCCCCTCTTTCCCTTTCCCGTAGACTCCCGGAGCCACATAGATGTAGCTAGGTGTCTTACCCATATATGGAAGCAGTCTTTCTTTGCATTTGGTCACAAAAGCGGATTCTCCGGCCCCCTCGTTGGCACCGTTATGGAAACTGGCTCTTTCCGGCAATAATAGGGGAGTCCCCGCATAATCTACTCCTCTCATATCCGGATTACCCCCACCAGTTGCCGTATATTCCCCGGCGGAAGGCAGGACAGAATAACCGCTGACCTCATTATTCAGAGAGAGTTTTGTCACTTTGGAAAGAGGTAACAAAGGAGACAGATAATTCCCCCTGTCATCAACTGTTGTAAGTATGAATTCAATACGGGCATGCATACGTTCCAGAAGTATGCAGGGAGAAAGGGTAATCCTATTATTACTAACTACATTATCCGGAACATGGAAGTTACACTGCCCAGTCATGGGAAGATACTTCCGGTTTTCTCCTTTCAGATCGTCAGATGTGAAAATTTCGGTCTTTTCCATTAATTGCTTCGGATCAGGAATTGTATGTCCATTCCTGATTTTTTCCAATCCGGATTCACAATTAACCAACAAAACAAAATTATAATCGCCTCCCATCAACTCCAGGTCCAAGGCTATATTGGATTCGCCTGTATTCACTCTACCCATCTCTCTCATCTCAAAATGCTCAATGCCGGTTATACCCGCCAACGGGTTGGTTGTTCCTTGGGAATAATAGAAAATAACTTTTTCCGGAGAGCTCTCCATATTCTTAAAAGCGAAGAGAAGAACATGTTTAACAGTTTTCTCATATTCCTCTGCACCGATATAGTTCTCTTTCCACTCTCCGGATGAACGTACAGACGCCTTTGTCATCTGAGAAATACCGGTTCCTCCATTCATTTCCGCCACAATCCGGATGGGAATACCCGAAACTGACTTTTCTAACTCTTCCGTATCAGACGAACATCCGGTCAATTGTACAATTGATACACAGGCCACCATCAACAGCTTTATCACAATTCCGTATTTCATTATCTATCATTTTTATAATAATACCAATTCCTTTCTAATATTACACGAATCATTAGTTTTAAAATCTGTCTGATTATCAGTTTTCCAATTCTATGGGGCGGGAAACGACATTCCAATCCAGAACGGTCGCTTGTATCAGCATCCATGTTTCCTTTTCGTACTTGAGTTTCAGGGTTATGGGAAAATCATGGTCACATTCCAGGCTATACGGCGGTTCGCCCGCATCTCCCCGGAACATGAGGATGTCATCAACCAGATTAGCGGTATAAAGAATCTCCCCGGTTGTCTTGTCAATCAGAGATACGAACGCATTTCTTCCCTCTTCCAGTTTCATCAGCGTGAAATCCGCTTTCAATGCCCCTTCAGCGTCATGTATGGCTTCGGTCGCGTATTCAAAACGTTCACAAAGGGCGATCCGGCCGTTGAAATCATACACACCGTTGTCATCTTCTATCCTGATGACGAATTCCTCGTCTATGGGGAAAGGGGAACCTATGGAACTGATTGTGAAGTGTACCCGGTATGTCAATTCCTGCATATTGAAAGCCACCCGTTCATACACGCTTCCCATATCCTTCCGGTTCTCCAGTGATATGGAGGCGAGACCGACATACAGAGGCCCGGGGGCTGAGGAAATCCGTCCGTTTTTCAACCGCAGTGACACCTGCATTTCCTGTCTGGTAGTAACGCCTTCCTGAAAATCTGAAAAATCATAGGCCTCCAGGTCACTGCCACCCCATGCGACAAACGTGAGTTTCCCCGTGTGCCGCAATGTGGCGGACAAAGAATAATCTGCCGAAAGGACTGCCTTCTTGTCAGAAAATTCGCCCACCAGCAGATCATCATCATCAAAGACAAATACCCGGACTTCTCTGATATCTGACGGATATCCAGGAAATTGTTCGCAAGGGGTCTGTCTATAGAACTGGAAATAAACACCTTGCGGACAACCACCCAAGTTATCAAATACCGCAGAATTACATCCTATAAGACAGTAAACCAGCAACATGATAAATGCGATGTAATGTACACTTCTGATTCTCATTTGATATAGTTTATGTTGGGGTTATTTAACAGTTTGAAACCAAACTGTTTGTTGATTGGAGAAAGAAGAGGAAAAATTCCTCTTCCCTCTCACAGCTATGTAAGAAATTGCAGGCTGAATTTATCAGCAATCTAATATTAAAATTACTCCAAAACGACATCACGTGAAACGAGGTTCCATTGGAGCACTTTAGCCTCGACACGCATATAGGTTTCTTCTTTCTCGATATCCGGATTTTCTGGATTTGTCGGTTCAGTAGGATCTGTCGGTTTCGGCAGATATGGATCTTTTGGATCGGAAGGATCCCATGGCATGCCCAATCCTTGGAAAGCCTTGATTGTCAACAGATAGGTGTTGTTACGGCGTGTGTCAGCGTTCACAATCGATTTTCCATCAGCTGTAACAGTCTGACGGTTCCACAACGCACGGTATGCACATTTTCCGTTCATGTAAGTATAAGCTCCTTGATCCGGATTTAACTGGCTTTTCTTTGCGGCTTCCTTGCTAGCATAGATAAGACCGTCTTTTTCCCCCCGGAAAAATGTTGTCCCTTTTTGAAAATTAGTCTCTTTGACCAATTTGCCGTCTTCAAGTTTCCATACTTCATTCGGAGTATAAGTGGTATAGACCTTGGCATAGGGCAGACGGTAGTAACCGAAATTCTTGTTTTTAGCAGTGAATGCATCCTTTTTTACGGAATTTTCCAGAAAATAAATGCCTGCTCCTGTTTTAGCTTCAGAGGCGCTTGCTGCAGCATTTTTAGCAGCATACATACCAAGATCATCCTGCTGTGGATTGTCTTTTGACAGAAGATTCCCCAAACGGATTAAATTTTCTTTAGCTGAACCTTCCGGTTCTTTGGCCGTCTCAAAATCGGTATATCCATCAATGGCTGATGCAAAGCCCTCGTAAAGGCCGTCGGCATCTCCAATTGTACGCTTTCCCGCATGGTTACGGAAAAGATATGTCTTTGCGGCACCGTTGATGGCAGTATACGTGATGTCGGTAAGATCAACCTTTCCTTTTCCATCCGCGGTTGTTTCTTTCAATGCGGCATCCTTCGCGACCAGTCCTTGTGCCACGACGCGCTCCACATCAAAGGAGAATACATTTTGAGCCTCACTTGTACCCGTTTTGGCTGCGTTCTCGGTAATGCCGGGAGCAATGGTTTTCTGCTCGGCTTTCGAAGTCATGACAAACTTGTTGTCTGTGGCAAGAGCGGCAATATCTTTTACTGCGGTAGCTGCACTGCCATGCGTCTTGTCCGGGGCTGTTGCAATATCGGCGGAAAGAGTCCCCTTGTTAAACAACAGCGCCATGGATTGAGGACCGGGATTCGTCTTCCATGGAGCAACCTTGAATGTACCGGCTGTTTGCGTTTCCCAAAACTTGCCTGTTTCATCAGCTGCCGTTCCTAACGTCCATGTTTGAGGCAGGACATTTGAGAGAAGCTGTAATTCCGTAAGCTTACTCTCTTCCGTTCTTCCTCCATAATCTTCCTGTTTGTCATTCACCGCTCTGGTTGAGACATCCTTCATAGAGGAAATATACATTCCTGCAAATGTTGTTCCCTCGCCCGGATTGTTTACCTGAGGGACATCCTCATTATTACAAGCTGTCATGCCCAGACTTAAGGCTGCAATTCCCGCTAAAAATAAATTGTTTGCTTTCATAACTTAAACTGTTTAGTAAATAAATAATTTAATAATTAATATATTAAATGCTTGCTATTTATCCGTTAATCCTGTCATGGAAAGTCCAGAAGTTTTCATTCCCGGGACTCCATGTCTTTTTCCAGTAATTCCTCCGCCTTCTGCCAGTCTCCTTTCATACTATGGGCAATTGCCATAGGATAAATAGAACGGCTGTCACTCTTTACTGTGTCCAATATCATCAGAGCCTTATCCGCATCCTTTTCATACTTTAAAAGCGCATTGGCATAGTTGAGTGCCGCCAGCGGATCAAGTGCAAACTGTTCATAAGCCTTCTTGTATATGTTTACCGGATTTTTTCCCTGTTCGACATACTGTTGCGCCAACCTACACATCTCATACTGGCTCAGGCATCCGGGAACGGTAATAAACATTTCCTCCAATTCGTCATCCGTATAGGAACGAACATCAAATCCCATGTGAAAAACGGTACGGCGCAAAGTGGGATAAACTGTGGAAAGCAACTCCGCATAAACCTTTCCCTCATCTAAAGAGCGTATAGCCGCTTCACGGGCCACATCCGTATGATGCCTCTTAATAGCGGATAAAATTTCATCCTTATATGCCAAAGAAGATACGTTTATAATATTTTCCAAGCCTTTCCAGTCTTCACCCACCCCTTCTATTTCGTATATGGAGGCTTTCTTGAGCTGCGGGTACTTACTCAGTACATAATAAGAAAGCGTATGAGTACGACGTTCCGCCAAATGTTTATTATAGCTAAACTCACCTTCCGGAGAAGCGTATCCCATGATATGTACCTCACGAAGCCTAGCCCCTTTGATCCGAAGCCCTTTGGATACAAAATCATCCAGACGGGCTAATTCTTCTTGATTTTTACCAAATCCAAGAAGAAGTCCATGCTGTGCGGATTTGAAAGTGACCTTACAGTCAAATTCTTCTTCATAACATTTTATCTCCACCTTTTCCGGAGTATAAAAAATGTATTTATAGTCTTCCGGGCCAAAAAGGTCTATCCCGGTTACCGGTATATTCAACTGGCTCACACCTTTACCGCACTCGGCACATCCATACACCTCTTCACGAAGAAAGAGATGGCCGGAAGCCATCCAACGTTCAAAAGGCAATGCTTCCTTGACGGAGATTCCAGGTTCCCTCAAATCTTTGGAACTGTGAATATCCTTCACAGGAAGTAATGTACCCGGGTTACCACCCAGTCTTTCCTTACGGGCAACAACTTTGTATCTTTTCTTTCCGGAAATACACAAAGGCGAGAAAGCAGTCCTGATATTGCCGTCAGAAGATACCAGAGAAGGATAGATATAAACAATTTCCTGTGTCCTCAACCGATTGATAGATTCTACTATATTGAAAGAAACGGTAAACATTTTCCCTTCCGGGCTACGTCCAGTCTTCACATCTGTATATTCCAAACGAGGATTCCCCTTTCTGACAACCTTATCCTCCACCTGTCCTACCACCGGTAAACAGTATACATATCCCAGCACAGAGAGTATTCCTATATAATATTGTATTGGTTTCATTGATTCTGTTTTTAATGTTTATATATGCAAAGCATCATTTATTTAATTATATAGATAATCGAAACGGCAAGCTTTGTAGGTCCCAGATAATCAGCTTTCCCCTTACCATCCTTTTTCCCACAAGAAGTACATCTGAACCTGTCATATTTAACACGCGCATAGCCCAGTCCTAAGGATGCCTCTACACTGAATCTGTTGGACAGTATCCAGTGGTAGCCCGTACTAATACCCCCACCGTAAAAATACCCCTCATAACGGTAATCTTTCATTTCTTTGGAGTGGTTTTGAATAATAAAAGGAATATTTATGCCTCCCACATTCATCTGCCCTCCATGGGCATGAAGGCCAAGAAACCAGCCATTGAATGTTTCACAGGTCCAATATCTTATCTCCGGCTGTACAAGCCAGTGACTCCATTTCTTTGTTTTGTAACCGTTTGCCGTGGCATCATTTTCATAAAAAAAGAAATTCATACCGATTTGGGTATCCAAGGTCCATTTCTTCCCTAGGGAAAACTCTACAGAAAGATTGGGTGTCAGCAGGGCATCATAGACAAGGTTGTTTTTTAGCACAACCTTCTGTGAGAAAGACTGCAAGCTGAACAGCAGAAAGAAAAAAAAGCATATTTTTTTCATATTGTCGCTGATTGTTTTTGAGATAAAAATACTTGTTTTATGATGTTAATTATGATGCTGCAAAATTAAAAATGAGCAATCGTATTTTTATTATATACATTAGACATAGAATTATGTAAAACAGTCTTTTTGTTTATACAAGGTAGCCAGACAGATATTCTTTTTAATATTATCATAAATTCGAAAAGAAGTTATCATTCTTATCCCCATGTCTGCATCATCCTCAAGACCGGCATAATAGTTCAGATTGAAAAAATGGTTATGCTCGCCTTGTACCCAAAAGAACAGCGTGAACTCATTTTATATAAGTATACACAGCATGAACATTGCGTATACATCCTGCCTTTTTGAAAAGTGCAAGTTTTTCTATTCCAAGACGTTCAGCGAACGTGTAATATGTATATCCCCCGTCTATTTCCAGGCTGGGTATGAAGACGGCAGGAATCATACCCAGCCTGGCGTCTTCATTGTAACAATGATAGCGAAACTTCCCGAATAATAAAACAATAGCCCTGTCAAATCCGGCTTCATCCATTAAAATATCCGGAAATTCTAACTTATTGATTGCCACTTTAGAATACAGAATTCATTTTTGTCAATAAGGTTTCGCCTTCGGTGAACTTGTAATAGTGCTTAAAGATTACCGTAACACTGTTTCCTGCTTGTTCTGCCGTAACAGCTGGAGAACAACCGGCATCTACCATACGGGAGATAAATGTATCTCGTGCGGAATACCAAGTTATATTCTCTTTTATATCCAGAATATTGCAAACTTTAGTCAACGTCTTGCTGACTCTATTAGAGATTTGAATGACTCTATTACGCATTTTGGCCTCTGTGGTATGTTTTTTTGTGAATACGGGGAATACATAGTTGTCAATGCCTTGACCTTCATGTTTCTCAATAATTTGTTTTGATTTCTCTATCAACAAGGGTTTTCCAATTTTCGGGAATTTCATCCGTTCATAGATAACCTGGTTTCCTTGAATCATATTGTACGTCAAATGGCAGATATCCACATTGACCATACCTCCTGTGTAATAACTGAAAAGAAATAAATCCAAGCAAAATTCCTCTTTAGGTGTAAGCAAGCTTCTATCCACATTCTCAATTAACTGTATCACTCTCTTGGAAGCAGTTCTCGGTTCAAACTTGTGCCATTTCATCTTATCCTCCACACAGTCGAATATTTCCGGATCAGCACCGTGCATATTCAGCCCTTTGGCATAGTTGGCTATGGCTCTCAGTTTACGCAACTTCTGGTTCAAGCCTGCTTTATTACCATTGGCAATCCCTTTTTTTGTGTATATAGAACAAAATCCAAGAGGAACTGTTTTGTTATGTCACTGAAATAAAACACGGATAATGGTTTATTGTATTTCTATTGTGTGAATTCTTCCAAAGCCTTCTTTATGATTTTATAGTCCTTTACACTCGCCAGGCTTTTCACAATCTTGTCATTTTTCTTTTTTTTCCTTTTCAGAGAATTTTTTAATCAAATAATCAATCATCTGGGAAACGGACAGAGAACGGTCTTCCTCTTTCATTTCCTTCCCTTTCTTTTTATCAAGACTAAGTGCCAATTCGGCCGGACTCCATTTACGTCCTTCCTCTTCCCATTCTTCCGCAATCTTCTGATACTTTAATTTCAGATCAAGCAACATCTTGTTCTTTTTGATAGCATCGCTTGATTTGGAAATAAATGATTGTGACGCATTGTCCCAGTCTTTGATGGGACCGGTGATATTTAGCACTTTAGAAACTCTGTTGTAGCCTGTTTGGAAGAAGATCATTTCCTGTTTCACCAGTTTTTTGTCTTTTGAGGTCACTTTTCCTTTAATGTTGATCGAATACATTTTAATTAGGTTTTACGTGTACTCATGTAGGCCAATTTTTTGCCTACATAACAGCCTACATAAGAATAGAGGTTACCCGCTATTTTTGTTTATTTCGGCTATTTATCCGTTCTACTACCTTTAATTAATTATTTGATAATCAGAATGTTAATTTTCCTCTTTATATATGGGCATAAAAAAAGGCTATCTATCCCAGACAGCCAATCTTTGTTAACCTTAAATCTAATACCATGAAAAACACAGTGCAAAGATAAGTGGTTTTATGTTATACAACATAATGTTTTGCTATAAAACTTCTGTTTATTAACTCTAATTAACTTTTAAGCTTTCTTTTTTCTGCTATTACTTGCTGTTTCACCACAGATTACACGGATTCGGTTATTCTACATAGAGTACCAGCCCTTTCAGATATTCTCCTTCAGGATGATAAATGTTTACCGGATGGTCGGCAGGTTGGGTCAGTTGATGCAAAATGCGTACACTACGTCCTGACATAGCTGCGGCTGTAAACACGGCTGTACGGAAATTATCCTTGCTGACTACTTGCGAGCAGGAGAAAGTAAACAGAATGCCGCCCGGCTTGATTTTCTCGAAAGCTTTGGCATTCAGTTTCCGATAACCTTGCAGTGCATTTCGTAACGCATCTTTATGTTTGGCGAAAGCAGGAGGATCAAGAATGATTAAATCATACTGATCGCCCATACGGTCAAGATACTTGAAAGCGTCTTCGGCAAAAGCTTCATGGCGGGGATCGCCGGGAAAATTCAATTCGACATTCTTATTTGTCAGGTCGATCGCTTTAGCGGAACTGTCAACAGAATGAACGAGCTTGGCACCTCCACGCATGGCGTAGAACGAGAAGCCACCGGTATAACAGAACATATTAAGTACTGAACGGCCTTTGGCGTACCGTTCCAATAAAGAACGGTTCTCACGTTGGTCTACAAAAAAACCGGTCTTCTGACCTTTCAGCCAGTCTACATGGAATTTCAAGCCATATTCTTGTGCGATATTATCGTTGCTTCCTCCTTTCAGAAAACCGTTCTCTGGGAAAAGGTCTGCTTTAAAAGGAAGGGTTGTCTCTGATTTATAATAGATATTTTCAATCTGATCTCCCATCACTTCGGACAAAGCTTCGGCAATAACCATACGGTCTACGTGCATTCCTGCCGAATGTGCCTGCATAACGGCAGTCTTGGCATAGACATCGATAACCAATCCGGGAAGATTGTCTCCTTCACCGTGTACCAGACGATAGGTATTATTGGTCGGATTCGTGGCGATACCGATACTGCGGCGCATATCGTATGCTATTTCCAGCTTACGCTTCCAGAAATCGTGATTGATAGGTTCCTGTTGAAAAGAAAGCACACGTACAGCGATACTTCCGATTTGGAAGTGTCCTTCGGCTATAAATTCTTTTTTTGAGGTGTATACTTCTACTACTTCACCTTCTTCAGGTTCTCCGTCAAAACGGGAGATAGCACCTGAGAAAATCCAGGGGTGAAATCTTTTGAGAGACTCTTCTTTGCCGGGTTTGAGGTATACTTTATGCATGATATTTTATTTATCTGATTCAATTAAATGTTCTTCTTTCTTCTCTTCGGGAGCAATTTCATAATTGCCCGTTTGCTTCAGTTCCTGCAATAAGTTGTATATGTTGAGGCAGGCCCATGCGTCGGTAGCGGCATATTGCTTTTGGCCGTCGCTCAGCACATCAGCTTCCCAATTAGACAAGCGTTGTGACTTGGAAATCTTCTCCTTGAACAGGATTGCATAAATCTTTTGCAGACTTTTATCCTGGATGCCGAACTGGCGTACGTAATCCTGCAATTCGATGCAATTTTGCTGGTTGAAAGGAGCACGTTTGTGCAACATCATAAAGTCATCCTTTAGTGAGAGACCGACTTTTATCACGTCCGGATTCTCTAATAAATCGACTAACGGCCGGGTCAGTCCGGTCATGTTGAGGCGAAACAGGAAACAACATTCTTCCGACGAAATCTGAAGGAGTGCCACTTTATGTGATTGTCCCTTTGTAAAGGAAGGGCGCGTTTCGCTGTCAATACCTATTACAGACCGGGATTGCAGATAAGCCACTGCTTTTTCCGTTTCCGTTTCCGATTGGATGACATAAATCCGTCCCGGAAAAACCGTTTTCGGGAGCTCCTTTACTTCATCTTTATTTATAGTTCTTCTTACAATCATTTTTATTTATTCATCGTGGTGACAATGACAGCCGTTTTCGTGGCAGTGGCAATCGTCATCGTGGCAATGGCACTCATCGTCTTCGCAACAGTTACCGTCGTCACTTGGTTCGTAAAATCCTTCTTCATTGTCTTCTTCGTCCTGTTGGCTGTACTTTACGTCGTGCAATGCGCGTAACGTGTTGACCAGTTTCTGTCCCCATAACATTCCGAAGTTTTCCTGGCAGATAGCCAATGAATCGTTCATCGTTTCGTTCAACCCCAATTGGAAAACAAAGATAAAGTCTTTGATATCCTGATAGATATCCGCCAGATCTTCCGAAATGGACTTCTTGATCGGCTGGTCGCTATAAACCATATCTTGTACGAATACATCCAGATAATCATCCTTGTCACCCATCAATTCCGCAAGGTTGATACGTAGAATCTCATAGATTTCCTCCGTTACATACGTTTCGAGCACTCCCTCTCCGATAGTCTCACATTTGGGGAGCATAGATGCCTTGAGATAGAGTAGGGGAAGTATTTTAAGGGATGTATCAACGAAATCGCTACGCTTCATGCGTTCGGCACGTTCGAGGAATGCGCAAAATTCGGCGGCTACCGTTACGAACTCAATTACATTCTTATCAAATATCGTTTGGCTTTCTTTTTCCATAATCAGCATTGATTTGAAACGCAAAGGTAAGAAAAAGGATTGAATGAGCGTAGTGCTCGTTATTTTTTTATTATTTTTGCAGCTTAGATTATGATCCCAGTTTTATAAAAAGAATAAAAAGACTCATGGCAAAGAAGAAATTAGATAAGGAGACGGAACGTACTCCCTCTTCCCCTAGCAAAATTATTGCAATATTCAAGAATGAGACTGTCCATTTTGTGATTGGGCTGATGTTGGTTATCTTTTCTGTTTATTTACTTTTGGCTTTTTCCTCTTTCTTTTTTACGGGAGCGGCCGACCAGAGTATTATCGACAGTGGAAATCCGGCAGATTTGTCGGTCGTTGATAATCATGTGAAGAACTATGCTGGTTCACGCGGAGCACAGTTGGCCAGTTATCTGATCAACGACTGTTTTGGAATCTCTTCTTTCTTTATCCTTGTCTTTTTGGCTGTGGCGGGATTGAAGTTGATGCGTGTACGTGTCGTACGACTGTGGAAATGGTTTATCGGATGTACCTTGTTGCTGGTCTGGTTCTCCGTTTTCTTTGGATTTGCTTTCATGGAGCATTATCAGGATTCTTTCATCTATCTGGGGGGAATGCACGGATACAATGTCAGCCGTTGGCTGATTTCCCAGGTAGGTGTGCCCGGTGTGTGGATGATTCTGTTGATAACAGCTATCTGCTTCTTTATATATATCAGTGCGCGCACGATTATCTGGTTGCGTAAACTTTTTGCTTTGAGTTTTCTGAAACGTAAAAAGAAAGAAGAAGTTGAGACGATTCCGGCAGGCGGAGATAATCCGGAATTTACTACTTCTCAACCTCAGGAAGTAGAATTCAATTTGAAACGGACTTATAAGCAGACTCCTCCTCCGGCAGCTGTGGTGGATGTCCAGTCCGAAGAAGAGGAAGGGTTTCCAACAGAGCATGCAGAACCGGATGAGCCTTCTTCTCCGGCAGATGAGAGTGAAGGAGTAACGATGGTATTTGAACCGACTGTTTCAGATTCGGTTCCGTCGATACCTAAGGATACCGAAGATGAAGAAGAACCCGGATTTGAAGTGGAACCGGCAGTTACAGAAGAGGAATACCAGGGCCCTGAACTGGAACCTTACAACCCGACTAAGGATTTGGAAAACTATCGCTTTCCTACGATCGACTTGATGAAACATTTTGAGAATGATGATCCTACGATTGATATGGACGAACAGAATGCGAATAAAGATCGTATTATCAATACATTACGTAGTTTCGGAATTGAGATCAGCACCATTAAAGCGACGGTTGGTCCTACGGTGACGCTGTACGAGATTACTCCGGAACAGGGAGTTCGTATCTCCAAGATTCGCGGATTGGAAGATGACATTGCATTGAGCCTGTCTGCCGATGGTATTCGTATTATTGCTCCGATACCGGGTAAGGGAACTATCGGTATTGAAGTGCCGAACAAGAATCCGAAAATTGTTTCCGGTCAAAGTGTGATTGGAAGTAAGAAGTTTCAGGAGTCTAAATATGATTTGCCTATCGTATTGGGTAAGACTATTACGAATGAAGTCTTTATGTTCGACCTTTGTAAAATGCCGCACGTGTTGGTGGCAGGTGCGACCGGTCAGGGTAAGTCTGTGGGGCTGAATGCGATTATCACTTCCTTATTATATAAGAAACATCCTGCCGAACTGAAGTTTGTGCTGGTCGATCCGAAGAAAGTGGAATTTAGTATCTACTCGGTAATTGAGAATCATTTTCTGGCTAAACTTCCGGATGGAGGTGAACCGATTATTACGGATGTAACTAAAGTGGTACAAACTTTGAATTCGGTTTGTGTGGAAATGGATACTCGTTACGACCTTCTGAAGATGGCTCATGTGCGTAATATCAGAGAGTATAACGAAAAGTTTATCAATCGCCGCCTGAATCCGGAAAAGGGACATAAGTTTATGCCGTATATCGTAGTTGTGATTGACGAGTTCGGTGATTTGATCATGACGGCAGGTAAGGAAGTGGAACTTCCGATTGCGCGAATCGCACAGTTGGCACGTGCTGTCGGCATTCACATGATTATCGCTACACAGCGTCCGACTACGAATATTATTACGGGTACGATTAAGGCCAATTTCCCGGCACGTATCGCTTTCCGTGTATCTGCTATGATGGACTCACGTACTATCCTTGACCGTCCGGGCGCGAACCGGTTGATTGGTAAGGGAGATATGCTTTTCTTACAGGGAGCTGATCCGGTACGTGTGCAGTGCGCTTTTATTGATACGCCGGAAGTGGAAGAAATAACGAAGTTCATTGCCCGTCAGCAAGGTTATCCTACTCCGTTCTTTTTGCCTGAATATGTGAGTGAGGATGGTGGTAATGAGGTAGGGGATATTGATATGGGGCGTCTTGATCCTTTGTTTGAAGATGCCGCCCGATTAGTCGTTATTCATCAGCAAGGTTCTACTTCGTTAATCCAACGTAAATTTGCTATCGGATACAATCGTGCAGGACGTATTATGGATCAGTTGGAGAAAGCAGGTATCGTGGGCCCTACGCAAGGCAGCAAGGCGCGTGACGTCTTGTGTGTTGATGATAATGACCTTGAAATGCGTTTGAACAATTTGCAGTAACAGTTCGTTTATAAATCAAATGAAAAAGTACATTTTTAGTGTTTTAATAGCTTTACTGTCATTGCCTGTGATTGCTCAACAACAGCAGTCGCAGGCTAAGAGTATTCTGGATAAAACTGCTGAGGCTTTTCGGAAAGCAGGAGGAGTGAAGGCTGATTTTACGGTAAAGGTTATAACGGATGGTCTGATAGAAGGTGTCGAGCATGGAACGATCCAATTGAAAGGAGAGAAATTCGTATTGAAAACAACCGATATTGTAACCTGGTTTGATGGGAAAACGCAGTGGAGTTATGTAGCGAAGAATGATGAAGTGAATGTTAGCAACCCGACTCAGGAAGAGTTGCAGCAAATCAATCCTTATACATTTCTTTATATGTATCAGAAAGGATTCTCTTATAAGCTGGGAACAATGAAAACTTTTCGTGGCAAAGCCATTTGGGAAGTGGTGTTGACGGCCAAAGACAAGGCACAGGATTTGGAACGCATTACTCTTTATGTGACGAAAGAGAGATACGAACCTTTATATATATTGCTTCAGCAACGTGCGCATCCGACACGTAACGCGATTACCGTTACGGGGTATCAGACCGGACAGAAGTATGCGGATACTCTTTTCACTTTTGACAGAAAGCAATATCCGAGTGCGGAAATTATAGATTTGAGATAAAATGTTTTTGATTAAATAAAACGATAAAGGTATAATAAAATGGCAGAAATAGAAAAAGTTAAATGCCTGATTATTGGTTCAGGACCTGCCGGATACACGGCAGCGATTTATGCAGGACGTGCAAACTTATGTCCGGTGCTTTATGAAGGGTTGCAACCCGGCGGTCAGTTGACAACGACTACGGACGTAGAGAACTTTCCCGGTTATCCGGAAGGAATCAGCGGTCCGCAATTGATGGAAGATCTACGTGCTCAGGCCAGCCGTTTTGGAGCCGATGTCCGTTTTGGCATTGCGACTGCGGCAGACTTAAGCAAAGCGCCTTATAAGATTACGATTGACGGTGAGAAAGAAATAGAAACGGAAGCATTGATTATCGCTACTGGAGCTACTGCTAAATATCTGGGGTTGGAAGATGAAAAGAAATATGCCGGAATGGGTGTCAGCGCTTGTGCCACTTGTGACGGTTTCTTTTATCGTAAGAAAATCGTGGCTGTTGTCGGCGGTGGTGATACAGCTTGTGAAGAGGCTGTTTATCTTGCCGGTCTGGCATCTAAAGTATATCTGATTGTCCGCAAACCTTTCCTGCGTGCATCAAAGATTATGCAGGAGCGTGTGATGAATCACGAGAAGATTGAAGTGCTTTTTGAACACAACGCTGTTGGTTTGTATGGTGATAATGGAGTAGAAGGGGTGAACCTTGTAAAACGTTGGGGCGAACCTGATGAAGAACGTTACAGCCTGCCTATCGATGGTTTCTTCCTGGCTATCGGTCATAAACCGAACTCGGATATATTCAAAGACTATATCGATACGGATGAAGTAGGTTACATTATCACGGATGGAGATAGCCCACGTACGAAAGTGCCGGGAGTATTTGCTGCAGGAGATGTTGCCGATCCGCATTACCGCCAGGCTATTACTGCTGCGGGAAGTGGCTGCAAGGCGGCTATTGAGGCGGAGCGTTATCTTTCTTCGATTGGGAAGATTTGATAGTTTGTTGCATTAGAGGAAAAGACGGAACTTAAAACTTATTTGAACTGCCCCCTAAAAGTTGAATAAAAAACTTTTAGGGGGCAGTCATTATGAAGTATTTGTACTAAAAGTACTTGCAATTATTTTATCTTTCTATTTCAGTAGTTGTTCTTCGATGATTTGTACGTACTTCTCCGGAGTAGCTCCGACTTCAATAATCGGTTTGCCGCTTGCAGGTATGAAGAATAAAGTAGGCAATGCCTGTACACCAAAGTGATTGCATAAATCCTTTTCTTTGTCTGCATTCACTTTGTAGAACATCACTTTCCCTTTGTATTGCTCCGCCATTTTTTCCATTTGCGGAAGTCGAAAATGTGGTCGATGAAGAACTGCCGGGTGATGGGAGCCAGCTTGCCGTTTTCTACTTTTATTTCTATCACTTTCGATTCATTTTCCGGGATAGGAGCTAGATCGAACGGCTGGAAATACATCTTGTGCAATATCTTTGCAAACTTCTTTGTCTTCGATATACTAGTTGGAGAAAACACAAAGAATAGGGTAGTAGTCATCAAATAGCTTTTTGAAAGCCTGTTTGTTGCCACGTTTTATGTCTGCAATTATATTTTCTATATGTATGTTCACTTTTAGGGTGGAGTGATTGGTGTAGGAACACTCTTACCCAATCTTGCTTATTTTCTTTAACTTTTCTTCTTCGATGATTTTGATCTTTCTTCCGTCGATTGTAATCAGCCGTTCCGTAGCGAATTGTGACAGCGTGCGGATGGCATTCGAAGTGGTCATATTCGACAGATTTGCCAGATCCTCGCGTGATAAGTAAATACTTAGGGTAGAGCCGTCTTCTTCCAGTCCATAACTTTCTTTCAAGAAAATCAGAGATTCGGCCAAACGTCCTCGAATGTGTTTTTGTGTCAGGTTGACGGTTCGTTCGTCAGAAATGCCGAGATCAATGGAAAGCTGGCGGATAAAGAACATGGCCAGGTCATTGTTCTGGGTAACTAAAGTCATGATGGCACTCATGGGAATCAAGCAAACAACAGAAGGTTCGAAAGCTGCTGCGGCAGTAACAAAATCCTCTTTGGCAAAATAAGCACGATATGCAAAATATTCGTGTGGCTTAATCATACGAATAATCTGACTTCTACCTCCTACACCATCTTTGAAGATTTTGACTTTACCGTTGATAAGACACATTAGATGCGATGGCGTTTCTCCTTCACAGTAAATGGTTTCATTTTTTTTGTAGGTTTGAATCGTATAATTATTCATCAGAAACTCCTTTTGTTCATTGTTTAGAGGAGCTAACATATCGGATAACGGTTCCGAAATATCGATGTCTGACATATTCATTTTTACCATGAGTGCTACAAAACTGTGTTATACAGCACAAAAGTAGAAATAAAAAATGAAAAAATGAACGAATCTATAAAAAGATTGCACAAAAGTGAGAGCTTTCGTGCAATCTTACGGACGTTTTATTTGGTAAATAACAGTTCCCTGTATTTAGGCAATGGCCATATTTCATCGTCCACTTCCATCTCCAAGTGGTCGATGTGGTCGCGAATCTGGTCAAGATACGGGCGTACCTTTTCTTCGTATGCAAAGGCTCTATCTTTGTAGTTGTCCATGTGGTTGGCAACTTTTCGTGCCTCAGTCATTTCGCGAACCAATACTTTAATGGAAGTCACCCGGTGTGAAATCTCACGGATCAGTTCTTTGCGGTCGGCACTCAATACTTCGTATTCTTCAGCCGGGAATATTTCTTTCAGTCCGCGAAGGTTTTCAAGCAAACGGTTCTGATAGGCAACCGCGGTCGGTACAATGTGGTTGATAGCAAGGTCACCCAATACGCGGCCTTCAATCTGAACCTTCATGGTATATTTTTCCAGTTCCACCTCCAGACGGCTGTTCAATTCGGTTTCGTTAAAGATACGTTCGCCGATAAGCACCGATTTAGACTGATTGTCGACGTAATGCATCAATGCTTCCGGAACGTGGCAAATATTGGTCAGTCCGCGTCGCGCGGCTTCCTGTTTCCATTCTTCGGAGTAACCGTCGCCTTCGAAACGGATTGGTTCGGAAGCGATGATTGTTTCTTTCAGCAACCGGAAAATGGCTTCGTCTTTTCCAACTCCTTCTTCCATCAGTTTCTCTACCGATGCACGGAACTCGTTCAATTGATTTGCCATGGCAGCGTTGATAGCTATCATTGCGGCAGCGCAGTTGGAAGACGAACCTGCGGCGCGGAATTCGAAACGATTTCCGGTGAAAGCGAAAGGAGAAGTACGGTTGCGGTCGGTTGTATCGAGCAAAATCTCAGGAATACGTCCGATACCCAGTTTCAGTGTAGTCTTTTCTTCCGGTGTCATTTTATCGTTTCCTACTTGGCGGACAATTTCGTCGAGAGTGGCGGAGAGTTGCGAACCCAAAAAGCAGGACAGGATGGCGGGAGGAGCTTCGTTGGCCCCCAGACGGTGGCTGTTGCTGGCACTCATGATGGAGGCGCGCAGCAGGTTCTGGTTCTTATAGACCATCATCAATACGTTGACGAGGAAAGTCAGGAATAACATATTCCCTTTCGGATTCTTTCCCGGAGCAAACAGGTTGATACCTGTGTCGGTACAAAGAGACCAGTTGTTATGCTTGCCGGAACCATTGACTCCGTTATAAGGTTTCTCGTGTAAAAGTACGTTGAAGTGATGTTTGCGGGCGATTCGTTTCATCAAGTCCATGACGAGCTGGTTGTGGTCGTTCGCCAGATTACAGTTTTCGAAGATAGGAGCCAACTCGAATTGATTGGGAGCTACTTCGTTGTGACGGGTTTTGGCGGGAATCCCCAGCTTATGGCATTCAATTTCGAGTTCCTTCATAAAGGCAGTGACACGTGGAGGAATAGAACCGAAGTAATGGTCTTCCAGCTGTTGGTCTTTGGCGGAAGAATGTCCCATCAGAGTCCGTCCTGTCAGGCAAAGATCGGGGCGTGCATTATATAAGGAAGAGTCCACAAGGAAATATTCCTGTTCCCATCCCAGATTCGTATATACACGTGTAATATTCTTGTCGAATAACTGGCAGACTTCCGTTGCAGCTTTATCTACAGCGGCTAGTGCTTTCAGTAGCGGAGTCTTGTAGTCTAGCGCCTCTCCTGTATAAGAGATGAAGATGGTCGGGATACAGAGAGTCGTATCTACTACGAACGCAGGTGAGGAAACATCCCATGCTGTGTAACCGCGTGCCTCGAAAGTATTGCGGATACCACCGTTAGGGAAAGAGGAAGCATCGGGTTCTTGTTGGATCAGCAATTTTCCCGAAAAACGTTCAATTACTCCACCGTCTTCTCCGAATTCGATAAAGCCGTCATGCTTTTCGGCTGTTCCGTCCGTCAAAGGTTGGAACCAGTGCGTGTAATGTGTGACGTTGAGTGACTTTGCCCAGCTTTTCATGCCGTTGGCAACGAGGTCTGCCACTTCGCGGCTGATAGGTGTACCTTTTTCGATGGCATCGATGACAGCTTTATAGGCTTCTTTGGGAAGATACTCCTGCATCTTTTTGCGATCGAACACATGGCTGCCATAATAATCAGAGAGTTTGTTGGAAGGGGCAGTCACTTCCAAAGGTTTCCGGTTGGAAAGTTCTTGTAATGCAAAAAATCTCATTTTAGACATAAATGGTCTTCTTTTTATCGGTTGATGGTGCAAAAATATATGTTTTTTCTGAAAGTACCCCTATTTTAAAGGGGGTATTTTTGAAAATAGATGTGTTTTTGGACGTATACCCCCTTCTTAGGATTGTACTCCTTTAGTTTGATTCGTCCGGTGATGATTCGTAGTCTTTAAGGTTATTCTGTGCAGGGAATTTGAAATTGCAGTGCAGAAAACTATAATAGTTTATGCACCCGAGTAGTGGTCCCCTTACATGGTGACCAATGTCACATTGTAACGTGACATTAGTCTGCTTATAACGTGATATTAGTCATTATGCAAGATGACCATCTATATCTGAAAGGATGGAAACCACTAAAGATACGAAATTAATCAGTAAAAAGCAAGAGGGAGTATAGAAAATATGAGTTGTTCGGACACAAATCTGTTTATTTCCGTACAGTTATGTATTTATGCCATGTGAAGGTTTTCTTTTGATAACTCTTTTTAGTGTCTAACTCTTCTTGCTTTTCGATATTCTTTTTTATATTTGTCTCCGTTAATGAAGGAGATACGACGATTGAGATATAAAATATTGATAGTATGCATATTGGGGTTGTTCTTTTTTACTTCAAAAGGAACGGCTCACGATTATGTAATGAATCCGTATACGCGTCAGGAGATCTCCGCCGATTCCATCATAGAGCGTGTCATGACCTTTGCCCCTTTGTATGAAACGATCGTCAGTGATTATCGTGCCAGCCTATATATAAAAGGTAAGATGGATATCCAGAAAAAGAATTTTATTCTTCGCTATGTGCCCTCTATGTTCCGTCTGCAGAAAGGTGTACGCGAATATTTGCTCGAAACTTACAGTGATCTTCATTATACGGCTCCTAATATTTACGATCAAAAAGTAAAAGCTTATCAAGGTACTGTGCGGGGAAACAGAGGACTGCCGGGTTTGCTTGAATATTTCAGTGTCAATATCTATTCGTCTTCGCTGCTGAATGATGAACGGTTGCTGTCGCCGCTTGCCAAGAACGGACAGAAATATTATAAATATCAGATAGATAGTGTGATGGGAGATCCCAATAATCTCGATTACCGGATACGCTTTATCCCTCGGACAAAAAGCGATCAGTTGGTCGGCGGCTATATGATTGTCAGCAGTAATGTCTGGAGTGTCCGGGAAATACGTTTTTCGGGACGGTCGGAGCTGATAACATTTACATGTTGGATTAAGATGGGAGAGGTGGGTAAGAAAGATGAATTTTTGCCGGTCCGTTACAATGTGGAGGCACTTTTCAAGTTTCTCGGAAATAGGGTAGATGGCAATTATACCGCTTCTTTGAATTATAAATCGATTGAACTGAAAGAAAAGAAAGTACGCAAGAAAGAAAAGAAAAAGTATAACTTGTCGGAATCATTCTCCTTGCAGTGTGATACGAATGCTTACAAGACGGATGCTTCGACCTTTGCTGTCATGCGTCCTATTCCATTGAGTGAGAGTGAGAAGAAACTCTACCGTGATTACCTGCTCAGGCGTGACACGGCGACAACGCATAAGCCATCCAAAAGTCAGGCTTTCTGGGGAACGGTGGGTGACTTGATGGTAGAGGACTATAAATTCAATCTGGCTAATATCGGAAGTGTACGTTTTTCTCCATTCATTAATCCTCTATTGTTCAGTTATAGTGGAAGCAATGGCTTGTCATATCGGCAGGATTTTCGTTATAACCGTCTTTTTAGGGGAGATAAACTGCTCCGTATTGTTCCTAAACTCGGATATAATTTCACACGCAAGGAGTTTTATTGGTCATTGAACGCAGATTTTGAGTACTGGCCGCAGAAACGGGGATTTGTCCGCTTGAATGTGGGGAATGGTAACCGAATTTATAGCAGTAAGGTGCTGGATGAACTGAAAGCCATGCCGGACAGTATATTCAATTTCAACTTGATTCATCTTGATTATTTCAAGGACTTGTATTTCAATTTCCGCCATACAGTCGAGGTTGTCAATGGATTGGATGTCAGTGTCGGTTTCTCTGCCCATAAGAGAACTGCCGTAGAACCTTCACGTTTTGTGATAACCGGTGATTATCCGATGCCTCCTCCGGAGTTTATGGACAAATTCAAGAATACTTATATAAGTTTCGCCCCTCGTGTCCGGGTGGAATGGACACCGGGACTCTATTATTATATGAACGGGAAGCGGAAGATAAATCTGCGTTCATTGTATCCTACTTTATCGGTTGATTATGAACGGGGAATCAAAGGCGTATTCAAGAGTACGGGCGAATACGAAAGAATAGAATTTGATCTCCAGCATCAAATCCGTTTGGGATTGATGCGTAATATTTATTATCGTTTCGGCTTCGGAGCGTTTACTAATCAGGATGAGTTATATTTTGTTGACTTTGCCAATTTTTCCCGTCACAATCTTCCCGTAGGTTGGAATGACGAAATCGGCGGAGTATTCCAAGTGCTTGACGGACGCTGGTACAACTCTTCCCGCCGGTATGTGCGCGGGCATTTTACTTACGAAGCCCCGTTCCTTATATTGAGACATCTGATGAAGTACACCCGTTATGTGCAAAATGAACGCATTTATGTCGGTGCGCTCACTATGCCGCACCTTCAGCCTTATCTGGAAGTAGGGTATGGCATTGGTACGCATATCTTTGATTTTGGAGTTTTTGTGAGCAGCGAAAACTGGAAATTTGGAGGAATAGGCTGTAAGTTCACGTTTGAGTTGTTCAACCGATGATGTTTTTTCTCAGAAAAAAGGGGATTGCAGGCATCTTTTATTTAACCATTCTTTTGTCAATCAAGAAAATATTCCTACCTTTGCGCCCGATTTATAGATAATATAATGTCTTATTTAATTAAAGTATTAAACAATTTATTTATTAATGGAAAACTTAAAGAACGTAGCTCCTATTGAAGACTTCAACTGGGATGCTTATGAAAATGGCGAAACAGTAACCAACGTCAGCCACGATGAACTGGAAAAAGCTTACGACGGTACGCTTAACAAAGTGAATGACCGTGAGGTTGTTGACGGAACCGTAATCGCAATGAACAAGCGTGAAGTAGTTGTGAACATCGGTTACAAATCAGACGGTATCATCCCTTTGAATGAATTCCGTTACAATCCGGACCTGAAAGTAGGTGATACTGTAGAAGTATACATCGAGAACCAGGAAGACAAAAAAGGACAGCTCGTTCTGTCACACAGAAAAGCCCGCGCTACTCGTTCTTGGGATCGCGTTAACGCTGCTCTGGAAAATGAAGAAATTATCAAGGGTTACATCAAGTGCCGCACTAAGGGTGGTATGATCGTAGACGTATTCGGAATCGAAGCATTCTTGCCGGGTTCTCAAATCGACGTTAAACCGATCCGCGACTATGATGTATTCGTTGGCAAAACAATGGAATTCAAAGTGGTTAAAATCAACCAGGAATTCAAAAACGTTGTTGTATCTCACAAGGCTCTTATCGAAGCTGAACTGGAACAACAGAAGAAAGAAATTATCGGTAAACTTGAAAAAGGACAGGTTCTTGAAGGAACTGTTAAAAATATCACATCTTACGGTGTATTCATCGACCTTGGTGGCGTAGACGGTTTGATCCACATCACTGACCTTTCTTGGGGACGTGTTAGCGATCCGAAAGAGGTGGTTGAATTGGATCAGAAGCTCAACGTTGTTATCCTTGACTTCGATGACGAAAAGAAACGTATCGCTCTTGGTTTGAAACAACTGACTCCGCACCCATGGGATGCTCTTGATACTGACTTGAAGGTTGGTGACAAGGTGAAAGGTAAAGTGGTTGTTATGGCTGACTACGGTGCATTCATCGAAATCGCTCCGGGCGTAGAAGGTTTGATCCACGTTTCAGAAATGTCTTGGAGCCAACACCTGCGTTCTGCACAAGATTTCATGAAGGTAGGCGACGAAGTAGAAGCTGTTGTGCTGACACTTGACCGCGAAGAACGTAAGATGTCTTTGGGTATCAAACAACTGAAACAAGATCCATGGGAAACTATCGAAGAAAAGTATCCTGTAGGTTCTAAGCATACTGCAAAAGTTCGTAACTTCACTAACTTCGGTGTATTCGTAGAAATCGAAGAAGGTGTTGACGGCTTGATCCATATCTCTGACCTTTCTTGGACTAAGAAAGTAAAACACCCATCAGAATTTACTCAGATTGGTGCTGATATCGAAGTTCAGGTATTGGAAATCGACAAAGAAAACCGTCGTTTGAGCCTCGGCCACAAACAACTCGAAGAAAATCCTTGGGATGTATTCGAAACTGTGTTCACTGTAGGTTCTGTACACGAAGGTACAATCATCGAAATGTTGGATAAGGGTGCTGTTGTGGCTCTTCCTTACGGTGTAGAAGGTTTCGCAACTCCGAAACACCTTGTAAAAGAAGACGGTTCACAAGCACAGTTGGATGAGAAACTTGAATTCAAAGTGATCGAGTTCAACAAAGACGCTAAGAGAATCATCCTGTCTCACAGCCGTATCTTCGAAGATGTAGCTAAGGCTGAAGAAAGAGCAGAAAAGAAAGCTGCTTCTGGTGCTAAGAAGTCATCTTCTAGCAACAAGAGAGAAGATTCTCCGATGATCCAAAACCAGGCTGCTTCAACTACGCTGGGCGATATCGACGCTCTTGCTGCATTGAAAGAACAGTTGGAAGGAAAGAAATAATAAAAAGTATTTCTAAATAAACAGAAAGGTGTATTGCGAAAGCGATACACCTTTTTTATTATCTATGTTTTTATGTTCTTTGAGGATTGTTTATAAAGCCGATACGGTAAAGTCGGCAGATAAACCTTCAGCGCTGTTTGTTCCTACCCATAATTTGAAATCTCCCGGTTCTACGTTGTAAGTCATGTTATAGCCCCAAAAAGCCAGTTCTGAAACAGGCAGAGAGAATGAAACATTCTTTGATTCTCCGGCTTTGAGTTCTACACGTTGAAAAGCCTTCAGTTCCTTTACCGGACGGGTTACAGAGCCTACCTTGTCCTGAATGTAAAGTTGTACTACTTCCGTGCCGTCATACTTTCCTGTATTCTTTAGATCTACCGTGACTGATATCTCGCCGTTAATAGCAAGTTTGTCGGAAGTCAACTTCAGATTGCTATATTCAAAGGTAGTGTAAGACAATCCGTAGCCGAACGGATACAAGGGAGAAGCCCCGGCATCGAGATAGAAGGAACGGCAGCCAACAGATGTTTGCCCCGCTTCGACAGGGATTTCATCAATGAGCATTTCTTTCGGGTTGGCCGGGCGACCTGTGCTGTTGTGAGCATAATATATAGGAACCTGACCTGTCATACGGGGGAATGTAACCGGAGTCTTTGCGCTTGGATTAACCTTCCCGAAAAGGATGTCGGCAATGGCAGGTCCTCCCATAGTGCCCGGATGGAACGCATAAAGAACTGCATCCGAAGCTTCAACTTCACTAGCGATTGTAAGTTGGCGTCCTGCCATCACTATGGTTACTAATGGTTTGCCGGTAGTGGACAGTGCTTGTATCAGTTGACTCTGTGCTCCCTGAAGATTTAGGTTTGCCAAAGAATGGGCCTCACCCGAAAGTATTGCTTCTTCACCGACAAAAGCAAGGACTACATCTGCGTGGCGTGCCGCGTTTACGGCTTTGGCGATACCGTTTAGGTTTTTGTCACGGCTATAACCGAGTGCAGGTTCGAAAATTACGTTAACCTGATCGCCATACATTTCTCTGATGGCTTTGAGAGGTGTTTGAGTATGGTCTTTTTCACCGTCGAACACCCATGTCCCCATCTGTTCATAGGGTGCGTCAGCCATCGGACCTACTACCGCTACAGTACGGATTTTGTTTGTAAGCGGTAATGTTTGTGTGTCATTCTTCAGGAGAATAACGGATTGCTCTACCGCTTCTTTTGCTATTTTCAAGTGCTCTTCCGCATATTTCACATTCTGTGGTGTAACAATATACGGATTTTCAAACAAGCCCATTCGGTATTTCAGACGGAGAATATTCCGTACAGCGTCGTCTATTGATTCTATGGAAACCTTATTCTCTGCTAAAGACTGCTTGAGGTTTTTGATGAACGTTTCACTCACCATATCCATGTCAACGCCTGCATTTACCGATTTCTCGGCAGCTTCCTTGCCATCTGCACAGAAACCGTGATTGATCATTTCGGCAGCCGAAGCCCAGTCGGTTACTACCATACCGTCATATTTCCATTCATCGCGCAATATATCTTTCAACACAAATTTATTTGCCGTAGACGGCACACCATCGTTATCGTTGAATGAAGTCATGAAAGTGGCACAACCAGCGTCTACCGCAGCTTTGAACGGAGGTAGATATACATTGCGCAGTACTCTTTCGGGGATAAATGTAGAATTATAGTCCTTACCGCCTTCGGATGCACCATAAGCTACAAAGTGCTTGGCACACGCCGCTATTGAAGTCGGACTGTTCAGCGAATCTCCTTGAAACCCTTTAATCATAGCTACTCCCATTACGGAAGTCAAGTAGGGATCTTCACCGCAACTTTCGGCTATGCGTCCCCAACGAGGGTCACGTGATATATCTATCATGGGCGCAAAAGTCCAACGGATACCATCAGCTGAAGCTTCTATGGCAGCTACACGTGCTCCGTTTTCTACTATCTGTGGATTGAATGTGGCTGCCTGTCCCAATGGAATAGGGAAGATAGTCTTGTAACCGTGAATTACATCGCGTGACACTAGTAGGGGGATACCTAACCGTGACTCTTCCATTGCGATTTTCTGTATTTTATTCACTTCTTCGGGATTCATATAATTCAATATGGAACCTATTTCTCCATTACGAACTTTGTTTGCCAGTTCGTTAGGATCCCACGGACTCAACTGATTCATCTGCCCTAGCTTTTCCTCTAAAGTCATCTTATCCAGTAAGGCTTCTACTTTGTTCTCTATCTCAGAATCAGAGTTGGTTCCTTTCGGAGAGCAGGCTGTTAATGCCAATGCTGTCAGTGTTGTGGTAAATAATAACTTGTTTATCTTCATAAATCGTCTTTTATTATTGGAAATATTTATTAGTTCTTGTTTTTGGGGGGAATGCATCAAAATGCACAGATTGGATAAAAAGCTTCGCCAGGTATGCCGTGCCATCCATTTTCAGAACCGCCCGTCATAAGGCGTAATCCATGGTCTCCGACACCATTGTAAAAAGTGACAGAAGGAATTGTACCTGCCAGTTCATCCGCATTTATTTTTTTCAATTGTTTGTTAATGTACTCTTGCCCCGATGTAGAACCTGTTTGAGTATTTTCACCTTGTATCAGGTATTTAAGTTCATTGAACGAAGGAGCATACCAAGCGGTACTATTGTTTAGTTTTTCAGTATGATTATTCAAAGCGATAAATCCCAGATTTTCAGTTCCTACTAAAATTTGTGTCAATTTATAACCGTTTGATGTTTCCGTATCAGTGTATTTCTCTACATTTCCATCAATAAAGGCTTGCTCTATATCAGCTGCTGCCACAGTGCCAAAATTATTTCCTTTTTTTGTAGAGACTACTAAGCCATGTTTTTCTTGATATCCATTTAAATTGGAGTCGTTTAAATCATTTGTAGATTTAAAAGTTTCAAAATCGTCTATTATGTGGAATACGATTCCTTTGCAGGTAAGACCGGTAGGAATACCGGCTGCATTTCTTGGAAGAATGATTGTTTTATTACTTTCTGTGGTACAGTAGAAGTCACCTACTGCAATATCTGCCGTTCCTTCGGAGGATGTTGGGCAAGGGAAAGTGTAACATTGGTTGGCTGCCAGTGTTATAGGATCTTTCAGCGTCTTTGAATAAGTAATATTATCAATCGTGTAGAAGTAGCGAAAATCATTTTTTACTAATTGTTCTTCGTCAACAAGACAGATGTACTTGCCGCTCATTGATTCGGGCGTGTACAGTTCGTCGCCAATGGAGAAAGATACATCGGAAAGATCTAATAAATAGGAAATCTCTTCCGTGTCATCTAGTTTAATGGTCGCTTCCGCAGAGAACGCTATCAATGAAAAGGCGTGCTTAAAGTTGATTGTCAATTGATGGGATTGAATATCATTGATTTCTGCTATCAGCAAATCTTTGTCTTTAAATTCCGTTGTTTCTTCCTCTTTCTTTAGTTCTTTTAGTTCATTAACGGATGAAGGAACAAACTCTTTTCCATCTTTCACTATTTGGGCGTATGGAAAGTAGGCGATGACTTTTTTAATTTTGCTGGTATAACTCACACTGTTTTTACTAACCCATTTGTTTACACCGTTTTCGTTTATATACTTAAAGGGTTCATTGGCGAATCCGATTCCATCTTTGTCTATCAGTAAAATACCGATTTCATCGCCGTTGACATCTTCCAAGCTGTTTCCTGCTTCGAAAAGAACTGTGACACCATCATTGATTACCCGTGTAGTAGGATTTCCGGTATCGAAATTGGCTACATTTACATTTTGAATAGTCAGAACATCAGAAACGGCGGTTTCGTTTTCTCCGATCTGAGGTAACATCTCGTCTTGGGTGCAAGCCGAAAATATTAATAGCGATACGGCTGCCAGTTTGATATGTGAATATATTTGTTTCATAATTTGTATGATTAATTAGAAAGTAAGAATAAGACGAACTTTTTGTTCTGAATCTACAGCCCTGTAGAAATCAGTACTGCTTATTGCGCCATTTTCATTGAAAACTACTATATAAGCATTAGGGTCACTGTCGAATGTACTGTCCCAATATGTGCCATTCAATGCACTGTAATTAGTGAATGTGTTACCCGCAAGAGTTGCTAGATCTCTTAATTGGGTATGAGAGGGCAAATACCAACCAGATGTGCCGGGTATAAGTGAATTATTGTTTTTGCTGGTAGAAGTTGAGGCTGCCGGCACTGTTGTAGCCTCTGCTACAGCTGCTTTTGCTATAAGATATTTAGTGTTAAGGTATCCTAGATATTGTGTGGTTTTTCCGTCTCTTATGCCGTGTTCTGGAAAATCTGCCCCATACAAGTTTGCATTACCTTCTTTCCATTTGAAACTACTCTTTTCGTCGCTAGTTTCATCAGTTAGCGCTACTACATATCCATGAATGGTTTCTATATCCGTACCTTCGTAATTTGTTACGTTGTCCGTCTCATGTTTTCCTATCTTATAGATAATACCTAAGGTGGAACCGTCTTTGTAATCTGTCCCGTAAGTACCGTCACTATAGAAATAATAGCCTACTTCCATATATTCTTTAGTATATGTTAATTTGATATCCGAACGGATATTGCAGAATGTGAAAGTGACAGTCCCGTTTGGGGTATCAACTGTACGTACTCTGTCACATAGACCTTCGTAATCGATGCCTCCGCTTGCATTTGTTTCTTTATAAGTTATGGAGAAGCCGTTGGTTGCGTTGTCAATGAAACTGTTTTCCAAACCTGTAAACTGGCAATTGGTCAAATTTGATACTTCATCAGATATAATAGCCTTAAATTTAGCATCCGTAATCTGATTGTCATCGATCTTTTCATTATCCCAATTAATTTCTCCGGATTCCATTTCTACAGTCAGTCCTTTTTTGCTGACAGACAAGTAATATCTTTGCCATGTATTGGGAAGCAAATCTCCGGTTTTCTTATTGACGTCATTGGGGTTGGACTTACTTGGAGTATAGATATAGGTATCTTCTCCTATTTCTACTTTTATCAATGGTTTCTCCCACATTTCACAAGGAACCATCATAGCTTCGCCGTTTCTATAATATTCTCCTTTTGTGTCATGAGTAGAAATCAATTGGTCAGCATCGCCTACCGTTGTGATTTCTCCATTAGTATACGTTACACTTCCATAACCGATAAACGAAACTTTTGCGGTGTTCACTTCTTCATCTGTATATCCTTCAAATTTCTGAAGTTCCCACCACATCCGGGTCATTTGGTGTCTGAATACAAAATGTACATTCTTTGCTTCCACTTTCGCATTACTTGCCAATAAGTCACAGTCAAAGAGTTTCTCTTCGGTAGTTTGGTCTGTTAGGTTTATCTGTTCTGCTGTGAGGGGAGTCCATGCCAGCAGATCATAGCTTGTGCCATCCCATGTATAAGGTGTATCTTCAGTAGACATTTTTCCATTGGTTGTCACTTTGTAAGTTTTTACTGTTTCTCCCGCTTTCACACCTATCAGTTCGTCACCATCCCATGCGCTTTCTGTGGTTCTGCTCATCGTTTTTCCTACTTGAGCTGAGAAAGTAATGTCGCCTTTATCCAGCGAATTGGCAAATTCCGTTTCGTTCGTACATGAAACCGCTCCAAGACTTATGGCTGCCATAAGCCCTAAATAGTATCCTTGTATTTTTATTAAATTCATAATTTTAATCTTTAGCAGTTACATTGTTATTTATTTTAATTCAGGCTCTATAAGCCCTTTATCAGAATCCGGTCCGTTAAAATCCCATCCGGGAATTGAACCGTTTGAAGAGATATCTCCGGTATTAGTTCCGGGTTGTACTTCTGTTGATTTCTGATAAACCCTGACGTAATCTACATACATGCTTTGGGGAAATACAGTGTCTGCTGTGGGATCACCACCAAATGTACCGCCTACCGCTACATTCAGAATAATAAAAAATGGATGATCGAATACCCATTCACCATCTGTTACATCAGCGGCTTTCACTCTTTTGTAAAGTACATTATCCACAAAGAAGTCTATTTGGGATTCATCCCATTCTACGGCAAATATGTGGAAGTCTGTGTCAAAACGTTGGTTCTCATAGCCAAAAGTCTGTGTTATGGGATTTCCACCCGAATGTCCCGGAAAATGTAGAGCACTTGATACGATATTAGGTTGGTATCCTTTATTTTCCATAATATCTATTTCACCGCATTTTGGCCATACATCGGTGGCATAGTTTGCTCCTAACATCCAAAATGCAGGCCAAAGTCCCGGACCGTACGGAAGTTTCAGACGTGCTTCGAAACGTCCGTATCGTTGTTCGAACAGTCCTTCGGTCTTTATTCTGGCAGAAGAGTAAGCTACTCCGTCATAATTGTCGTTCAAAGCTGTTATTTTCAGGCATCCCAAACCTTTGTGAGTTGTGTATGAGGCGTTTTCTACTCTGTCGGTATAGTTCTGAAGTTCCTGATTACCGTATCCTGAAGCGCCTTTTTCATACGTCCACTTTGAAGGATCGGGTCTGTTGTCGGGAGTCGGTGTGTCAAATTCGTCCGACCACACCAATACCCATCGGGTGTTTTCTATCTCTTCTTCTTTCTCGCAACTTCCAAGTAACAGTGGCAAAGGAAGTATCAGCAAGCTAAGCAATATTGTTTTATATGGTTTCATAAGTTATCATTTTTAATAGAAATAAATATTGTCCAAAAGAATGTTCCTGGTGTTGTCATCACATGCCAATGCCAATTGTGGTATTAGTTTATTTTCTTTTTCAAGTTCCAGATCGAGTGACAGCCACTGTTTTGATTTGAAATCAGGATATTTCTCCAATGTTATCGGATACTTTATTTCCGTTGTTCCATAGTATATAGAGACTGTTATAATAGTGCTTTCACTTACTTCGTCCATGCATAATACATCCAGGTGGAGGTGAGTCTTTGACGAACAATCCGCAGTTTTGTTGAATACAATACCTACAAAGTTCAAACCGCTATACCGTGCTATATGATTATCACCGGTATCTATTTCCGTATATTCAGCTGTTGACCATTCCCATCTAGGATTCCAATTTGCAGAAATCTTATTAGTATAAGAATCACTGAACAGAGACAACACTTCCGATTCGTCTCTCGTGGGTGTTGGAGCGAAATCGTAGCAATGTACCTTTATTTCGCCTTCAGCCTCCTTTAACGAGATAACGGCTTCTCCTGTTTTGTGCACGGTTATGTTACCATCATTTGTTACCGAAGCCACATTGACGTCAGATGACTCGAATGTAAAATAATTGGGAGAGACCCGCATTTTACGGTTAATGCCGTTCGGAAGATTGATAGTCTCGGTCAGAGTTCCTATCGTCAGTTTTCCGGGAAAACCGGGAACCTCTATATCTTCTATTTTGGCATGAGCCAATGTACCGAGTTTTTCGAACTTGACCTCATCGAACCAGATGGTGTAGCCTTCGTCATTTACTGCACCGGCGGAGTAGTAGAATAATCCTTTTTCCGATAAAAGCTTTGCGGAATTAGGAATAGGGATGATAATCTTGCTCCAGTTTGTATTCAGTTGGACATCATTAACTTGAACCAGATATTCGGTAGTATCATAATTTCCTATTCCAACTTCAATAGCGGTAGCTACGGAAGACTTGGCATAAAAAGTCAGTGCGTCATATCCGGACAGGTTTCTGCCTGTAGCGGAATAGAAAGTACCTCCTGCCCAACTTCCCATAGGATCACTCGGATTGGGAACTTCTATTCGCATAGATGACGTGCCATCGTAGGTGGTTTCAGTATCCACCCCGAAATTAGTTACTTTTCCCCATGCCTGGTATTGCAGGTCGGATGCAAATTCATCGATAAAGACATCAGACAAGTGTGGGTAAGTTGCCAGCACATCCGTATTTATATCTCTTGTACATCCTGTCAACGAAAAGAGAACAGCGACAACAGAGAGCTTACATGATATATTGATTTTGTGATTCATAAAACTATCTTATTAATTAGTTCGTAGATTAGAAAATGCTGAATGAAATGTAGGTTCTTATTTCCCATTCGTTGCCACGACCTGCGCCTATAATATCTGTGCTTGGTTCAAAACCACCGGAACCGTCCGGTATATATCCGGCAACGTAACGAGGAGAATATTGATCTAATGTTCTGAAAGTACCTCTGATTCCTACGCGAGTGGATACCGGACCCAACCATTTAGGCTTGGCGAGACTGGTCGAAAAGTCTAACATACATTGGAAAGGGAAAGTAAGGTTAAAATCCCTGTGATAGTCGTACGGCCCCCAGTCATTAAACTTCACCATTGCGTTCAGTCGCAGTTTCTTATAAATCATTCTGGCGTCTGCACCTACCCGCTTAACTAAACGGGTATCATCTCCGTTGGCTTGGGCAGTACCACAGTAGACACTTGATATGATACCGAAATCTCTTGATATTCTAGACGCTATTTTCAGGTTTGTTTCCCATAAATCATGAGCCGGTGCAGCTCCTCCGAAAGCAAAGGTAGAACGACCGTTGGCAAGTATACCTATGGCTGCATCCTGTGAGGTGGGATGATGGCGGTAAATGAAACCAAGTGAAGCGGCAAACGGTGCATCTTCGTTATTGTCATTCTCCCAGTCGTACATCCAAGTAGCGGGTGTCGGGTCATAAGTCAGCAACAATTCTCCCGCTGTTGTCTCCCTGTTATCCCTAACAGCAAAAGGATCATCAATAATATTTCGTAATCTTCCGGGAGCATCGATTCCATTAGGCATTGGACCTACAAGCGGTTTCTGCCACAGGAAATTAGGGGCAATCTGGAAGTTGCCTATCTGATAAGTAAAACCGGCAAGGACGTTCGATTGATTTCCGCTACCGCTATCTTTTAGCCTCCATCCTGTTAAAGTCTGTGTGTAATCGGCTCCGCCACTGGCTACCAATCCCATTATCGCCCCCTGCGCATAGGCATTGAACTTTCCTCCGCTATATACCACTTTCATCTTCCCTCCGAATGTATCGGATGTTTTTATCACGTCGGAATATACGATAGCTTCTTTATTGTATTCTGTGGTAGCTTGAAATTCCCGTCCTACAAGCGTTGTTCCTGACCATAATCCGCCCGCTGTAATATTGAAACGTCCGAAATTTCTTTCCACCATAAGAGAGGCCCGTGTATTCTTGGGGCGGGGTATGGCGTAAGAAGTAGTCGTTCCTTCACGCTGGTCTATATCATAATGGAAAATACCTGCTACGTTATATTTACCTATATTCCGTTGGTATTTGACAAGCAGAGCCGGGTTTGCACCCCACCATAGTTCGGGACCGAAAGCAATTTTCAGCCCTTTGAAGTATTTCTTACCTTCAATTTCACTTCCGAAAGGAGCTTCGCCACCATAAATATCCATATTATCACCGTAGCTCGCTTCGGGATACAATCCAAAGAAGTCTCCTTCGTATCCCCAATGATAGTGTCCTTTGCGGTAAAATGTTTTCAGATTAAACAGTTTGCCATCCCAGTCAAAACTCGCACTATAAAGTCTTAAGCGTTCCAACGGACCCAGATCTACTACTTCTCCGCTTTCGTCCGTTATATATCTGGAGCGTCCTCTGTTCTCATAAAAGATTTCGTCTATCGGGTTCTCCGCCACATTTCCAAGAACATTTACAGTGACTTCCGCCTGTACATTCTCTGCCGGTTTTGAGGCTACGCCTACGTAGAACGATTCAGTATGGTCAAAGCCTTTAAAGCTGGGGAAACTTGTCGGATTCTTCGGCCTGGAACTTGGAGTGGTAGTATTCTTTGCACCTGTATTGTAGGTAGTTATGTCACCTCTCAGTTCGCTCAGGCGTATTAGCTGAGTCTTTTCGCCTTGCAAGGCAGCTTTATCACTTCTGGAGGATAAAACGGCTGACATTACATTGATATCGGAAAGTTTGCTTATTATCGAAGAGGTGGTACTTCCGGGAGAATAAGGATTAATCTTGTGGACATCTTTCAGCACATAGTATGCGGCACGCGGGTAAAGTTCGTATATTCCTCGGCTGTCAGGAGTTCCTTTTGCGCATATACCGAACCATTCTTCGTTCATATTGTTTTCACCGTTCACATAGTCAAATACATATCCACCGTTGGCCCATGATGCATTGGTGTCATGTATGCTCAGGTTAGTATTTTGGCCGAATTTCCACCAACCGTCGGCAAATTGGAAAGTGAAACCTCCGAGTGAGTTATTGTTGTTGCCTAGTCCTGCCGCATTCAGATATATTTCAGTCCAATTCTTCAACAGAATGTCTGCTTGCTCTTTTTGTGCTTCACTTTGAGTTATGGCATTGAATGCATCGGATCCGAACTCTGTAAACAATACCGGTTTTCCATACTCAGCTTTTACTCTGCTGAACAAGTCGCCGAACGAGTCACCGCGATAGCAGTTGATTCCTAGAATGTCAACATCCTTACATTCTTTGGCTATAATATCAAGGAATAGAAGGTCACCGTTGCAAATGGCTATAGGAGCTGAAGCATTCATTTTCTTCATCTCGACAGTCGCTTCATTGAACAGTTTATATAAGTGAACCGCTTGAATAGTGGATTTACGATCTTCTACCGGAATATCTTCCGTTTCTGCTCCTTGCCAAAATAAACCATAATTGTTCTCATTTCCAAGAAGATAGAGGAGTATTCCAGGAGTATTATTGTATTCCTTTACCAATTCTCTCGCCTCGTCGAGAAGTACTTTTTTTACTCTAGGGTCGGAATAGTCGGTGTTAGCCATCCATGCCCCGTCCAAAGCTACTCCATAGCGTCCGAAGGAGCTATATATCATTGTGTGAATACCATATTGTTCATAGATATATTTTACCCATCTGGGGGGAACGCCTATGTGTTGTCTGATAGCGTTTACACCCATGTTCTTTAATAAAGACATATCCGTATCGAGAGCAGCCTTGATTATATCGTCAGGCTTTGTCCATAAGGAATATGAATAATTGGTGCCGACTGGGAAGTAATCCCAGTTCATACCATTCACCATAAAAGACTTACCGTTCACAAGCAACTTGGAACCTGTTCTGTCGTTGACTAAGGAGACTTTTTCCTGTTGTGCCGAAAGGGGAATGGACAAAAGGATTAGCAAAGATAATAATATTACATTTTTCATGATAAGTAAAATAACAAATTAGCACTTTGTGAAAAGAAAGCGTCTGAGATTACAAACGTATGTTTCATAGTTTGCTTTGGACCTAGTAGTTTCTCTTGCCTCATAGATTAAATTTAAAAAGTATATACTCGATTAATTTCTTGATTAATTTCTTGGAGGACAAAGGTAGTATAGTATAAGGTACGGTGTATATACAAGTAAATAGTAAGAGTAAATAAATAAAAAGTTAATGTGTTGATTATTAATTATATAATGTTTGGTAGAGGTAAATAGTTTATGAAGTAAAATGGTTTGTTTGCTCTCTCTATTTTTGCATTTTACCCAATGAACGTACCGTCTCGGTGAATTCTTCCTTAGGAATTATTGCCTTGTTTCTGGTTTTTAAACGATTATTGTAAACCGTCTGCGGAGAGCAATGAAGAAATTCTGCAATCTTCATACTGTCATTTATTCCGAGTCTGACAAGCGCATATATCCTCAACTCCGTGTTCAGGAGTTCGCCTTCTTTAAGCATTATCTTTTCTTCGGGACGCAGGAGGGAATTGAAGTCTTTTACAAAATCGGGGTATACGTGTAGGAAAATAGCGTCGAAACTATGATAGAACTCCTTCAACTCACTTTGTACCATCGTAATGTTGGAAGTTAATGATTTGATATCGTCTATTTGACCGGCTTTAAGTTTTCTGCTGATATTCTTCCTGTATTCTTCAAGTTTGGTTATATAATTGGAGCATATTGAGAATACATATCCGATGTATTCTTCTTTCACATAATTGGACTCTAGTAATTGGTTATTGATCACTTTTAGCTTTTCATTTACTTCGCTAAGTTCTCCGTTCACTTCACCCAGCATTCGTTGGGCTTCAGAAAGTTCTTTGACGTGTGAATTAAGCAATCGGTTACTTTCGTTCAGTTTTTTACGTGAACGAGACAGTTTTCTGAATTGGAAATAAATGAGTAGGATGGAGATGAGTAATACAATGGATAATATACTTGTGGTGTAGAGTGATTTACGCAATTTGCTTTCCTGTATTTTGTTCCTTTCGCGATAGGCCTGCTGTAGTTTATCCATAACGGTCGATATGTTTATTACGCGCACCCTGTTGGGATACAGCAATGCGGCTTTAAAGCAATAACTGATGTAAGTGTAGCCTCTGTCTATGTCTTCACGCAAATAGAGGATATTGGAAAGTTCCTCCAATGAAGCTATATCGCGGTTGCAGATTTTAATATCGGCTATGGCAGAATAAATAAGGTATTTTACGTAATTATCTTCATCGCCTTCATTGTAAAACATGATAGCAAGCATATAAGAATTGATGGCATCCACCCGCGTGGACAATGATGACTTGTCTACTATATTTTTTAATTTTAATTTTATACTGTCTCCCTCTGCAGAACGGGGATATTCTCTATGTAGTGACGCACAAAAACTATAATATGAAGGATGATCGGGAGTTATATATTTCTTAGCTTCGTGCTTGAATTCCTTCTCAAGATTGTAATAAGAATTTGTCAGTTCCAGGCGATTACCGATGAATTGTACCAAATGGGAGTATAGATAGATTTTTGTATCATAATACTGATACATATTTTCTTTACTTAATGAAGTTATATCTACATTCAATAATTCTTTCTCAGCCTCATTCAGTAGCCCCTGGGCTGCAAGAAGGAAAACTTTATGCAGTATCCACTCCTGTTCTTTGTCCTTTCGGCCTAATGCGTTGGCTATCTCTATATTATTGTTTACATAAACCATAGCCGAGTCCGCATTATAGACAAAATATTCATCATACAGCATTTTGTTAAGCCATAGTTTTTCTTCCGGTTTTAGAGGCATAGACTGTTTCTTACGCAGTTCTTCTATTTTATCTTCTTTCTCTAAAACGTACTTTTCACTGTTTGTCAATACGGAATCCAATCTGGAAAACAATTGTTCCATTTCTTTATTCTTGGAATAAACATTCCCGAAAGTAATAAACAGTAGGAACAATACTGATAATTTTCTGTATATAAAGGGATTCGTCATATTAAATACTTCTTTTTCTGATACTGTGACCAGCTTTCATATCATGTTCTTGAAACCGGTTGTCGATATGCAAATATATATTCTTTTTTGATACTATATGGCAGGTAATAAGACTTTTGTTTCATTGCTTGCGAAATTAATATGTTTTTTTTCTATCTTTGCCGGAGATGGAAAAGTTTGAGTTACATATATTAGGGTGCGGTTCCGCTTTGCCCACTACACGACATTTTGCGACTTCACAAGTCGTCAATTTGCGTGAAAAATTATTTATGATTGATTGTGGGGAAGGGGCTCAGATGCAATTACGTCGTTCCCGGCTTAAATTTTCCCGTTTGAATCATATCTTTATCTCTCATCTGCACGGTGATCATTGCTTTGGACTCTTGGGGCTAATCTCTACATTCGGATTATTGGGGAGGACGGCTGATTTACATATTCATTCTCCTAAGGGGCTGGAAGAATTATTCGCACCGATGCTAGCTTTTTTTTGTAAGACACTGACCTATAAAGTGTTTTTTCACGAATTTGAGACGAAAGAACCGACACAGATTTATGATGACCGTTCGGTGACTGTAACTACGATCCCTCTTAAACATCGAATTCCCTGTTGCGGATTCCTGTTTGAGGAGAAGCAACGTCCGAATCATATCATTAGAGAAATGGTGGATTTTTATAAAGTTCCGGTTTACGAACTGAACCGTATTAAGAACGGAGCGGATTTTGTTACTCCCGAAGGAGAAGTTATTCCCAATCAGCGTTTGACCCGTCCTTCGACCCCGGCACGCAAATACGCTTATTGTTCCGATACAATTTTTCGTCCGTCTATAGTGGAACAAATCAACAATGTGGATTTGCTGTTCCATGAAGCTACTTTTGCACAAGCGGAACAAGCACGGGCAAAAGAAACTTATCACACGACAGCTGCACAAGCTGCACAAATCGCTTTGGATGCAAAGGTAAAACAATTGGTTATCGGGCATTTCTCAGCCCGATATGAAGATGAAGCTGTTTTACTTAATGAAGCGTCCGCCATTTTTCCGCAGACAATTTTAGCGAAAGAGAATTTATGTATTGATATTGACGGAGGAACTGTATATGAAAAGTAGCCGGTTATTTTTGGGAGTAATATGTATAATTTGTTTGGCTGCTTGTAGAAAGGAGAAGCCTTTGTCTCCGATACCGGACTCTTTGGCAGGTTTCAAAGAACTGTTTAATCCTGCCTATCAGATCAGTGCGGATAGTATTCGGCAGCTCATTCATGCCTGTTTGGAAAAAAATAAACTGGCTACAGTTTGGGATTCTGCGTTAGTCTCTCATTATCAGGAGGAAGGCGATTTCTTATGGTTGAATGATTCATTGGTCTCCGATAAACCGACTGTGCAGGCAGCGGACTCAATGTTGTACTGGTTAGAGAATATATTGCGGCATGGGATTAATCCGAGACTTTATCCTGTAGATAGTATTCGTAATGGGTTGCAGCAGATACGTACATTACAATTGCAAGATGGAAAAACGATGAATTCCCTGTTGGCGGATTTAGAATATCAGTTGACAGCTGCCTATCTTTCGTATGTGTGCCGGTTAAAGTTTGGCTTTCTACCTCCGGAGCGCAGATGGAATGATTCGATAGACCGTATTTCTCTGAAGCGTTGTGATATGGAATTTGCATTGTCGGCTCTTGATTCTTTGCGTGCCAATCCCACTGCCGCCTTTCATTGGGCGCAACCCTCTTCCCGTCTTTATAAGAAAATGCAGGAAGAATTGGTGCGCGTGAATGATTGGGGAAAGACGGATACTACGGATTATTACTGGGATCGTTTATTGCTGAATCTGGAACGGGCGCGTTGGCAGTATGCTCTGGATAAAGGGAAGAAATATGTGGTGGCAAATGTGGCGGCATTCATGCTGCAAGCCGTCAACGAGGAAACAGACTCTATTCTGGAAATGCGCATTTGTGTGGGAAGTGTGAGGAATAAAACACCTTTGTTGTCCAGCAGAATCTATTATATGGAGCTGAATCCGTATTGGAATGTTCCTCAAAGTATTATCCGGAAAGAGATTATTCCTACTTATCGCAGGGATACGACTTACTTTACCCGTAACCGCATGAAGGTGTATGATAAGAATGGTACACAAGTCGATCCTCATAGTATCAAATGGGAGAGGTATGCGGGCAAGGGAGTACCTTATACTGTGAAACAGGATAATAAGACGGGAAATTCGTTGGGGCGTATCATCTTCCGTTTCCCAAATCCTTATTCCGTTTATTTGCACGATACTCCTTCCCGTTGGGCTTTCACGCGAAAGAACCGGGCGGTGAGCCATGGTTGTGTACGTCTTCAGAAAGCACTCGATTTTGCTTTCTTCTTATTAGAAGAACCGGATGAATTACTGGAAGACCGCATCCGCATTGCAATGGACCTCAAGCCGATAAGCGAGGAAGGAAAGAAGCTTCCTATCAGTGCGGCTTATCGTGAATTGAAACATTATAGTTTGGAGAAATATGTGCCTTTGTTTATAGATTATCAGACTGTTTATCTGTCTGCCGATAATAATTTGATGTATTGTGATGACATTTATAAGTATGATCCGTCTTTACTAAAGGCAATGACCGATCTGGATTTGAAACCATAAATAAACATAGAGATACAAGAGATTATGACCCCTTATAACGAGCGCGAAGTTCTGAAGCTCCTCCAGGAGGAGAGTACGCAGCGACAAGGATTTGAAATGATTGTGGCGCAGTATAGCGAACAATTGTATTGGCAGATCCGTCGGCTGGTGCTGTCGCATGAGGATGCGAACGATCTCCTGCAAAATACTTTTATCAAGGCATGGACGAATATTGATTATTTCCGTGCTGAGGCGAAATTGTCTACCTGGCTCTATCGTATTGCGTTGAATGAATGCCTTACTTTCTTGAATAGACAACGTGCTGTCACTACCTTGGCCATTGATGATCCGGAAGCAGCGGTTGTGCAGAAACTGGAAAGCGACCCGTACTTTTCGGGTGATGAGGCGCAGTTGTGTTTGCAAAAGGCATTAATGACTTTACCGGAGAAACAGCGCATGGTGTTCAATCTGAAATACTATCAAGAAATGAAATATGAAGAAATGTCTGAAATCTTCGGTACCTCAGTCGGTGCTTTGAAAGCGTCTTATCATCATGCAGTGAAGAAAATAGAGAAGTTTTTAGAAGACATTGATTAAACCTTTGGACTCGGACTATGTCTAAATCAAAGAGAGGAGAAAAACGAATGAAAGAAGAAGATATCCTATTGAAGAAACTTGGTAAGGAAGATTCCTTCAAAGTTCCTGATGGTTACTTTGAGAACCTGACTTCAGAAGTGATGAATAAACTTCCTGAAAAAGAGAAAGTGGTTTTCAAGGAAGAACCTGTCAGTACATGGACAAGACTGAAACCATTGCTCTATATGGCAGCTATGTTTGTGGGGGCTGCCTTGATTATACGGGTGGCGTCGTCAGATCACAAACCTGCTGCGGTCGATGAAGTGGCGGTGACGGAGGTGGATACTGAAGTTGTATCGGACGAAATGCTGGATGTGGCACTGGACCGTGCTATGCTGGATGATTATTCGTTATATGTTTATTTGAGTGATGCAAGTGTAGAATGATTTATTAAAACTGATTGAATACAGAAAATGAGAAAACTAATTGCATGGGTTGTTTTGTTGTGTGGCTTTATGCCTGTTCTTTGGGCTGCTGACGGATGTGACCAGCATTTATCCCGGGAGGAGTTCAGGGCAAAACAAAAGGCATTCATTATCGAACAGGCTGGATTGAGTAAAGAAGAGGCAGCCAAGTTCTTTTCCGTCTATTTTGAACTTCAGGATAAGAAGAAGAAGCTGAATGATGAATCGTGGGATTTGATGCGCAAAGGTAAAGATGATAAGACGACGGAAGCTCAATACAAGGAAATCAACGAGAAGATTGCTGAGAACCGTATTGCTGCCGACCAACTTGACAAGACCTATTTAGGCAAGTTCAATAAAATCCTTTCCAGTAAGAAGATTTTTCTCGTGCAACGTGCGGAAATGCGTTTCCATAGGGAGATGATTAGAGGAATGCACCGCAAGGGAGAAAGTAAAGATACAAAGAAAAAGTAAGTGAATATATCAGACGCTCTGTCCGGTGCGGACAGACGTTTCGTCTGTAGGAAATGAAGGCTCTGTTCCATTGGAACAGAGCCTTCATTTTTTGCGGTATCAAGTTCGTGCAAGATTATAATCCTTTCTTCTTAGCCTCATTCCAAATAGCATCCATCTCTTCCAGAGTCATGTCTTTCATGTTCTTGCCCTCTTTGATGGTATGTTCTTCCAGATAGTTGAAACGGCGGATGAATTTCTGGTTGGTGCGTTCCAAAGCATTATCAGGATTGATTTTGTAGAGACGTGCCGCATTGATAAGGCTGAACATAACGTCACCGAATTCGGCCTCCGCCTTATCCTTGTCCATATTGGCTACTTCCGCCTGAAACTCTCCGATTTCCTCCTTCACTTTAGCCCACACCTGTTCGCGTTCTTTCCAGTCGAAACCTACGTTACGGGCCTTGTCCTGAATACGGTAAGCCTTGATGAGCGAGGGGAGGGCAGCGGGTACTCCGCTCAATACACTCTTATTGCCGTCTTTCTCCTTTAGCTTCAATTGTTCCCAGTTTTCGGATACTTGTCCTGCCGTCTCGACCTTTACTTCTCCGAACACGTGGGGATGGCGGAATATCAATTTATCGCACAGTTTGTCGCAAACGTCTTTGATATCGAAATCCCCTGTTTCCGAACCTATCTTAGCATAGAAAGCTACGTGGAGCAGTACATCCCCCAATTCCTTGCATATCTCTTTCCTGTCATCCCTCATCAGGGCGTCGCAAAGTTCGTAAGTCTCTTCTATGGTGTTGGGGCGCAGACTTTCATTGGTCTGTTTGCGGTCCCAGGGACATTTGACACGCAGCTCGTCGAGGATGTTGAGGAAGCGTCCGAAGGCTTCCATCTGTTCTTGTCTGGTATGTGACATAATCGCTTTATTTTTTAAGATTCGTGCAAAGATATTACTAATAATTCATTCCGAAATTCCAAAGAGGAATAATATTTCCATATCCGGTCTCAATATCATCTTTTGCAATATATCCTTTTTTAAAATTGCTAAATTAGTATAATATGTGTTTAATTTATGTATTTTGTGCTATTTTTTATTTCGTATATTAATACTTCAGGTTTTATTTGCACAATGGAAACAGTGAAACCTTTACAAGATGCAGATGATCTGTTTTTGTGGCAACGTCTTATAAAAGGCGACCGGAAGGCAATGGAGGAATTGTATGAGAAATATTATTCTTTACTGATGAACTATGGTCTGCGCTGTTGCGATGATCGGGAACAGGTGAAAGATGCTATTCAAGACCTTTTTGTGCGTATATTTGCCAATGGACGGGTAAGGTCCGATGTCACTGTGCGTTCCTACCTGCTTTGTTCGCTGAAGAATATCCTCTTTAACTATGCGACCAAGTGGAAGGACATGGAAGATATCGAGACATGTACCTTTCGTATTCCGCAAGACGAGGAACTGTTCGAATGCCTCTTTCCGAAGGACGATGCGGAACAAGACATGGCGCGCAGGTTGCTCCATGCCCTTTCACAACTGTCTGTGCGACAGAAGCATGCTCTCTACCTACGTTACGTGAGCGAACTCTCGCATCGGGAAATCGCTGACATTCTGAAGATGAATGAACAGTCGTCCATGAATCTGCTTAACCGTACGTTGGCGAAGCTTCGTACTTTTGTCATGCCCAAGGAGGATTTGATGTGGGTGGGTGTCTTCCTTAAGGTGCTGGCTTCCTGACGGGCATAGTGTCCTCCTTTAGAAAAAACTTCTGTAAGAGTGAGTAGGTTTTTCAACTACGTTGGTTATAATATAAAATACCTGCGGTGGCAGGAAATATTTTAACCTCATAATTATTAATATCATGAAACAGAAAGTTATTTTTTTATTGGCATGCCTGCTGTCTTTTGCGGCATGCAATGACAACGAGGAAAACAGCGCTACGATGGAAGAGCAGCAAAAGCAGGAGCGGATTATTCAAATGAAGGCTTGGGAGGAACAGATGACTATGGACATTGAGGCCATGAAAGCCATTGTGGTGCCGGGAGATTACATCACCTCGGTTTCCCATAACGCGGAGGGCACGGCCGACACTGTGAAATTCAAGAAACAAAAACCTGTCGTCATCCGTCGCATGGAGAAAGTAGATGTAGAAACTCCGCTGATAGGTCTTCAGCAGGGAACAGGCAGCGACACGGGGCTGTATTGGACTCTGAATGGCACGGTATTGAGTGATGCGGATGGTAATCCGTTGCAGGTTAGTCTTATAGCCACATCCGAAGGCGTTTCCGGCACCATACCACAAGTGACGGTGGGTGAAAACTTACGGCGGCAAGGATATTTCACCCATGATGCCTATTACTTATCCGTAGATAACGGATCCACATGGAAGAAGATAATGGATAAGAAAGAAACTGGGCGCGTGTCGGCGTTCGATCTCGAAACACCCGTGACACCCTCCGGAGACGTTTATGTCTTCAAGCTGGCTGATGGAGTGGAAGTCTCGTCTTCGGCCAAAGCACCGCTGAAAGTCTCCATTCTGGGCGGCGCATACTGTACATTTAAGGGTTATCTACCGGCCGGCAACACTGCTTGGTATCCGGACACTAAGGAAAAAAACGATGTGCAGGCTGTGGAAGACACCTGGTGGTGGAAACTGATTAATGACTACGGACTGGCTTTGGAGCGCAACGAATCCTGGTCAGGCGGTACGGTGAGCAGCAAAGGATGGGATTCTGGTAACAAATTGAATGCAGAGGGTATTTCTTACCGTTCTTACCTTGTCCGCATGAAGAATTTGGGTGAGAATCCGGATATTATTTTTATAGAGGGGGGACTGGAAGACTATTGGGCAGTCTCTAAAGCACCACTTGGCGAGGTGACTTATGCTGATTGGTCGCCCGAAACACGTGTGAATTTCCTGCCGGCTTTCTGTGAGGTATTGGACTACGTGACGAAGAATTACGCCACTGCCAAAATTTACCATATTACGGCCGACGGCCTTCCTGAAGAATATGTGAGCGGTATTGAGGCTGCGTGTGAACATTATGACGTGCCAAACATTGTGTTGGAAAATATAGAATACGTGGACGAAGCAGGCTACAGACAGCGTCCCACCAAGAAAGGGATGGCGGATGCCTACACGCAGATAAAGGACTTTATTGAGCAAAACGGTGGCTTTTAAAGCTACTCCTCCAATGCTTATGCGGGTTTAAAAGAATGTAGTATTAATCTATTTTAACGATAAAGACACAAAAAGAATGAGTAGGTTTTCCCGTATTCCCGGTTCTAATAATAAATAAACTTGCAAATATATGAAAGTTGAGTGGAGACATACATTTTTCAAACTGGTGGGTTACTTCAAGGCACAGGAAGAACTTCCCATACCGGAAGAGCGCGATGCTCTTTGGAGACAGATTGAAAAAGGCATACGGAGAAAACAGATAGAAAGGCGGATTCACCGTTGGAGCACTGTATCCGCAGCCGCTGTATTTATGGGATTATTATTTTCAGGTGTGCTTTTCTATTGGAAAGGAGACCATACAGTGGACATTGTGAAAGTAGCTGATCGGCTCATGGAGCAGACGGATAACCACAACGAGATACAGCTGATTCTTTCGGGAAAGGAGACGATAACAGTGGGGGAATCGGCTAAGGTGGTTAATTCCCAGTCGGGGCGTATCCTCGTAAACGAGAAGCGGGTAGAAGTGCCAGACTCCCGTGCCGATGCCGGAGAGTATGCACAGCTGGTGGTGCCGAAAGGCCGACATATGCATATGGTGCTGGCTGATGGTTCCAGCCTTTTCGTCAATTCCGGCACGAAAGTGGTGTATCCGCGTGTGTTCCGTAAAGGACAACGTGAAATATACGTCAACGGGGAAATCTTCATTGATGTGCATCCTGACAAAAGTGCACCTTTTATCGTAAAGACCGACAGGTTTGAAATAGAGGTATTGGGCACGGCTTTCAATGTCAACGCCTACCGCGAGGACGCTTATGCCGAAGTCACCCTGATGCGTGGGGCGGTGAAACTTACCGACAGCCGGAAACAGATTGTAGAACTGCTCCCCGACCAACAGGTCAACCTTTCTGACGGAGGCCTGATCGGGAAGAAGCAGGTAGAGGCATGGAAGTACAGTGCTTGGACAGAAGGCCTATTGGTGTTGGAGGGAGAGCCTATACAACGCGTGTTTGACCGTCTTTCGAGATACTACGGCGAGAGCATCGTCATTGATGTCGGTTCACAGGCTCTCACCATCCGCGGCATGCTTGACTTGAACTGCCCGTTGGACGAAGTGCTCGACCGCATTTCCGTCATCGCTCCGATTAATGTAGTGAAGACCAGCGAGGGCTATTGCGTCACCGAGAAATAAGGAACTTATAAACTTAAAATTAAAACTTATGGTAACATGAAAAGACAGACGAACACTTCCTGTTGAGGGAAAAAAAGGCCGGATAAATACGGCAATACTATCCGGACCTTCTTGCTTGTGCTAAAACCAATGTTTTGACCTTAGTTTAACCATTCTAAAAACAAAGTTATGAAAACATTTAGTTTGAATTGCTTTCATAGTCCCCATCTATGTAAAGCTTTATTCTTATTTTGCTTATTTTTATTCTTTTTACAGGCTAAGGCGGCTGACTTGTCAGATTATAACCGCCAGAAACTCTTCACTTTCACTTTGACGGACGTCTCAGTGCGTACTGTGATAAAGCATATTGAAAAACAAAGCGAATATGTATTTCTCTATACCGAGGACAAGGTGGATGACAAACGCCGTGTCACGGTAAAAGCTACCAATAACACCATTGTGCAAGTATTGGAAAAGATGTTTCAGGGTACCTCTGTGGTCTGGGAGATTAGAGACCGGCAGATTTTGCTGAAGGCAGGAGAAGAAAAGAAAACATCTTCTCCTACCGGAAGCGAACACAAAAAGACCATTCAGGGATTGGTCAAAGACCAAGGGGGAGAACCGCTTATCGGTGCTACCGTGACTGTGGTAGGTACCTCCACCGGTACGACCACGAACATTGACGGATTGTATTCACTCTCTGTACCGGCAGATGCCACATTGGAAATCTCTTACATCGGCTACAAAGCGCAGCAGGTAAAAGTGGGCGGACGAAATCAGGTAGTAGTGGTGTTGCAGGAAGATACCGGGGTATTGGAAGAAGTGGTGGTCACCGCTTTCGGAACGGGGCAGAAAAAAGTCAGCGTGGTGGGGTCGGTGCAGACCATCCGTCCGTCTGATTTGGAAGTGCCATCATCTAATCTTTCCACTTCTTTTGCGGGCCGTTTGGCTGGTGTCATTGCCATGCAGCGTACAGGGGAGCCGGGAGCCGATGGAGCGAATTTCTGGATTCGCGGAGTTTCCACATTGGGAAGTGCTAGTACAGACCCTTTGATTGTTATTGACGGAGTGGAAGCTACCGCCGCTGACTTGAACGCCATTGACCCAGAGGTGATTGAAGGATTCTCTATTCTGAAAGATGCTACCGCTACAGCCATGTATGGTATGCGTGGAGCCAACGGTGTTATGATTGTTACCACAAAGTCAGGTGCAAGTCTTGACAAACCGATAATCAACTTCCGTGTAGAAGGAAGTATGTCTGCACCAACCAATATTCCCGATTTTGTGGACGGTGTTTCATATATGGAACTGTTTAACGAAGCGGTAAACAACCATCCTTCGGGACAGATTCCCTACCCTACAGAAAAGATTGAAGGTACCCGTAAGGGACTGAACCCTTATATTTTCCCGAATGTCAACTGGTATGATGAGATTTTCAAAGACCAGGCGTTCAGTCAGTCAGTGAATTTTAATATTCGTGGAGGTGGACGGAAAGTGGATTATTTCTCCAGCGTTTCGGTCGTCCACGAGGAAGGTATGTTGAGAAACCGTTCCAAGGAGTTCTTTTCATTTAGTAACAATATCAATCGCATGCGTTATTCGTTTCAAAACAATATTAACGCCAAATTAGGCGAAACTTCGCGATTGTCTTTGCGTCTGAACGTGATGTTAGTGGACAAAAGTTCGCCCTCTAGCTCTACATCGAGCTTATATAATCACGTGATAAACACCAATCCGGTGGTTGCTCCGGTATATTTTCCGACCGACGGAGAGACCACCTACGTGAAGTGGGGGGCCACAGGAGCCAGCAATCCGGTGGCGGAATTGGTGAAAGGCTATTCCGACTTGTTTCAGAGCACTGTAACCGCCTCATTTACTTTCGACCAGGATTTGAAGTTCATCACTCCGGGATTAAAGTTCAAGGCACTGGCCTCTTTCAAAAGTCTTTCCACTTCCACACAGAATCGCACAGCCCCGTATAATACCTTTACATTGGAAAACTATACGGGCTATGAAGACGGAACTTATGATTTCACGTTGAGTCGTGTAGGTGAAGAAGTGAATCCCGTTCTTGCCACTTCCAGTTCGAATACGGGACACCGTCAGATTTATTTTCAAGCTATGTTAGAGTATAACCGTGCTTTCGGCAAACACGACGTAAGCGGATTGTTGATTTACAATCAAGACGAATATATGGATCACAATCCGGGAAAAGATTTACTGAAGGCCCTTCCGAAACGTCGTCAGGGATTGGCTGCCCGTGCCTCTTATATGTTCGACAACCGATATATGGCGGAGATCAACTTGGGTTATAACGGTTCGGAAAACTTTGCGAAGAATCACCGTTTCGGTCTATTCCCCTCGTTTGCCATCGGATACAACATCAGTGAGGAAGCATTTTTCGAACCTTTGCGAAAATACATCCCGCGTTTGAAAATCAGGGCTTCTTACGGTCTTGTAGGTAATGATCAGGTAAGCAACAGCCGTTTTCTTTACCTATCGGACGTGGATTTAAAGGGAAGTGACAGTTTCACTACGGGAAAGAATCAGGAAATCGAGTTAAAAGGTCCGGTTTACAAACGCTTTGCCAACACCGATCTGACTTGGGAAGTAGGCAAGAAGTATAACTTAGGGTTTGATATGACCTTTTGGAAAAATATTAACCTGACGTTTGACATCTTTCGTGAAGACCGTAGTAATATTTTCCAAACCATCGAGAACATTCCGTATTATTCGGGAGTATATGGAACAAAGTTTTATGCTAATAATGCGGAAGTGCGTAATCAGGGATTCGACCTGTCACTCGACTTCGGACACCAGTTTAACCGGGATTTTAGCATGACTTTTAAGGGGACATTTACGTATGCTCACAATGAAATCCGGAAATACAATGAAAGTTACGGTGATTATCCCAATCTGTCGAAGGTAGGATACAGCGTGAGCCAACAATGGGGATATCTATCCGACCACTTGTTTGTCGATCAAACAGAGATTGACAATAGTCCTGGACAGCTGGTAGGCGGCTTTGTAGGTCCCGGTGATATCAAGTATGTAAATGTGCCCAACCGTTATGGGAAGTATGACGGGGTGATTGATCAAAATGATCGGGTACCTTTAGGTGATCCCACTACACCGGAGATTGTATACGGGTTCGGTCCTTCTTTCCGGTGGAAAGGATGGGACTTTTCTTTCTTCTTTCAAGGAGTAGCGAAAACATCTCTGTTTATGAGCAATTTGCAGCCGTTTGGCGAGGGGTTTGTGAGAAATTTGCAAACATTCATAGCAGAAAACCATTGGAGCCCGGACAACCAGAATATTCATGCCACCTATCCGCGTCTTACCGCCATTGAGAACAAAAACAACTCGCAGACATCTCTTTATTGGATGCGCGACGGTGATTTTCTGAAACTAAAGAACATGGAATTAGGCTACACATATAAGTCCATGCGTTTCTATCTGCGTGGTTCCAATTTGCTGACTTTTTCCAAATTCGACTTGTGGGATCCGGAACAGGGCGGAGGAAATGGATTGAAATATCCTACGCAAAGGGTTTTCAATATTGGTTTTCAGATGACAATAAATGGTAAACGCTAAAAATGATGAATTATGAAACAAGTGATAAATAAGATAGTTCTAGTGCTTGTGTTGGTAGTAAGTTGTTATTCCTGCAACTATCTGGATATTGTACCCGATGAGAATGCCACGGAGGCGGATGCCTTCAAGAATTTAGCGGCGGCGGAGAGATACCTGTATTCTTGCTATGCATATATGAAATCACCGAGCGCTACCAGTGAATCCATAGACTTGCTGACAGGAGATGATGTAGTGACAGCATGGGAACATGAGAAGTTTGCCAACTTTGCAAAAGGAACCTATACACCGAGTAATCCGATTATTAATTACTGGAACGACCTATACAAAGGAATACGTCAATGTTACATGTTGAAGCAGAACATAGAGACTGTGCCCGGCATGACTCGCCAACAGATGGACGAATATATTGCCGAGGCGGATTTTCTAATCGCCTATCACCACTATTATCTGATGCGCTTGTATGGACCGGTAGTGTTAGTGAAGCAGTTGGTAGATTTAAATGACGAAAATCTACTTGGCAGGCGCCCGTATGACGAATGTGTGGACTGGGTAGCCGAACAGTTCAAATCGGCAGCTGGAAGGTTGCCACTCACCCGTGAGGGGGATGATTACGGACGTGCTACCAAAGTAGTAGCTATGGCACTGCGCGCACGGTTACTGCTCTATGCGGCTTCCCCCCAGTTTAACGGAGGCGAGAAGTTTCGAGGAATGTATTCCTCGTTCCGTAATCCGGACGGCACGCAGCTCATCAGTACTGCCTACGATGCTCAGAAATGGAACAAGGCTGTGGAAGCCTATCAGGAAGTACTGCAACTGGTGAAAGGTGTGTACGAACTGTACAAGGCTGAAGGTGTCGGATTGATGAGCTCCGCACCGGAACCGGCCGACAAGACACTGCGCAATCTGCGTTTTACCTTTGTAGACAAAGAGAATACTGAAGAAGTGATTTGGGCCTATTGTGCTAAAGAAGACCGGTGGAATTTGCAGGCGAAGTCGGTACCTCGTTGGGGAAGTATTTCTTTTGGAGGATTGGCCATTACTTTACGGCAGATTGAACGTTTTTACACTAAAAATGGTTTGCCTATTGATGAAGATCCGGCATTCCGAGAACTGGATATGTATGAGTTGGTGAGTACTCCAGCTGATTGGACATACGGCCGACAAAATAAGCGGACACTCCAAATGAACCTTAATCGAGAACCGCGTTTTTATGCATGGGTAGCTTTCCACGAGGGCTATTATGAGGTAAAAGGACAGAATACTACGGGTGAAAAGAATTCGTTCTCTCCAGAATATAAGGTGAATGCCTACAAACAATATGTACAGTTTTGTAAAGAGCAGAATATGGGTATAAACACTGATGGAAAGTATGGAACAAAAACCGGCTACTTGAACAAGAAGGGAACTCATCCAAGCACAAACGTATCGGACAAGGGAATTGATGTGATGCAGTATCCATGGCCGATTATTCGCCTGGGGGAGATATATTTAGGTTATGCGGAAGCTTGTATCGAAGCGAACTTGTTGGATGAAGGAAAGATTTATTTGAATAAGGTGCGTGAGCGTGCCGGTATTCCCAAGGTAGAAGACTCCTGGAAGGGGGTGGCTTCGCTTGACCAAGCGAAATTGCGAGAAATAGTCCACAGAGAACGACAAATAGAACTTTATCTGGAGAACCACAATTTCTGGGATTTACGACGTTGGGGTATAGCCGAATCTTTGGGTGAACAGCCCATGGGGCTGTCCGTGAAAGAAAAAGAACTGGAAAGGTTTGCCCAACCCATGACAGTGGATGTGCAGCGTCGTTTTATTTCCGCACACTATCTGCTTCCTATTCCGATTGAGGAAGTCAACATGAATGACAAAATGGTGCAGAATCCGGGATATAATGATTAATGTTTAAAAACGAATGGATATGAAGAAATTTAAGATAGCTTTGCTATATATGATATATACGGGTCTGCTTTTGGCAGGTTGTAATGATGAAGAAAGACAGACCCTTCCTGCAAATGAAATTAGTGATTTGGCATTCACAACAAATCAGGGTACCATTACCTTGAACTGGCATTATGTGGAAGATACGGAAGAGAATCGTAACCGTTACGTGGAAATCCGTTACCACGACCCGGTGGTGGGAAAGGATGTTATGAAAACGGTAAGCGGTTATGAAAGTTCCTACCGTATCGAAAATACCGGGAGCAAGTATGGGGAATACACTTTCACCCTGCAACCTTTCAGCCAAACCTTTACACCGGGGACTATACAAACGGTGAAAGGAACAGCAGAAGACAAGGTGGAAACTCCTGACGAGCCAAGCGAGCCGGCCATACCTGTTCTTGAATCAACCGTGATGAATCTGGAACCTTCAGCTATTGCAGTTTTGGTACTTGAATCGAATGGAACTGAAAAGACAAAATGTTCACCGGCTGATTATCAATCAAAGGGTATTTTGACGGATGGAAAAGATAATACTATCATTTATCCTTGGGGAAGTGCAGGGACTGAAGATGTGTGGAATATCTATGTGACATGCGCGAAACCGCAGACCTATTTGAAATTCTATTATAAAAATTCAACTTCAACAACTAATAACCGTGTCATTACAGAATTAGAGTGCTATGTAAGAGCGACAGAAACAGATGAGTGGCAGAAAGTGACCACGCTTACAACAGTAGACGGGTTACCGGATCAAGCATCTGGGGAATTTATTTCAAAAGAATGTAAGGCTTCCGTTGCTTTTACTTATGTGAAATTTATAGCTACTATGACAAAGAGTATCTATGGATCATATAAGAGTGGCTTTTGTATGAGTGAATTTAAGATGTATGACGTAGTAGAAATAACTGAATAATATATGTGATTATGAAAAAAATTGTAAATTTATTATATGGAGGGGTATTGAGCGCGGGTTTATTGGCTTGTTCTCTTCAAGAAAAAAAACAGATAGATTGTATTTCAGGAATCTACCCGCACCTCGCCTTCTACAATGATGAAGGCGAGTGCGGTACTGGGGCCGTGGTTCCTTGGAACGGCAGTCTTTGGGCCGTTACCTACGGACCCCACATGGCTTTCGGCTCCTCTGACAAATTATATGAGATTACACCTGACAAAAAACTGATTGTACGCTCGGAAAGTATTGGTGGAACACATGCTAACCGCATGATTCACCGCGAATCGAAGCAGCTGAACATCGGTCCTTATTGGATAGACAGCACTTCGACAGTGCGTGTTATTCCCTGGCAGACCGCACCCGGTCGCTACACCGGTTCGGCACGCCATCTGACCGATCCGAACAACAAACTCTATATCGCCACTATGGAAGAAGGTTTCTACGAGGTGGACGTGCACTCTCTGGAAGTCACCGAACTTTTCGCCGACGGTAATGCCGGTCGCCGACGTCATAAGGAAGACCCGGTACACAATCCGCCTTACAAAGACTTGCTGCCGGGTGCGCACGGGAAAGGTCTGTATTCAGGTCAGGGCGTGCTGGTGTATTCAGATAATGGAGAGAACACACCGCAGGCCATGAAATACTTTGATGCGGAGTCCGGATCGCTTTCCGAATGGGATGGTAAGGAATGGAAAGTTGTGCGTCGCAACCAGTTTGTGGAAATTACCGGTCCTGACGGAATTTACGGAAGTACTCATCCGGAAACAGACCCCATTTGGGCAACGGGTTGGGACCACAAGTCGGTGTTATTAGGCGTAAGGGAACCCGAAAAGGAATGGACATTTTACCGTCTTCCCAAAGCGAGCCACTCATATGACGGTGCTCACGGATGGAACACCGAATGGCCGCGCATCCGCAATATCGGCAAAGAAGGATCGCCCGATTATCTGATGACTATGCACGGACTTTTCTGGCGTTTTCCCGGCACGTTTACTACGACTTCGTCAGCCGGCATTCGCCCGCGTACCAGCTATCTGAAAGTCATTGGTGATTTCACCCGCTGGAACGACGAATTGGTGTTCGGTTGTGATGATTCGGCACAGAAGGAGTTTCTCAACCGGCGTAAGGCAAAAGGAGGTATCGAAGGTCCTGGCCAATCGAACTCGAACCTGTGGTTCACATCGGTTACCAAACCCGATGAGCTAGGTCCTGCTACCGTGGACGGTGCATTGTGGATAAAAGAGGAAGTGAAGGCCGGTGAATGCTCCGACCCTTATCTGTTTGCCGGATGGAACGTCCGTATGGGTTGGATAAAGAACGATGGAGATACAGCGGTCACTTTCACCTACGAAGTGGACGAACAAGGTAACAATAGTTGGAAGAACCTGAAGCAAGTCACCGTGGATGCGGGCAAAGCTTGCGCTGTGAATTTCCCGGCCACGGATAAAGGGGAATGGATTCGCGTGAAGACTGATAAGGCCACACGTGCTACCGTGGCATTCACCTATACTGTGCCCGATACGCGTGCTGCCAAACCGGCTTCGATGTTTGCCGGACTGGTCAAAGCAGAAGACACTACGCTCACTGGCGGTTTGCTGTATGGTTTGGGTGACAACCGCCGTGCGCTAGGCTTGCTCGCCTGCACGGAAACCGATGGCAAAGTGGTGGAAACCGGTTACTATGAAATGGGTGAAAAACTGGAGTTGGTGCACAAGACCGACACGGCTACCGCCAACTTTATCCGAGAGAAGTTTGCTATCCCCGAACGTGTGGTAGATATCGAATCCGGTTCGGTGCTGGTGGTGGACGAGGCCGGACGTCGCTGGCGGTTGCCTTTGGGCAATGAGAGCTACCGAAGCCTGACCGAACAGGCGCGTCTCCGCATCTGCCGCGAAGTGGCTACGGAACGTGATCTCTTCTCTTGCATGGGTACTTTCTATGAACTTCCTGCTGAAAATGCGGACGGGTATGCAAAAATTCGTCCGATAGCCACTCATCCATTCCGCATTCATGATTATGCCTCTTATCGCGGCATGCTAGTGCTGACCGGAGTGAAGCCGGAGGAAGCGGGAGACAATGCACACATTATCGTGTCGGACGATGGGAAAGCTGCCGTATGGGCCGGAGCCATCGACGACTTGTGGAAACTAGGTAAGCCTGTGGGGCAGGGAGGTCCGTGGAAGGATGCGATTGTAAAGGCAGGTATTCCGTCTGATCCTTACCTGATAGGATTCTACGATCGGAAAGAATTGACCTTGTCACATAAGGCCGACAAGAATGTAACGTTTACTATTGAAGCCGATCCTACCGGCAACGGAGACTGGATGACTTACAAAGTACAGACCGTGAAAGCCGGTGAAGTGTGGAATTGGCAGTTTCCAGAAGAATTCCAGGCACGTTGGATCCGGTTCTCTACTGACGCGGATACAGAAGCAACGGCTTGGTTGACATATAAATAGATGTATTTGGAGGATAAAAACGATGAAAATAAAGTATATTTTATTCTGTTTAGTGTTGATTCCTTCAATGGTGTGGTCACAGAACAATGATTCAAAGGAGCAACATGCGCTGTTACAACAGATAGGTTCCAAACAGCCTTTGCTCAATAATCACCCTCTGGCGCAGTGGTTTCCTGATGCAGGATTAGGACTCTTTGTTCATTTTGGGATGGCTGCTGTGCATGGCGGCATTGACTTGTCTTGGGGAATGATAGGAAACAAGGCTTGGGAAGATGGTGAAATAGCTCCTACGGAATATTGGAAGCTGGCAGACAAATGGAAGCCTGTGAATTTCAATCCAGACAATTGGGTGAAGGCGGCTAAAGAAGCCGGATTCAAATATGTGGTATTTACTGCCAAGCATCACGATGGATATACATTGTGGCCAAGCAGATACGGTGACTTTGGTGTGAAGCAAAAAATGAACGGTCGGGATTTGGTGAAAGAAGTGGTGGATGCCTGCCACAAGTATGGACTAAAGGTCGGGCTTTATTTCTCGCCACCAGATTGGCATTACGATCGACTTTATCGCAGTTTTGGTAAAAAAGGTGATAAGTATTATAATTACAATCATGAGCTGGTAGCCTCAATTCCACAAAAACCGGAAGGACATGACGAGAAGCGAATAAAGATGGTTCGCAACCAATTGAAGGAACTACTCACTGAATACGGAAGGATTGACCTCATGTGGTTTGATGGCGGACAGGCCGAAGTATCGAATGATTGGATTAGGAAACTGCAACCTGGAATTGTCATCAACCGCCGCAACAAGCAAAGAGGGGATTATGGAGATTCTGAAGGAGGATTACCCAAGAAGCGATTTATCGGTTGGTTTGAAACATGCGATCCTTGTTGGCCAAGTCGCCGTTGGTCATTCTCATATTGCGACCGAATGGATAGCGGAGATGACGTGATAGAGAATCTAGTACGTTTACGTGCGTGGGGTGGCAATTATTTGGCCAATGTGGGACCTGCTGCCGACGGTAGTATTCCCGAAGAGGCACTGGAGGCATGGAATGTGATAGGAAAATGGATGAATCACTCGGGCGAATCTATTTATGGTACTCGCGGAGGAGGTTGGTCAGAAACTGCCAATCAGCCTGTGACGGTGAAAGAGGAGGAACATGTCATTTATTTGCATGCTTTCCCCGACTTTCAATCCACAATTACCGTGAAAGAGTTGAACCAAGAACCTGTGAGAGCGGTCTTGCTACGGACAGGTGACGAAATCAATTTCCAATACAAAAATAGGGTGTTGAGGCTTTCCATTCCGAATGAGTTACGAACCAGACAGGTAGATACTGTGAAATTATATTTTAAATAAGATGTTTATGAACAGATTTGTAGTAATACTGTATTTTTGCTCTTTGGTTTGGATAGCAAGAGGGCAGGAACAGACTTGGAGAGAAATGCCTTATTTCCTGAAAGGGTATGAGGCCGAGTATGCCCGTTCGCCGAAAGAAGCCTCTTTGACTTGGTTCAAGGATGCACGTTTCGGGCTGTTCATCCACTGGGGACCTTATAGCCTTTACAAGAAAGGCGAATGGATTATGTACAACCGCAACATTCCCTTGGACGAATATGTGCAGAAAGCTCGTGAACTTACGGGTGAGGGCTTTAATGCCCAAGATTACGTGAACTTGGCCGTCAGCGCGAAGATGAAATACATCACTTTTGTGTCTAAGCACCACGATGGCTACGCAATGTGGGATTCTAAAGCGAGTGATTATGACTGCATGGACTTCACGCCTCAGCGTGATTTCTTGAAGGAGCTGGCGCAGGCCTGCCGGAAAGCGGGGGTGGGACTTTTTATCTACTATTCGCTGGGGCTCGATTGGCATCACCCGTTCTATATGCCGCGCTCCATGTACAATCCCGCACGGCCGAAGTACGATCCTCAGCCTGCGCAGTACAGATATGAAAAGCCGGAAGACTTCAAGCATTACATGAACTTTGCCAAGACACAGATCATGGAACTTTGTACCCAATATGGTCCGATAGCAGGTTTTTGGTTCGATACGGTGGGTGGCGTATACCAGCATCCCGATATGTTCAACGTGCAGGAAGTATATGACATGATTCATGCCATACAACCCCATGCTTTGGTGGTGTATAAGACCGGTGCTAACGGTAACGAGGACTTCATTACCGGAGAGCGGAACATGGGTTCGCTGGCTCCCCTGTTCAAAGGTGCGGGACTGCCCAAGTCGGTACAGGACGCGGCTGACCGTTCTTGGAAAAGCAACATGAGTAAGCCGGCCGAGTTGAACATTCCCATCCAGACGATGGCTTGGGGATATTATGAATCGCCGCGCCAGCACCAGCGCACTAAGGAAGAGGTGCTGGAACTTCTGGAAAACTGCGCAAAGATGAATGCCAACCTCCTGCTGAATATCGCGCCTTATCCGGACGGGAGCATTCAGGAAGCCAATATTAAGACTCTGAAAGAGGTGGGGGCTCACATCGAAAAGTACGGATTTCCAAAACTGAACACTAAGGACTACATGAAGTTCCGTACGAAAAATGTGCAGAAAGTGGAAAAGGAGAAAGTGAACCAGACAGCTAACTAACAGAATCCGTTTATGCAAATATCTCATTTTAATCGTTGTGTGTGGGGATGCGTAATCTTTCTGTTGCTGTGTATGGGAACAACTGTTTTCTTGCAGGCGCAGGAAGCCCTTACCCGGAGAGAGGTCCTTTCACTGGATAAAGGATGGCGTTTCCATTTGGGCGACATCCCGCGTCCGGTAATAAAAGGGCACAATGAGACCTACCGCAGCACTAAGGCTGGAGGCGTGAGGGGAGCTGCTGCCCCCGTTTACGATGATTCTTCGTGGAGGACGCTCGATCTGCCCCACGACTGGGCAATCGAAGGCCGGATAGATTCTACCGCCAACCTTTCGCAGGGGTATTACCACCGCGGATTCGGATGGTATCGGCGGAAGTTCCGCCTTGCACCCGAAGACAAGGGGAAACACATTGAATTGCAGTTTGACGGTATCGCCACGCACGCTACTATTTGGGTGAACGGCACGGTACTCCACCGCAACTGGTGTGGCTATACTTCCATGTATATTGATATCACGCCCTATGCCACCTACGGGGACGACCTGAATACGGTGGCGGTGCGTGTGGACGCTGAAGCTCAGGAGGGCTGGTGGTATGAGGGAGCCGGTATTTACCGCCACACTTGGCTGGTGAAGCGCTCGGCACTCCATATCCCGACCGATGGCGTGTTCGCGCATCCGGTGAAACGGGAAGATGGAAGCTGGGAAATCCCGGCGGAAGTCACGCTCTATAACTCAGGCAAAAAGTCTGCTGATAGCGAGGTGGAAGTCACCTTGCTGACACCCGACGGGGAAGAAGTGGCTGCGCAAATAGCACGTGTGCAGGTAGATGCCTTGCAACAGGTCACGGCCAACCTGAAGTTGTCTGTGAACAATCCGCAACTGTGGTCGCCTGACTCTCCGGTGCTCTACAAAGTCCGGACTATAGTGCGACAGAACGGGACGGTGACAGACGAAGTGGAAACCGCTTGTGGCTTCCGCACCATCCGCTTCGATGCGGACACCGGCTTCTGGCTAAATGGCAAGAACTTGAAATTAAAAGGTGTGTGCTGTCATCAGGATCATGCCGGAGTAGGCGTGGCCATGCCTGATGCGATGTGGGAGTTTCGACTGCGCAAGCTGAAAGAAATGGGTGTGAACGCTTTCCGTGCGGTGCACAACCCAATGTCGAAGGAATTCATGCAGGCGTGCGACAGCATGGGAATCATGGTGTTGGATGAAAACCGCCTCTTCAATACGTCGCCCGAATACGTGCGGCAGTTGGAATGGCTGGTACGCCGTGACCGCAACTGTCCGAGCGTGATTCTGTGGTCGGTGTTTAACGAAGAACCCATGCAGGGCTCGGAGAACGGCTACGAGATGGTACGCCGGATGAGTGCCGTGGTGAAACAATTGGATACAACACGTCCGGTGACGGCGGCCATGAATGGTGGTTTCTTCTCGGAATACAATGTATCAATGGCCGTAGATGTGGCAGGCTTCAATTATCAGATACATGCTTATGACCGGTTTCATGCTCAGACACCTCGATTGCCGCTGACTAGCTCGGAAGACGGATCGGCCATCATGGTGCGAGGGGAATATGTGACCGACCGCTCACGCCATGTGCTTGATTCGTATGACACGCAATCCGTAGGATGGGGAGCTACTCACCGTAAGGCATGGCGCGCAGTGGCCGAGCGTCCGTGGATGGCAGGTTGCTTCTATTGGACCGGTTTCGACTATCATGGCGAGCCAACCCCGTTTGCCTGGCCTTCTGCCAGTTCGTTCTTCGGCATAATGGATTTGTGCGGTTTCCCGAAATCGGCCTATTACCTACATCAGGCGCAGTGGAGGAAAGACAAACCGGTGTTGGAGTTGATACCCCATTGGAACTGGCCGGAAGATTCTATCGGAAAGCCCGTGAAAGTGATGGCATTCAGCAACCTGGACCGTGTGAAGCTCCTGCTCAACGGCAAGCTGGTGTCGGAACAGAAAGTAGATTCGTTTGAGATGAATACCTGGCACGTGCCTTATGCTCCAGGCAAATTGGAAGTCGTGGGTTATAGGAACAGGAAAGTCGCTGCACGTGCGCAGGTGGAAACAACCGGCAAGCCGGTGGCACTTCGTTTACAACCCTACCGCACTTCTTTGTCGGGAGACGGAAGGGATGCCATGCCCGTGACGGTGGAAGCTCTTGACTGGAAGGGACGTCCCGTGCCTACTGCCAACTTGAAGGTGACATTTGCCGTAGAAGGACCTGTCCGGATAATAGGACTAGGTAATGGGGACCCTAACTGCCACGAAGCGGAAAAAGGAAATAGCCGGAGTTTGTTCAATGGACTGGCGCAGGTAATCTTGCAAGCAGACGAGGCGGTAGGTGAAGCTGTGCTGACCGCTACGGCATCCGGATTGAAGCCTTTTAGGCTAACCATACCGGTGAGCCGTGCGAACTGCCTCCCCTTCGTGCAACCGGAAGATCCGCCTATGACACTGGGCAGCTGGTCTGCCTCTCCGCTTTCGTTGGAAAGGCCGGATGTGACCTGTGTGATTGCAGACAACGACATGAACAGCTGGCAGCCCATTACTATCGGACGGGGCAGATCCATCAAGCTCAATAAGGCGCGTTACGTCATGGTACGCACCACGTTTGTTCCTTACGTGGAATACCGTGAGGGCGGTGGAGCACTGGTCTTCAAGAACTTGGCGGGAAAGGCGGAAATATGGCTGAACGGCAAGTTGCTGGGCAAGAAAGACGAACTTCAGGAAAAGGACTTCAAGGTGGACTTTCCGTCCACGAAAGGAATATGTGATTTGCGTGTGTTGCTTCAAGCCGTCCCTAATGCGTATGTGGGGTTGAAAGGAAGTGTGAACCTGCAAGGAAAATGATTTATTCAATTGATAAAAAACAAAAATATGAAATATATGAGTATCGGAAATATGCTTTTTGCTGCTTTATTGTGTGCATGCAGCGAGAATGGACTAGACAGTTATGAATACCGGAAAATAGAAACGGTAAATGAGACCCCGAAAACGTATTACTTAGATGCTACGGCTGGTAGCGACGAGAACGAAGGTACTTCTCCGGAAAAGGCGTGGAAGACCCTGGATAAAGCGAGTACTTTCAAGTATCAGCCCGGTGATGCCCTGTTCTTAAAAAGAGGCGAGACCTTTGAGGGGGTGTTGGACATCACGGCAGAAGGTACAAAAAAACAGCCTGTCGTGATTGATGCGTATGGTGAAGAGGAGAAAGAAAAGCCTCTTGTAAAGGGAAGACAAATGGATTTGTATGCTGCACGTATCTATAATTCTTCTTATGTGACGATGCAGCACATTGCCATCGAAAACAAAGGCGAATACTTATCTTCGCGCTCAGGACTGAAGATTGAATGTAAAGATTATGGTACGTCCAGAGGCCTTGTCATTAGAGAACTGACTGTGCAGAACGTCACTGGAGCTTATACAATGGAGCATGCTCCAAAGGACAAATACAGTGGAGCCATCATGCTTTCCAACACAGGAAAGGAGAAAAAAACGAAATTTGAGAAATTGCTTATCGAGAACTGCCACATCGTCAACTGTACCCGTAACGGCATCTTTTGGAGCGGTTCGGGAAGCGCTTATTGCAACCGTGCGAACTGGTATCCAAATAGTGATATCATTATTCGCGGTAATCTGTTGGAGAAAGTACCCGGTGACGGTATCCTGCCAATGGGATGCGACGGTGTGCTGGTCGAGTATAATGTAATGAGGGAGTGCCCGTGGTTGGGAAAGAAATGGAGGGCGGCAGCCGGGTTCTGGCCTTGGAGCAGCGACAATGTGACCATTCAATATAACTTTGTGGACGGTCATCAGGCCATGACGGACGGACAGGCTTTTGACTGCGATTATAACTGCCGGAACACGGTGATACAATACAATTACAGCACTAACAATCATGGTGGTTTTGTGCTTTTCTGCGATGATCCTAGCGCTACTCATATCAATAATATCGGTGTGTTGGAAAGTAAAGTAAGATATAACATCAGTATCAACGATGGGATACGTCCTGAAAAAGAGGAGAAAGATCCCTCTGCCCTAATTCATTTTTCGGGTGGTGCCGTAAATCCGCAGATAGATCATAACATCATCCACACTTCTCCCACCAAAGTAAAAGACGATTATGACTTCAGCCTGGTGACGGCGTCTAATGGACGAGCTTTAGTGAAGAACCCTGTATTCCGGAGTAACGTGTTTTATGCACCTTATCAAACCAAGCCGCACAAGTTCGTCATGAACGGAGCCGATGCACTGTTTGAGAACAACTGGTATCTGGGGAACTGCACGGACATTCCGGAAGATGCGGGTGCGCGCAAGGCTTCTGATTACTATCAAGAACAAGTGGTTGGAGTCGATGCCGAAGGGTACGAAGGACTTTACAAATTAATGGAGAAGAAGACTGTATGTGGAAAAGAATTCTATTTTGTAAAAAGAGAAGCAGTTGAGGCTTTCTTTGCAGAGATGGAAAAGGAATGAAATTAATGAAAAAAGTAGAATTTATAAAATCATTCTTGTGCATAATGGATTTATGGTTTATTTCTTGTGCCTTGTCGGCACAAGAAATAAACCTTGCCGGAGAGTGGGAAGTTGCCTTGGACAGCTTGGATATTGGAGTAACTGAAAAATGGGCCGACAGATCTTTTCCTGATCATATTGTTTTACCGGGAACGCTTTGCGAAGGCGGGTATGGTATTCCTTGTTCGTTTAAGCCTGTAATGGATAAAGGTGTATTTGCTCAATTGAAGCGGAAATACGATTATGTAGGTGCGGCGTGGTACAGAAAAGAAGTACACGTTCCGGAATCTTGGAAAGGGAAGCAAGTATTTCTTACTTTAGAACGGGTTATTTGGCAGTCCCGTATATGGGTAAACGGTAAACCTGTAAATCATACAGGTGAGAGCTTGTCTGTTCCGCATTCTTTCGACATAGGCGGGCTTTTACTTCCCGGAAAGAAGAATACGTTGGTGCTTCGTATCGATAACCGTCCTCCAAAAGAAATCAAGGCTACCAATTGGTCACACGCCTATACAAATCAGTCTCAGACGATTTGGAATGGTGTTGTAGGGAAAATTGCATTGACGGTCAAGAACCGTAACTGGATAGAAACAATGGAATTGATTCCGGATGTAGACAATGAGAAAGTAAGAGTGAGAATTTGTCTTGGCGGTGAAGATGCGTCTTTCTCGAAGCCCGATTTCCGCTTCTTTGTGGAAACACCGGCAGGTAAAAGGCTCCCGGTTCGGAAGTCTTCTGTTGTCGGTAATGAGATCTGTTTTGATTATCCTATACATGAGATGAAGACTTGGGATGAATTTGCGCCGAATTTGTATGAGGCTGTTGCAATTCTCCGGGTAGACGGTAAAAAGGAGCGTAGAACCGAGCAGTTCGGTATGCGTAAACTTACCAACGAACACTCACTGTTACAGATAAACGGGAGAAGGCTTTTTCTCAGAGGTACTTTGGAATGTTGTGTATTCCCGTTGACTGGTTACCCGCCTACGGGTGAACCTGGCTGGGAGAAAGTTTTTCGTACTGCCCGTAATTATGGATTGAACCATCTGCGCTTCCATTCCTGGTGTCCGCCGGAAGCAGCTTTCCGTGTCGCGGACAGAATGGGGTTCTACTTGCAAGTGGAACTGCCGTGGTGGGATTTGAAGATAGGTTCGGATAAAGGCATTATCGCTTTTCAGTCCCGTGAAGCAGAACGTATTATGAATACGTATGGAAACCATCCTTCTTTTTGTTTCTGGAGTTTGGGTAACGAACTTAAGGGGGATTATGAGGTACTGGATGACATTCTCGTCTATTTAAGGGAGAATGACGGAAAACGTCGTTTGTATAGTGCCACTACGTTCTCTTTTGGCGACAAGCATGGGCGGTGGCCGGAATCCAATGATGATTTTTGGGTGACACAATGGACCAAGAAAGGATGGATACGCGGACAAGGTATCTTTGATACTAAACCGATCTGTTTCAATGAGGATTACTCTGCTTCAATTGAGGGTCTTACCGTACCGGTTGTGGCGCATGAAGTCGGTCAGTATGGCATATATCCGGATTTAAAAGGGATTGGTAAATATACCGGTTGTCTATTACCGTTGGGCCTTGAGGCGGTAGCCAAAGACTTGGAGAAAAAAGGACGGTTGGACATGGCGGATGATTATTTGACCGCCAGCGGTATGTTTGCCAAATTATTGTATAAAGAAGAAATAGAGAGAGCTTTGAAAACTCCTGGCTTCAGCGGATTCCAGCTTTTGGGACTGCGCGATTTTCCCGGACAAAGTATGTCTTTGGTCGGAGTCCTTGATGCATTTTGGGACAGTAAAGGTATAGTGTCTGCTGAAGAATTCCGACGGTTTTGTGCTCCGGTAGTACCGTTGGCCCGTTTTGAAAAGGCTGTCTATATGAATAATGAGACACTTGATGTAATGTTTGAGGCAGCTAACTTCAGCAGTGAAGAACTGAAACAGATGTGCCCGAAGTGGAGTTTGAAAGACATGGCAGGGACTTCTTTTGAGGAAGGTTCGTTACCTGTTCGGAACATACCTGTCGGCAACGCTTGTTCCTTGGGAGCCGTTTCAATATCTTTATCGGAAATAGATGTTGCGAAACAGTTGATTCTGTCATTGGAAATGGGGGAGTGGAAGAACAGCTGGCATGTATGGGTATATCCTTCCCGATTGCCGAATGCAGTGAAGGACATCGTCTATACCAGGGATTTGGAGGAAGCCAAGGATGCTTTACGGCTTGGAAAGAAGGTGCTGTTGAATCCGACTCCGGAGGCTGTTTATGGAATAAATGGAAAATTTGTTCCCGTGTTTTGGAGTCCGCTTCATTTTCCGAAACAGGTTGGGACAATGGGAATACTTTGCGATCCTACCCATCCGTCATTGGTGCATTTTCCTACGGAAAGGCATAGCAATTGGCAATGGTGGGATATTTGCAAGCATGCTGCGGTGATGGAATTAGACAGAATTGACGCTGATTTGCGACCTATAATCTGTATGATGGACAACTTTTTTAAGAATAGGAATTTGGCTCTGTTGTTCGAGGCTCGGGTCGGCAAAGGACGGCTTTTGGTCTGTAGCGTAGACTTTATGAAGAATTCGGACACACGACCTGTATCCCGTCAACTGCGTTATAGCTTGTTGAAATATATGGATAGCAGGTCATTTGATCCGAAAAACGAACTCTCGGAAGAACAGCTTCAATGTCTGTTCCACCCCTGATTTTAGGAAAATCATGTATTGGAATATTGTTCTTTGTTAGAGCCTGTTTTAAACTTTGTTTTTTACAGGCTCTAATTGTGAGGATTATTAACCGGAGATATCCATTAAAGAGATCTTTCCCACTCCCGATACGAAATCAGCAGTCCCACCACTTCCGAATAGTTTTTCCGACCGCTCTCTATCTTGTTTCCTTTCAGATAGAGGTCATATATCCAATCCTGTACCGCTCCTGCCACCGGACTGTATTTCGCTGCCCAATACGCTTGATTGTCTTTTGCCAGTTCAATTATTTCCGGGCGGATACGTTCAGACAGTTGAGTGTATTCTTCCCCCGACAACAACCTGCGTGCGTTTCCCAATACATGGCCGAGTACGGAAAAATAGCCGGAAAAACGAATATCCATTGCTTGGGAACGGGTACAGACTTGATAAGCATAGAAATTGGCTTCCGCTTCGCTTGTGATGCCCAGCAGATGCGCCAGTTCGTGAGCATAAGTGGCCGGATAGTTAGCGGGAAGCAAATCTCCATTCAGTGTAAACTCACAGAAGAAAGGCCCCATACTGCCCGTCACCCCTACCATCGAGATAAACGGAGTGAACAGCATTGTTTTTGCTTTGAGATAATCATGTGGCGGACGGTGCACCCCGAGGCTGTCGCTCAGCTGATTATAAATTCGTACGGTTTCTTCACGCACCAAATCCTGATTGATACTATTCACCGGAGTATAGGAACGATTGAGTTGCGTGATATAATCATTCACAAACTCTTTAAAATTCTCCGGCGTATAGGCTGTGTAAGGAATCTCAGTCCGTTGATAAAAGTTCTTTTGGGAATAATTGAGTCCCCAGGCAAGATAGAACCACACGTAAATCCATAACAGGTATTCTCCGTCACGTAATAAAACTCTCTTCCAAGGCAGTTTCTTGCGGAAACGGCCGTAAATAGGATAAACGATAACCCCTACGATACTGAGGAAGATAAACAAATCTCCTATCGCAAAAGGGAATAGATTGGAAATAGCTGATAAACCATAGGAAATAAAGGGGTAGATTGTTTGAGAATATACGGTTGCCAAGGCAGGAATCAACTGCGTCATCCATACTAAAAGCAGTAATACTCCCAATACTATATGTCTGTTTTTCAACCACCGTTTTATCATTCATTCGGATTTTGGTCAACAAAAATATGCATTTAATAGACGTTACGCGAAAAAATACCTCTATTTTTAATGAAAAACTGTTAAGGGCTGAATTTAAATTATTAATTTTGCACCCGTTATTTCTGAATATACAATCTATTATATACATAAAGCAATATGGAATTAGCAAGTAAGTACAATCCCGCTGATGTGGAGGGAAAGTGGTACCAGTATTGGCTGGACAATCATTTATTCAGTTCTAAACCCGATGGTCGTGAACCTTACACCATCGTCATCCCTCCTCCTAATGTCACCGGTGTGTTGCACATGGGACATATGCTTAATAATACCATTCAGGATATTTTGGTTCGCCGTGCCCGTATGGAAGGCAAAAATGCCTGCTGGGTGCCGGGAACTGACCATGCTTCCATCGCCACTGAAGCGAAAGTCGTAAACAAACTTGCCGCGCAAGGTATCAAGAAAACCGACTTGACCCGTGACGAATTTCTGAAACATGCCTGGGACTGGACGGACGAACATGGAGGTATCATCCTCAAACAGCTTCGCAAGCTCGGTGCATCCTGCGACTGGGATCGTACAGCCTTTACTATGGACGAGAAACGTAGCGAAAGCGTTATCAAAGTATTCGTTGATTTGTTCGATAAAGGACTGATCTATCGCGGAGTCCGTATGGTGAACTGGGACCCGAAAGCGCTGACTGCCCTTTCGGACGAAGAGGTCATCTACAAAGAAGAACATGGAAAACTGTATTATCTCCGCTATAAGGTAGAAGGTGATCCGGAAGGTCGCTACGCGGTTGTTGCAACAACCCGTCCTGAAACAATTATGGGTGATACGGCTATGTGTATCAATCCGAACGACCCGAAGAACGAATGGCTGAAAGGAAAGAAAGTGATCGTTCCGCTGGTAAACCGTGTCATTCCTGTGATTGAGGATGATTATGTAGACATCGAATTCGGTACGGGTTGTCTGAAAGTAACCCCGGCCCATGATGTAAACGACTATATGCTGGGTGAAAAATACAACTTGCCTAGTATCGATATTTTCAATGACAACGGTACATTGAGCGAAGCTGCCGGTATGTATATCGGTATGGACCGTTTCGATGTTCGTAAGCAGATCGAGAAGGACCTCGAAGCTGCCGGATTGCTGGAAAAAATAGAAGCCTATACAAATAAGGTAGGATATTCGGAACGTACCAACGTTGTGATCGAACCGAAATTGTCTATGCAATGGTTCCTCAAGATGCAACATTTTGCAGATATGGCATTGCCTCCGGTAATGAACGACGATCTGAAATTCTACCCTGCCAAATACAAGAATACCTACCGTCACTGGATGGAAAACATCAAAGACTGGTGTATCAGCCGTCAGTTGTGGTGGGGACATCGTATTCCTGCATACTTCCTGCCGGAAGGTGGCTATGTAGTAGCCGCTACTCCCGAGGAAGCTCTGGCAAAAGCAAAAGAAAAGACGGGTAATGCCGCCCTGACAATGGAAGACCTTCGTCAGGATGAAGATTGCCTGGACACTTGGTTCTCTTCCTGGTTGTGGCCTATCTCTTTGTTTGACGGAATCAACAACCCGGGCAACGAAGAAATCAAATACTACTATCCGACAAGCGACCTTGTGACAGGACCGGACATTATCTTCTTCTGGGTAGCCCGTATGATTATGGCAGGTTATGAATATGAAGGAAAAATGCCGTTTAAGAACGTTTACTTCACGGGTATCGTTCGTGATAAGCTGGGTCGTAAGATGTCCAAGTCGCTCGGTAACTCTCCTGATCCGCTCGAACTGATTGACAAATATGGTGCTGACGGTGTACGTATGGGTATGATGCTTTCAGCTCCCGCCGGAAACGACATTCTTTTCGACGACGCCCTTTGCGAACAGGGACGTAACTTCTGCAACAAGATATGGAATGCTTTCCGTCTGATTAAAGGATGGACAAACGGTATGGGGTCCGTTCCCATTCCCGCTGATGCGCATTTGGCTGTTCAATGGTTTGATCAAAGATTGGATGCGGCGGCAGTTGAAGTAGCTGATCTTTTCTCTAAATATCGTTTGAGTGAAGCGTTGATGTTGGTTTATAAGCTGTTCTGGGATGAATTTTCTTCTTGGTTGCTGGAAATAGTGAAACCGGCTTACGGGCAACCTGTAAATGGTTTTATTTATGATATGGTTCTTAGCTCTTTCGAACGTCTGCTTGAAATGCTTCATCCTTTCATGCCGTTTATTACAGAAGAACTGTGGCAGCAACTGCGTGAACGTAAACCGGGGGCTAGCTTGATGGTAACCCAAATGTTCGAGCCGAATGAAGTGAATGAGAAATTCCTGCAAGAGTTTGAGGTTGCTAAGGAAATTATCAGTAATGTTCGCAGTATTCGTTTGCAGAAGAATATTGCCATGAAAGAACAACTTGAATTACAGGTTGTAGGCAGTCATCCGGTAGAGAAGATGAATCCGGTTATCATTAAGATGTGTAATCTTTCTTCTCTTACAGTAGTGGAGAGCAAGCCGGAAGGTGCAGCTTCCTTCATGATTGGAACAACTGAATTCGCCGTTCCATTGGGGAATATGATTGATGTGAAAGCGGAGATCGCCCGTATGGAAGCGGAACTCAAACACAAAGAAGGGTTCTTGCAAGGAGTGCTGAAAAAACTTAGCAACGAGAAATTCGTTAATAATGCTCCGGCGGCTGTTCTTGAATTGGAACGTAAGAAACAGGCAGATGCGGAAAGTATTATCAAATCTTTGAAAGAAAGTATTGAGGCTTTGAAGAAGGTATAACTTTCTGATACTTTTGGTATATGTAAGGCATCTCAATTAGATTTGGGATGCCTTCTGTTTTTAATTCAATAAGTGCTGTTTCTTCTTAATTAACTTTTAATATTGAATATTTCGTTCCAATCTAAGCGCTGGAACGAATCAGCTTGATAGAAAGAATTGTAATTAGTGAAGGAGTTTATTTTTCTAACAGCTCTTTTAAGAAATCGTCCAATTCCTTATCCAATCCTTTCAGAAGTTCATCGTTTACCAGTATCGTATCGTCGTCTATTAATAATAGCTCGGCTACGGTTTCTTTTTCTTCATCTACCAGAACGAATGAGTAAGGCTTCAAGATGGTAATCTTCTCGAAGTCCCCCGCCTCCTTCATTCTGCACAGGATACTGCGCAAAGAAGGTTCTACATTTTCCAAAAAATCATCACCGTCGTATGTAGCCCATTCTTCTATCATGACGTTGGCTAATTCTTCATCATCATCGTTGTAAACATTAAGTTGCCCTGAAGTCTGGTCCGGTTGGAGGTGGATATCGGTTACTGCTGTTTGTTCACAGTTACAGGTGTATTTAGCGACTGCCTTTTGGATAGCCGATTTGATAATAGATAGTGATTGTTCGCTCAATTTCATGGATTCCTTCTTTTTGTTAGCTCAAAGGTATAAAAAAAATAAGATTTGATACACGATTTCTTTAAAAATCATCATTAAATCGGTTCATTTGTAGCTTAAGCTTGGATAATTGGGCGTTTCTCTCCTTCAATTCGGTTAAATAGAGGCTGATGTAGAAGTAATTCGGTGCTTCGTCGGTATTGATTTTATTGTTGCCGGTATTCTTTTTCAATTCTGTTTTCCGGGCGTGTTGTTGAGCGGTAGTAGCCCATTTTTCCGCTTTTGCCAGACTATCTTTCATCTCATAATAAACAGCTATATTAAGAGCTGCACGCATCTTTTTCTTTTCGTTTTTAGTCGATTGGTAGGCTTGATTCCAAAGTTCGTATGCTTCGTCCCACGAATTTTCGCGTACATAAATAGCCGCATCGCGCATGGGGACGGAGCCACCGGTATACAGATAACGTTTCCCGTTCTTCCAGATAGGGACAATATATTTTACGGGTACGGTTCCTGCGAACTCAGAAGCCTCTTTCAGCATATCTTTTGTGGGGATGATTTGTGCGGCGGCTTCTGTAGGTGAAATTCCGAAATCCTCCCAGAAAATGCTGTCATTGAGACGGATAGTAGCCATCGGTTTACTCCGTTCGGGCAGGTATACGGATACCGTTGGATAGACTTTCGCATCTATTGCACCTTGATAACACCCGAATTCCTCCAAGTAACGTACTGTTTTCGTTATTTTGAATTGCAGATTTTCCAAAGCAATAATCAGATCTACTCTCAGATCGGAAGCTAGCTGGCGGACTTCCTCTTGAGAAAGTGTACTTTCACGGGAGATTTTATCGTTTGTCCGCAAGGCAGAGTCGCAAATCACCACTTCGTCAAAGTAGTTCTGATGCGCTATTTCTTCCGCCATCGCTTCTGCCGCAACCTTAGGATCGCCATTGGCATAAGCTATGGCACGGCTTATTTCAACTCTATTGTCTTTCGATTTTTTAGTTTGGGGAGTCAGCTTATCGTCCGGTGCATTACTTGTATTATTTACGATGGCCACTTTACGAAGTTGAGGAGGAAAACTCAAATCGGCAGGTTGCAGATAATCAATGGAAATCTGTTCTATACTTTGACAGCTGCCGAATAGCAATAGAAACAGAGAAACGAATGCCAATGAATAAGATTTTGCCATAGTCAATACAATTTAATACATTTAGTAGTTTGAACAAAAGTACTATTTTGAAAGAACAAAAGAAAGCCTCAAACAGTTTTTAACCGTTTAAGGCTTTCTTTTATAATTGGAAGATAGGGAGCGCCGGGTACAAATTCTGTCGTCTGCTCCTTACCTCATTGATCAAAGATTTCTTCCGTGACAGTTCTTGTACTTCTTACCGCTTCCGCATGGACAAGGATCGTTGCGCCCTACCGTTTTCTCGGCGCGAATCGGTTCGCGTTTCTGCTGTTCGCGGGTATCCTGGTTGGCGGCAGCCTGTTGGTTCGGATCGTTCAAATCCTGTTTGTTCTCACGATACTTGCTCATGTCCTGACGTTGTTCCGGAGCAGCCTGACGTACTTCTACTCGGCGTGCGGACGGTTCGTCCGGAGCTTCCTGTACAGGAATTTGTCCACGCATCAGGATAGACACAGTCTGGTTGTTGATTTTGTTCACCATTGCGTCAAACAGCGTTACGGATTCCAGCTTGTAAATCAATAACGGGTCTTTTTGTTCGTAGCTGGCGTTCTGTACCGAATGTTTCAGTTCGTCCAGTTCACGCAAATTCTCTTTCCATGCTTCATCGATCACGTGGAGCAGGATTGATTTCTCGAATGATTTCACCACCTCTTTCGATTCCGATTCGTAAGCCGCTTTCAGGTTACAAGAGATGTTGTACATACGTTTGCCGTCCGTAATAGGAATCAGAATGTTTTCATACATATGTCCTTGATTCTCATATACTTGTTTGATAACCGGATTAGCGATTTGGGCCAGACGTTCGGTCTTGCGTTTGAAATTCTCCATCGCAATGTTGAAAGTCTTGTCGGCTAATTTCTCTTTCTTCTCGTTGCGGAACTCTTCCTCTGTGAACGGAGTTTCCATAGCCAACGTTTGGAGCAGTTCCATCTGACAACCCTCGTAGTCATTATTTTCGATGGCATTCGCGCAACGATCCCAAATCATATTTACGATATCCATACCGATACGTTCACCCATCAGCGCATGGCGGCGTTTCGTGTAGACAACCGTACGTTGCTTGTTCATAACGTCGTCGTATTCCAACAGACGCTTACGGATACCGAAGTTGTTTTCTTCTACCTTCTTCTGGGCGCGTTCGATAGAGTTGGAAATCATTTTATGCTCAATCATTTCGCCTTCCTGGAAACCGAGTCTATCCATTACGCTTGCGATACGGTCGGAAGAGAACAGACGCATCAAGTCATCTTCCAGTGATACGAAGAATACAGAAGAACCCGGGTCACCCTGACGTCCTGCACGACCACGCAACTGGCGGTCTACACGGCGGGACTCATGACGTTCTGTACCGATAATCGCCAAACCGCCCGCAGCCTTTACCTCCGGACTTAGTTTGATATCCGTACCACGACCTGCCATGTTGGTTGCAATCGTTACCGCGCAACTCAAACCGGCTTTCGCTACGATTTCGGCTTCTTTCTGGTGCAACTTCGCATTCAATACATTATGTTCAATCTTACGCATGGTCAGCATTTTACTCAGCATTTCGGAGATTTCTACCGAAGTGGTACCTACCAACACCGGACGTCCTGCCTGAACCAATTGTTCGATTTCCTCGATCACGGCTTTATATTTTTCACGCTTAGTCTTGTAAACGCGGTCGTTCATGTCTTTGCGGGCAATCGGACGGTTGGTCGGGATTACCACAACATCCAATTTATAAATGTCCCAAAGTTCGCCTGCTTCCGTCTCGGCAGTACCGGTCATACCGGACAGCTTGTGATACATACGGAAGTAGTTCTGCAAAGTAATCGTGGCGAAAGTCTGCGTAGCAGCTTCCACTTTCACGCGTTCCTTTGCTTCGATAGCCTGATGCAGTCCGTCAGAATAGCGGCGACCTTCCATGATACGTCCGGTCTGTTCGTCTACAATCTTCACTTGTCCGTCGATAACCACATACTCGTCATCTTTCTCGAACATGGTGTACGCCTTCAATAATTGGTTGATCGTATGTACGCGTTCCGATTTAATGGCGTAGTTAGTCAGTAGTTCGTCCTTCTTCTGAAGTTTTTCCTCGTTAGTCAGGTCCGGCACATTCTCCAGTTCCGAGAGTTGTCCGGCGATATCGGGGAGTACGAACAAGGTCGGGTCTTCTGAGTTGCCGGTAATCAGGTCTACACCTTTGTCTGTCAAATCTACGCTGTTCAGCTTCTCGTCGATGACGAAATACAACGGATCAGTCACCTCATGCATACGCTTGTTGTTCTGCTCCATATAAATTTCCTCTGTCTTGAGCATACCGGCCTTGATGCCTTGCTCACTCAAGAACTTAATCAACGCTTTATTTTTAGGCAATGCTTTATGACTCCGGTACAAAGCGAGGAATCCCTCTTCCATATCTTTCTTGTCACCGGTTGCGATCAGCTTCTTGGCCTCAGACAAATATTTGGTAGCCAATATCTTCTGCGCTTCTACCAGACGTTCAACCAACGGACGGAGTTGTTCGAATAATTGGTCATCGCCTTTCGGCACAGGACCGGAAATAATCAACGGAGTACGTGCGTCGTCAATCAATACGGAGTCAACCTCATCGACAATCGCGTAGTTGTGCTGACGTTGTACAAGGTCTTTCGGACTGATAGCCATATTGTCACGCAGGTAATCGAAACCGAATTCGTTGTTCGTTCCGAAAGTGATATCGGCCAGATATGCCTGACGACGTGCGTCGGAGTTCGGTTGATGGCGATCGATACAATCCACACTCAGACCGTGGAACATATAGAGAGGCCCCATCCATTCGGAGTCACGTTTTGCCAAATAGTCGTTCACGGTTACCACATGAACACCGTTTCCGGTCAATGCGTTCAGGAATACCGGGAGGGTAGCTACCAATGTCTTACCTTCACCGGTTGCCATTTCCGCAATCTTGCCTTTATGGAGAACGACACCACCAAACAACTGTACGTCGTAGTGAACCATGTTCCACACCGTGTCGTTACCACCGGCTATCCAGTGATTCTGATAAATGGCTTTGTCTCCCTCGATGCGTACAAAATCCTTTGTTGTAGCGAGCTGGCGGTCGAATTCCGTGGCAGTCACTACAATTTCTTCATTTTCGGCAAAACGTTTGGCAGTTGCCTTAACGATGGAGAAAGCAACGGGCAATACTTCGTCCAATGCTTTTTCATATTTCTCCAGAATTTCTTTTTCTATCTTGTCTATTTGCGCAAATACTTCTTCGCGGTCTTCCAGTTCAAGGCTTTCGATACTCGCTTTCAGTTCTTCCACTTTCGCACGTTCGGCAGTTGCTGATTCGCGGATATATTTTTTGAGTTCTTCCGTTTTTGCGCGGAGTGCGTCGTTATCCAGTTTCTCAACCTCCGGGTAGGCAGCTTTAATCTTCTCCACCCAGGGCTTGATTTCTTTCATGTCTCGTGTGGATTTGTTTCCGAAAATCGAGCTTAAAAATTCATTAAATCCCATGTTCTATTATTTAGTTTATTATTTATCTTTTTTGCACCACGGATTTCACAGATTCTCACGGATCTTTTATACAGGACACAGATTTTTCTTTTCAATCTGAGTGAATCTGTGGGATCCATGGTGGATAATCCCTGCAAAGTTACATTAAAATGCTGATTTATTTATGTTTTGCACCCTGTTTTTATGAGTAAACTTTTACCGCAAGTCGGTAATAGGGGCGGAGCTGCAGGCATTGGGAGCCCGGATACGCATGAAATGAGCCAGTGTAGGCGCAATATGTTCAATGGTTACAGGAGTCTGTATGATAGCCGGTTTCACCGAGTGACCGATGAAAATCAGCGGTGAGGGGATGAACGAATGGCGTACCACCTTGTTCTCGTGGCTGTTCTCGTCAACGATTGACCATCCGGGAAGAACATCGATTACCAGATCCCCCGAGCGTTTACGATGATATCCGTTACGTATTTTGTGGATTTCCGGAGTCCACGAACCCAACAGAAGCCTGTTGGCGGAATATGCCTCATTCACTCCACTGAATTGCATCAGGAATTCGGCGGACTTCTCTTGTACTTCCGTCAGATTGAGTTGCTTTTGTTCCAGCAACTTATGATTCAGATAAATCTGTTGGTTGTGATAAGTTTCCACATACTTTCCTTCTCCGTACGTAGCCATCAGATACATATTCAGCAAAGCGGCGCAACGGTTGAGGTAGAACTCTCCTCCGGGAATTTTGTATAATCCCGAATCAGACGATTCGCTGTCTGTATATCCGGTGGAAGTGACGAAGATGAGCACGTTCTGCAAGCCCACTTTCCTATCGAGCAGTTCGAGCAGGTTGGCAATACTACGGTCAATGCGCACGTAGGTATCCTGCATTTCCATTGCACATTCCTGTACGGATTTATGTGCGTAGTTGCCGGCATAATAAGTCAGTGCCAATAAGTCAGTAATGTCGTCCATGCCGATTGAACTCTTGTTCAATGCTTCTTCGGCAAGCGCATTCACTTCATCGTTCACGAAAGGGCTGGTGATGAAACGGCGGTACTTGTTGTTGCGGTCGTCATCAAATTTATATTTGAAAACCATATCCCGCCAATCTGGCAAGAATGTGTACATCCCGCGAGGAAATACCGGTTCCCATACGATATTCGCAATACGGAAATCGACGGCTTGGCGGTCGTTGTACTGACTTGCCCACCAAGGAAATTCTCCGTAATAAGTTGTTCCGCTCCATTTTCCCGTGTTGGGATTGAGCCAGAAAGCACCGTTCCCGGCATGTCCGGCGGCAAGAATCGCCGCGTCACATTTGGGGGCGATGGCATATACAAGCCCCTTGCCTTGAGTCGCTATTTTGAGCTCATCGGCAATGGTGGAAGTCAATAATTTGGAAGGAGAACACGTCTGGTCGGTATAGTACCCCATGAAAGCCGTGTCGTCTGTGCTGTTGACAGGACGTAGGGTAGCCGCGTCCATCCATCGCTTGGAGATGATTCCGTTCATGGAGGGAGTCGTTCCGCTGTAAATGGCGGCTATGGCAGACGAGCGGTCTACACCGCTGAAAGTATATTCGGCATTATAGAACACTCTTCCCTCTTTCCAAAGGCGTTTGAAACCTTTCTCTCCGTAAAGTGATGAGAATGCTTCCAAGTAGTCCGTACGCAGTTGGTCAATCGTTAGTCCCACCACGAGCTTGGGTGCGGCAGGCAACGACTGGGCTTGTAGCCCGGTGAAGGTAAGTACGGTGATAAGGGAAGTCAGTAATCCTTTCATTATTTCTTTTTAGATGTCACAATTAAGTTGCTCACTGAACGTACCAGCAAACTGAGTGCCAAAGGTACAACAGCTAAGTCAAATCTTTGTGGAATTAGCGGAAAAAGCACTATAAAAAGTGTTAAAACGATCAAATTCAAGGTCAGATACCAACATTTCTTTCCTTTTCGGTCACAATAAATGATGTAGGGAAGGAAGAGAAGTTGTCCGGGATGAAACACGAACAATAAGAAATTGGAACTGACGGCCGGGTGTTCGGAAAAGAAAGCCAGAAAGGCAAGAACACAACCTACGATACCTGCCGCGCTGAAAAGGAAGAGGTCTACTCCCCATAGTCCGGTTCTTCGACGGATACCGTAGATGGTAGCGCCGACTGTCAATATAAATAAAAGCAGGGCGCATTGTAACGGAGTGAATATCCAGCCGCTTTCATCCGTCCCGGGAGTGGCGTCTACAATCAGTCGGGCGGCTTCCGCAAGCGGTCGCTGAATGGAGTCATTCTCAATTTGCGCTCCGGCAAAAGCATCCATCAGATAAAATGGGGCAAACATCATCTGTCGCTGTGTGATAGGACGGTCTGCTTCGCTTCCGATACATAAGTCAATGCCGAAGCGTGCCCACGGATGACCTTTGCAATATTGATGCACGATGTCGCGGAAAGACCGTGAGCCGTCCTGCGGTTTTGCGGGATAAATCACTTTTCCGGCAATACTTTCTTCTATCTTGTCGCGGGGGCGGGTGGCGCAATTGTCGTAAAAAAAATTATAACGATACACCCGGTTCTCGGGCCGATAATTCTCTTGTAGCAGACGGATTAATTCGGCCTTTTCTCTTTCGGTCAGGTTCAGAGTCTGTTGCCATACGCTACGTCCGAAGAATGCGTATTCTGCCGCAAAATGGGCATAATCGGTTGCGCCTAGTTGATAATCTGTCTCTCCGAGAGAGAAGCGAAGTATGAAGTTGGGGGTGTTGAAGCTGAACAGACCGTAGTTGAAAACTACGTCAATCCCTTGTGAAGGATTTTCGTAACGGATGGCTGTATGTCCGAACAGAGAATAAATCTCCTCGCCGGGAGCACAGGTCAGCAGGCTGATACGGATGGAGTCATGACCGTCTGCGGCCGGACCGTTGCTTTTCATTGCGGACACATCAGTGGTGGAAAAGAACAACATGAATAGCACAAGCGGCGACATACAGCGGAAAAAGTCATTAAATCGTTTCATCGGACGTTTCTTTTGGGGAAATTCTTTTTATTCGGCGGCGAATATACGAAGAATCGATGTATACTACTTATTGTTTTCTCTATATTATTATATTTATTAGAAAAAAAGCGTGTTCTCTCGCGCCTGCGTCCGTGTACGTTATTACATAAAGAAAATCATAGGCTTTTACCCTCAAGATACCCTGTGCTGCACAGTGGTCATCTCTTTATAGCTAATTTTGCTTTCATTATAGCTAATCGGAACTTGTCAAATGTATGAAAATCTATAAAGCTTTCAAGTATACAAGTATGGTGAAATCACTTATATTTCAATGGTTTGCAACGTTTTTGATAAGATAATTCTTTTCGTATGCTTCATCTTTTCTTTTTTTACTATACCTTTGCGCCCGCTAAAGATAAAAAACGCATTGAATTTAATTATCGACATAGGAAATACGATGGCGAAAGTCGCTCTCTTCAATGACGGGGAGATGGTGGAAGTGCTCACAGAATCCAATCAGTCATTGGATTGCTTGAAAACACTTTGCGCCAAATATCCGGTGAATCAGGGGATTGTGGCTACTGTCATTGATTTGAACGAACGGGTGTTGGCGGATCTGGCTGCTTTGCCGTTTCCTTTACTCTGGTTGAATCATGAGACACCTCTGCCGGTGGTCAACTTGTACGAGACTCCTGAAACATTGGGATACGACCGTATGGCTGCTGTGGTAGGTGCGAATGAACAGTTCCCGCATAGAAATATATTAGTCATTGACGCAGGGACTTGTATTACTTATGAGTTCATTGACTCGAAAGGTCAGTATCATGGCGGTAATATTTCTCCCGGTATGCAAATGCGTTTCAAAGCGCTCCAGCAGTTCACCGGACGTTTGCCTCTGGTGGATACCAACGGGCGCAAACTCCCGATGGGACGGGATACTGAAACGGCTATACGTGCCGGAGTCTTAAAAGGGATGGAATACGAAATTTCAGGTTATATTGAGTCTATGAAGCATAAATATCCTGAACTTTTGGTTTTTTTAACGGGTGGAGATGAATTTTCTTTTGATAGCAGCGTAAAAAGTATCATCTTTGCAGATAGATTTTTAGTGTTGAAAGGATTAAATAGAATTTTAAACTATAATAATGGTAGGATTTAAACACACACTATGTGCGCTTTTGCTCACGATGGTTACCGGAATGGCAATTGCTCAAAATAATACAAACTCTCCTTATACACGATATGGCTATGGCGATTTGTCCGATCAAAGTTTCGGAAATAGCAAGGCGATGGGAGGAATTGCTTTTGGACTCCGTGATGGAGCGCAGATCAATCCATTGAATCCTGCTTCGTATACAGCCATTGACTCTCTGACTTTCATTTTCGAAGGAGGTGTCAGTCTGCAAAATATGAATGTCAATAACGGCGGTGTGAAGCTGAACGCTAAGAACTCTAGTTTTGACTATCTGGCAATGCAATTCCGCTTGCATCCTAGAATAGCAATGAGTGTGGGGCTATTGCCTTTCTCAAGTGTCGGATATAATGTGTCGGAAAGTCATAGCGGTACTGCGGAAACAACACCTGGCGCCAATGACGCGACGCCGGACTATACAAAGACTCTTGCCGGAGATGGCGGGTTGCACCAGTTGTATGCGGGAGTAGGAGTGAAGGTTTTAAAGAATTTGTCTTTGGGAGTCAATGTTTCTTATTTTTGGGGAGATATCACTCGTTCATTGACAATGCTTTATCCGAATACATCTTCTTCTTATTCATTTGTGAGACAGAATGCTGTGTCTGTTTCTGATTATAAGTTGGATTTTGGCGCACAGTATACGCAGGACTTTGGCAAAAAACATTCGGTGACAATCGGTGCGGTTTATTCGCCGAAGCATAATTTGAATAACGATGTAACGGTAACCACGCAGGCTAGTACAACGGTTAGCAATGAGTTGGATGCAACATTGGGATTGCCTAATTCTTTTGGTGTGGGAGTTACTTACAATTATAATAGGCATTTGACGGTAGGTGTTGATTATAGTCTTCAGAAATGGGCTGATGTAAACTATAAGGGTGATGATGTGGACAATGATATGCATGAAACATATACTTACTGTGACCGTCATAAAATATCAATGGGTGCGGAGTACATTCCTAATTTGATAGGACGCTCTTATCTTGCCCATATTAAATATCGTTTGGGAGCTTATTATACGACTCCGTATTATAAAATCAACGGTGAAAAGGCTTCCCGCGAATATGGCGTGACTGCCGGTTTCGGTTTGCCTGTTCCTCGTTCGCGTTCCATTCTCAGTATAAGTGGGCAGTTTGTCCGCGTCAAAGGATTGGAAACGAATATGGTGAATGAAAACATCTTCCGTGTGAGCATTGGATTGACGTTCAACGAACGTTGGTTCTTCAAGCGCCGGGTAGAATAATTAGTTGCAACAAAGTGAGAGAGAATAGACGACTTTATAATAACAACTAAAAATTAAATACAATGAAGATTAAAACGCTTGTGGCTATGTTGTTCCTTTCAGCAGGGGCGACTACTGTGGTAGCACAGGATGCGAACTGTAATTCAAACAGTAGTATCTCGCATGAAGCTGTGCGTGCAGGTAACTTTAAAGATGCGTATACTCCATGGAAAGCTGTGTTGGAAAATTGCCCGACGCTTCGTTTCTATACTTTTACGGACGGATATAAAATTCTGAAAGGTTTGATGGGGCAAATCAAAGACAGAAACAATCCGGATTATCAGAAATATTTTAATGAACTGATGAATACGCACGATTTGCGTATCAAATATACGCCTGACTTCTTGGCTAAGGGAGTAAAGGTCTCTTCTCCTGAAGAAGCATTGGGTATCAAGGCTGTAGATTATATCGCTTTTGCTCCGAAGTTGGACGTTAATCAGGCTTATCAGTGGTTGGGCCAGTCTGTCAACGCTGTGAAAGGTGAGTCGGCTGCCGCTACTTTGTTCTATTTCTTGCAGATGTCATTGGATAAGTTAAAAGCGGATCCTACTCATAAGGAACAATTCATTCAGGATTATCTGGCTGCTTCCGAGTATGCAGATGCAGCTATTGCTGCCGAGACTAAGGAATCAAAGAAGAAAGCCTATATGGGTATCAAAGATAACTTGGTCGCTTTGTTCGTTAATAGCGGAACTGCCGATTGTGAATCATTGCAAGGTATTTACGGACCGAAGGTGGAAGCTAATCAAACGGATCTGGCATACTTGAAGAAAGTCATTGATATTATGAAAATGATGAAATGTACTGAAAGTGAAGCATATTTGCAGGCATCATTCTATGCTTATAAAATGGAACCTACTGCCGAAGCTGCCACAGGATGTGCATATCAGGCATTCAAGAAAGGTGATATCGACAGTGCTGTGAAGTTCTTTGACGAAGCAGTGAACTTGGAGACTGACAATTTGAAGAAAGCAGAAAAGGCGTATGCGGCAGCAGCGGTATTGGCTTCCGCCAAGAAACTGTCTCAGGCTAGATCTTATTGCCAGAAGGCCATCAGCTTCAACGAAAATTATGGTGCTCCTTACATTCTGATAGCTAACCTTTATGCGATGAGTCCTAACTGGAGCGATGAATCCGCTCTGAACAAGTGTACTTATTTTGCAGTGATTGACAAACTGCAACGTGCAAAGGCGGTAGATCCTAGTGTGGCTGAAGAAGCGAACAAGTTGATTGGCAGATATTCTGCTCATACTCCGCAGGCTAAAGACCTTTTCATGTTAGGTTATAAAGCCGGTGACCGCATCACTATCGGCGGTTGGATCGGAGAGACTACAACGATTAGATAAATGTATGTTGCGAAAACGAAGAAAACGTTTATTGCATAAAAGCATGAGCATAACAATTGTCCTGGGGACAATTGTTATGCTTCTTTTATTTCCTTCCTGTGGCGGCAAGTCGAAAGCGATAGGTGAAGCTATCACTGAACGGGATTCTCTTCCGATGATGAGTACGCTAGGGGTCACTACCCTTATATCCGATTCCGGAGTGACACGTTATAGAGTGAATACGGAAGAGTGGCAGGTGTTCGACCGAAAGAAACCTTCTTATTGGGCATTTGAAAAAGGAGTATATCTGGAACAGTTTGACTCTATCTTTCATATAGAAGCCAGTATCAAAGCGGATACTGCCTACTACTATGACAAAGAAAGGCTTTGGAAGCTGATAGGGAACGTAGATATACAGAACCGGAAAGGCGAACGTTTCAATACGGAATTGTTATATTGGAACGAAGCTACCCAGAAGGTGTATTCTGACAAGTTTATACGTATTCAGCAGCCGGACCGTACTATCACCGGACATGGCTTCGACTCCAACCAGCAAATGACAGTTTACACCATTCACAATATAGAGGGTATTTTTTATGTGGATGATGAAGCGGGCACCACGCAGCCGGAACTGAAAGCCTTGCCGGATTCCGTGAAAAAAGATTCTGTGAAATAAGCTATGAATATTTATATCTCTCTAATTATCACTATGGTTTTCTCCGCCTTCTTTTCGGGAATGGAGATAGCTTTTGTCTCGGTAGACAAACTGCGCTTTGAAATGGAACGCAAAGGGGGAGTCACTTCCCGCATCCTGTCTGTCTTTTTCAAGAATCCGAATGAGTTTATCTCCACTATGCTGGTGGGCAACAATATAGCCTTGGTTATCTACGGTATTCTGATGGCACAGATTATCGGAGACAATTTATTGTCGGGATTCATAGAAAATCACTTCCTTATGGTACTGGCGCAGACCGTTATCTCTACCTTAATCATCCTGGTAACCGGAGAGTTTTTGCCGAAAACATTGTTCAAGATCAATCCCAATCTGGTACTGAACGTTTTTGCCGTTCCGCTTATTGTCTGTTACATTATTTTGTATCCCGTCTCCAAATTATCCTCCGGACTGTCTTGTTTGTTCCTTCGCATTTTTGGCATGAAGGTGAATAAGGAAGCGTCTGATATCGCATTCGGAAAAGTCGATCTGGATTACTTTGTACAGAGTAGTATCGACAATGCCGAGAATGAAGAAGAGTTGGATACGGAAGTAAAAATATTTCAGAACGCGCTTGATTTCTCGAATATAAAAATACGCGACTGCATTGTTCCGCGTACGGAGGTGGTAGCTGTCGATCTGACAACCTCGTTGGACGAACTGAAAAACCGTTTCATAGAGTCCGGTATCTCTAAGATAATCGTATACGACGGGAATATCGACAATGTAGTCGGTTATATCCATTCTTCGGAAATGTTTCGTGCCCCGAAAGACTGGCACGACAATGTGAAGCAAGTGCCGATTGTGCCTGAAACAATGTCGGCACATAAGCTGATGAAGCTGTTTATGCAGCAGAAGAAGACGATTGCCGTAGTGGTAGACGAATTTGGCGGCACGTCCGGCATTGTGTCCTTGGAAGACCTGGTGGAAGAGATTTTCGGTGATATAGAGGACGAGCACGATAATACCTCCTATATCTGCAAGCAGATAGACGAACATGAGTATGTGCTGGCCGCCCGTCTGGAAATAGAGAAGGTGAATGAGACGTTCGGACTCGACCTGCCCGAATCGGATGATTATCTGACGGTAGGAGGGTTGATCCTGAGCCAATATCAGAGCTTCCCGAAATTACATGAAGTGATTCAGATCGGACGTTATCAATTCAAGATAATCAAGGTGACGGCGACGAAAATCGAACTTGTTCGTTTAAAAGTCTTGGAATAATGACGATAATCAAGAAATTTTTAGCTAATAAATAGAAGCATATTAGCATTTTTTGTATCTTCGTGCGCTAAAACGACAAAAGAAAGAAATAATAATAAACATAAATCGTATTAATCAAAATGGCAACGTTACAAAACATTAGGTCGAAAGGACCTCTATTGGTGATTGTTATCGGCTTGGCGCTGTTTGCTTTCATTGCGGGTGACGCATGGAAAGTGATGCAGCCGCATCAGGCGCATGACGTAGGTGAGGTGAACGGAGACGCTCTTTCCGCTCAGGAGTATCAGAATTTGGTGGAAGAATATACCGAAGTGGTGAAACTCATGCGTGGAGTGAACGCCTTGAACGATGAACAAACCAACCAGGTGCGTGATGAAGTATGGCGTTCATACGTAAACAATAAACTGATCGAAAAGGAAGCAAAAGCTTTGGGGCTCACTGTCTCCACTGCTGAAATTCAGGATATTCTGAAAGCTGGTGTGCATCCTCTGCTGAGACAGACTCCTTTCCAAAATCCGCAAACAGGCAACTTCGATAAGGATATGTTGAATAAGTTCCTTGTTGAATATGCTAAGATGAACGAATCACAGATGCCGGCACAGTATGCCGAACAATACAATAATATGTATAAATACTGGTCGTTTATTCAGAAAACTTTGATTCAAAGCCGTTTGGCTGAAAAATACCAGGCTTTGGTCGCTAAAGCTCTTCTTTCTAACCCGGTAGAGGCTCAGGACGCTTTCGACGCAAGAGTGAATCAATACAATGTGTTGCTGGCAGGCATTCCTTACTCTTCAGTAGTAGATTCTACAATCGTTGTGAAAGAATCGGAACTGAAAGAACTGTATAACAAGAAGAAAGAACAATTCAAGCAATATCAGGAAACTCGTGACATCAAGTACATCGATGTACAGGTGACTGCAAGCCCTGAGGACAGAGCTGCTATCCAGAAAGAAGTGGACGAGGCAACTGCTCAGTTGGCTACTACAACAGACGATTACACTTCTTTTATCCGCTCGGTAGGTTCGGATGCTCCGTACGTAGACTTGTTCTATAACAAGACTGCTTTCCCGTCGGATGTAGTGGCACGTTTGGACTCTGCTTCCGTAGGTGCGGTATACGGTCCTTACTACAATGGTGCCGATAACACAATCAACTCTTTCAAGATTGTTGCTAAGGCTGCCGTTGCCGACTCTGTCGAATTCCGCCAGATTCAGGTATACGTGGAAGACGCGTTGAAAACAAAGACATTGGCAGACAGTATCTACAATGCGATTAAAGGTGGCGCCAACTTCGTGGAGCTGGCTAAAAAATACGGTCAGACCGGTGATTCTAATTGGTTAACTGCCGCTCAGTACGAAGGTGCGCAGATCGACGGTGATAACCTGAAATTCATCTCTGCCATCAACAATACAGGTGTGAACGAATTGGTGAACTTACCGATGGGACAAGCAAACGTAATTCTGCAAGTAACCAACAAGAAAGCTGTAAAAGACAAATATAAAGTAGCTGTTGTCAAGCGTGAAGTAGAGTTCAGTAAAGAAACTTACAATCGTGCTTACAATGATTTCAGCCAGTTTATCGCAGCCAATCCCAGTGTTGAGAAGATGGTGGCTAACGCTGAAGAAGCCGGATACAGATTGCTTGACAGAGCAGATTTGAACAGCTCTGAACACGGTATCGGTGGCGTGAGAGGTACTAAAGAAGCTTTGAGATGGGCATTTGATAAAGCTGAACCGGGTGAAGTTTCCGGCCTGTACGAATGTGGCGAAAGCGATCACATGATGGTTGTAGGCTTGGTGAGCATCAAACCGGAAGGATACCGCTCTTTGAAGTCTGTACAGGATCAGTTGAGAGCTGAAATCGTAAAAGACAAGAAGGCTGAAAAGATTATGGCGGATATGAAATCGGCAAATGCCACTTCATTCGACCAATACAAGTCTATGACTAACGCTGTAAGCGATTCTTTGAAGATGGTTACCTTCGCCGCTCCTGCTTATGTTTCCGCATTGCGCAGCAGTGAACCGTTGGTAGGCGCCTATGCTTCTGTTGCTGAAATGAACAAGTTGAGCACACCTATCAAAGGTAATGCCGGAGTATTTGTATTGCAAGTTTACGGCAAGGACAAACTGAACGAGACATTTGACGCGAAAACGGAAGAAGCTACGTTGGCTAATATGCACGCTCGCTTCGCCAGCCGTCTGATGAACGACTTGTATCTGAAAGCAAATGTAAAGGATACACGCTTCCTGTTCTTCTAACTTATTTCGCCACAGAGGACGCGGAGGACACTGAGGGTGAAAAGAATATAGAGATGTGAAGAGAACATAGAGAACTCGAAGTTATTATATAATCAGGCATAAATTATATGTATCAGAAGAATACGTATAATTTATGCCTGATTTTTTTCTCTGTGTCCTCTGTGCACTCTGTGGTGAATAAGCGAATTTTGTTAACTTTTACATTATCACTATACGGAAATCGACTTTATTTCCTTACATTTGCAGATATAAACCATCAACAGAAAGAAGAATGTCTAAATATCCCCTTTTAGGAATGACCCTCGTAGAGCTTCAAGCATTGGCAAAAAGACTGGGAATGCCCGGTTTTGCTGCCAAGCAGATTGCGTCCTGGCTTTACGAAAAGAAGGTGACCTCGATTGATGAGATGACTAATTTGTCATTGAAACACCGTGAGTTACTTAAACAGAACTATGAGGTAGGAGTATTCCCTCCTGTGGATGAAATGCGTTCTGTGGACGGCACGGTGAAGTATCTGTACAGAGTGGGCGATAACCATTTTGTTGAATCAGTTTATATTCCGGATGACGACAGGGCGACGTTATGTGTCTCTTCACAGGTCGGTTGCAAGATGAACTGTAAGTTCTGTATGACCGGCAAACAAGGCTTTACCGCCAATCTGACTGCCAATCAGATAATCAATCAGATCCATTCATTGCCGGAACGTGACAAACTGACCAACGTAGTGATGATGGGGATGGGCGAGCCGCTTGATAACCTCGATGAAGTACTTAAGGCATTGGAAGTGCTGACCGCCTCTTACGGTTACGCATGGAGTCCGAAGCGTATCACTCTTTCTACAGTAGGACTGCGGAAAGGACTGCGGCGGTTTATCGAAGAAAGCGATTGCCATTTGGCTATCAGCCTGCATTCTCCGGTGGCGGTCCAGCGTTCCGAGTTAATGCCGGCGGAAAAAGCGTTCTCTATTACCGAAATGGTGGAACTGTTAAAAAACTATGATTTTAGCAAACAGCGTCGACTTTCATTTGAATATATTGTTTTTAAAGGACTCAATGATTCGCAGATATATGCCAAAGAGTTGCTGAAGCTCCTTCGCGGATTGGATTGCAGAATCAATCTGATTCGTTTTCATGCCATACCGGGTGTAAACCTTGAGGGAGCGGATATGGATACGATGACCCGTTTCCGCGATTACCTGACATCGCACGGGCTTTTCACTACGATCCGTGCTTCGCGGGGTGAAGATATCTTTGCAGCTTGCGGTATGTTGTCAACAGCGAAACAGGAGGAAAATAATAAGAGTTAATATATAAAACCGAACATCATGAAAAAGTACTTTTCTTATTTGAGCATTGCTTTGGTAACCTTTGTCTTTGCTTCTTGTGGTCTGAAAGGAAACCACACTTCTAGTGGACGTGCATACGAGCTTTTGGTAGTAGTAGACCACGGTGTTTGGGATCGTGCGGCAGGAAGAGCTTTGCATGATGCACTCGATTCCGATATGCCCGGATTGCCGCAATCGGAACCTTCTTTCCGTATCATGTACACTTCACCCAAAGATTATGACTCTACGCTGAAGTTGATACGCAACATTATTATTGTAGATATACAGGATATATATACAAAGGCCTCTTTCAAATATGCGAAAGATGTGTATGCCAATCCGCAGATGATATTGACTATCCAGGCTCCGAACGAAGAAGAGTTCGAGAAGTTTGTGAAGGAGAACAGACAGACGATTATCAATTTCTTCACCCGTGCGGAAATGAACCGCCAGATCACTTCGCTCGAAAAGAAGCACAGCAACTTTATTTCAAACAAGGTGGACAGCTTGTTCGGTTGCGATATCTGGCTGCCTGCCGAGCTGACTAATTCAAAGACAGGGGAAGACTTCTTCTGGGCTTCTACCAATACCGGTACTGCCGACCGTAACTTCGTGATGTACTCTTATCCTTATACAGATAAGGATACGTTTACCAAAGAATATTTTGTCCATAAACGTGACTCTGTGATGAAAGCCAACATTCCCGGATTCAAGGAAGGCGTTTATATGGCAACCGACAGCTTGCTGACGGATGTCCGCCCCATCAATGTGCAGAACAGCTACACGATGGAAGCGCGCGGGCTGTGGCGCATGAAGGGTGACTTTATGGGTGGTCCGTATGTGTCGCATACCCGTCTTGACGAGAAGAACCAACGAATCATTACAGCAGAAATATTTGTCTATTCACCTGATAAAATGAAACGCAACCTGGTTCGCCAGATGGAAGCCTCTCTGTACACGCTGAAACTTCCGAACGAAGTTCAGCAGAACCAGATTCCATTGGGAGAGGAAACTAAGGAAGCGGAACAAACTAATAAATAAAAACATGGAAGATAACAAAATAAGAATCGGCATTACCCAAGGAGATATAAACGGGGTAGGTTATGAAGTGATCTTAAAGACTTTCTCGGATCCTACTATGCTGGAGTTGTGCACTCCGATTATTTACGGATCGCCGAAAGTGGCTGCCTATCACCGGAAAGCATTGGATGTTCAGGCTAATTTCAGTATAATCAACAGTGCTTCCGAAGCGGGATACAACCGGCTGAGTGTAGTGAACTGTACCGATGATGAGGTAAAAGTGGAATTCTCCAAACCGGATCCTGAAGCCGGTAAAGCTGCATTGGGCGCATTGGAGCGTGCCATCGAAGAATATCGTGAGGGGCTGATTGACGTTATTGTAACGGCACCGATCAATAAACATACCATTCAGTCGGAAGAGTTCTCATTTCCCGGACATACCGAGTATATCGAGGAACGGCTGGGCAATGGCAATAAGTCATTGATGATTCTGATGAAGAATGATTTCCGTGTGGCTTTGGTGACAACGCATATCCCTGTCCGGGAGATTGCGACAACGATTACCAAAGAATTGATTCAAGAGAAGCTGATGATATTTCATCGTTGCCTGAAACAGGATTTCGGTATCGGTGCTCCGCGCATTGCAGTACTGTCGCTCAATCCTCATGCCGGTGACGGTGGTTTGCTGGGAATGGAAGAACAGGAAGTGATCATTCCTGCCATGAAGGAAATGGAAGAAAAAGGAATTCTGTGCTACGGTCCTTATGCGGCCGACGGTTTTATGGGTTCGGGCAATTATACTCATTTCGATGGTATTCTGGCGATGTACCATGATCAGGGATTGGCTCCGTTCAAGGCACTGGCAATGGACGACGGAGTGAACTATACGGCTGGATTGCCGGTGGTTCGCACTTCTCCGGCACACGGAACGGCATACGACATTGCAGGGCAGGGGCTGGCGAGTGAAGACTCTTTCCGTCAGGCAGTCTATGTTGCCATTGATGTGTTCCGCAATCGTCAGCGGGAAAAAGCGGCCCGTGCGAATCCGTTGCGGAAACAGTATTACGAGAAACGGGATGATAGTGACAAACTGAAACTGGATACAGTAGACGAAGAGTAAAAGAGTAATGACAAGAGCGGAGTTACAACAAGTGAAACAACGTTTCGGTATTATTGGTAATACCGAAGTTTTATCACGCGCCATTGATATTGCTATTCAAGTGGCTCCTACCGATTTGTCTGTGTTGATTACCGGAGAAAGTGGTGTCGGAAAAGAAAGTTTCCCGCAGATTATTCATCAATATAGCCGGAGGAAGCACGGACAGTATATCGCTGTCAACTGTGGAGCGATTCCGGAAGGCACAATTGATTCCGAACTGTTCGGACATGAGAAAGGCGCGTTTACCGGTGCGATCGGCGAGCGGAAAGGTTATTTCGGAGAAGCCGACGGAGGGACAATCTTCCTTGATGAAGTAGGGGAGTTGCCCATGCCTACTCAGGCGCGGCTGCTCCGTGTGCTGGAGAGCGGTGAGTTTATCAAAGTCGGTTCGTCACGTGTACAAAAGACAGATGTGCGTATTGTGGCGGCTACCAATGTCAATCTTACGCAAGCCATTGCGGAGGGACGTTTCCGTGAAGACCTGTACTATCGGTTGAATACCGTGCCTATCCAGATACCGCCTCTTCGTGAACGCGGAGACGATGTACTTCTGTTGTTCCGTAAGTTTGCCGCCGACTTTGCAGAGAAATACAGAATGCCGGCCATTCAGTTGACGGAAGACGCAAAGAAAGAATTGCTGGCCTATCCGTGGCCGGGAAATGTGCGCCAGTTGAAGAATATCACCGAGCAGATTTCGATTATTGAAACTAACAGGGAGATTAACGCTGCCATCTTGCAGACTTATCTTCCCGCGCAGAATACACAACGTCTTCCCGCATTGCTGGGTACACGTGAGAGCAAGGGTTTTGAAAGCGAGCGGGAGATTCTTTATTCCGTTCTGTTCGATATGCGGCAGGAAGTGGCGGAACTGAAAAAGATGGTGCACAATCTGATGGCTGAACGTGCCGGACAGGTAAGCCCGGTCAGTGCGGTGGTTGCCACTCCGGTAGTGACGGCGCAACCTTCGGTTCCTGCCATTATTCATCCGGTGCAGCAACCGGCTGTCTGCAAAGATGATGACGATATTCAGGACACGGAAGAATATGTGGAAGAGTCCCTGTCGCTGGATGAAGTAGAAAAAGAAATGATACGCAAAGCACTTGAGAGACATCATGGAAAACGGAAGAGTGCGGCTAAGGATTTGAACATTTCCGAGCGTACACTTTATAGAAAAATAAAAGAATATGATTTGGATTAAAAAGATAACACGCCCTCTGCTGCTGGCGGTTTTGCCATTGGCGGTCATCGCGTGCACTGTTTCCTATAAGTTTAACGGCTCATCTATCAACTATGATAAGGTGAAGACGATTTCCATTGCCGATTTCCCGATAAAGTCGGAGTATGTGTATGCCCCGTTGGCGACGAAGTTCAATGAAGACCTGAAAGATATATTTATCCGCCAGACCCGTCTGCAATTGCTGAAGCCGAATCAGAATGCGGACTTGCAGATTGACGGTGAGATCACGGGATATAATCAGTATAACCAGGCGGTGTCCGCCGATGGTTATTCTTCGGAAACGAAGCTGACCATCACGGTGAACGTCCGTTTTGTCAACAACACAAATCATGCCGAAGACTTTGAACAGCAGTTCTCCGCTTTCCGTACCTACGACTCCAGCCAATTGCTGACTGCCGTGCAGGACGGGCTGATAGCTGAAATGTCAAAAGAGATCACCGACCAAATATTCAATGCAACCGTAGCAAACTGGTAATATAAATGACTTCTGTTAACTTTCAACAATGGATTCAGCATCCGGAGACGCTGAATAGGGATACTTTGTACGAGTTGCGCAATCTGCTTGCGAGGTATCCGTATTTTCAGTCGCTTCGTCTGTTGTATCTCAAAAATCTGTATATTCTCCATGATATCAGTTTCGGCGGGGAACTGCGAAAGGCCGTTCTCTATATAGCCGACCGACGGAAGTTGTTTCAACTGATTGAAGGCAGCCGTTTCGAGCTTCAGTCGCGGAAAAAAGGAGTTCCTTTGACTGAGGTTCTGAAAGATGAGCCTTCGGTAGACCGTACATTGGCTTTGATTGACGCTTTCCTGGCTACGGCACCGGAGGAAGTGACCGCCCAAACCGGCTTCGACTATTCGATGGACTATACTTCCTATCTGCTTGAGGAGACTCCCGGAACGGATGAATCGATGGAAGAAGCGCCTAAGCTAAAGGGATTTGAACTGATTGATGATTTCATAGAAAAGAGTGAAAGCGACGCTCCGTTGCATATAAAACCTTTGCGGGAGGAATCGGATGCAATGAGTGATGAATCGAATACGGTGAGTGGGGAAGAAGAGGAGGATGATAGCTGTTTTACAGAAACTTTGGCTAAAATCTATGTTAAACAGCAACGATATTCAAAAGCTCTTGAAATAATTAAAAAATTAAGCTTGAAATATCCAAAAAAAAATGCTTACTTTGCAGACCAAATCAGATTTTTGGAGAAATTGATTATTAACGCTAATTCAAAATAACTAAAAATGTACTTATTATTCGTTATCTTAATGGTGATTGCAGCCCTGTTGATGTGCTTCATCGTGCTGATTCAGAACTCAAAAGGAGGCGGACTTGCTTCCGGTTTTTCTTCATCTAACGCTATTATGGGCGTGCGCAAGACTACAGATTTTCTTGAAAAAGCAACATGGGGTTTGGCTATCTTTATGGTTGTAATGAGCATTGCTACCGCTTATGTGGTTCCTAGTTCGGCTGTTGCTACAGACGCAGTGTTGGAACAGGCACAGAAGGAACAACAGACTAACCCGTATAACTTGCCCGCAGGTACAGCTGCACCGCAAACAGAAGCTCCTGCTGCTGATGCGCCAGCTACCGAGACTCCGGCGCCAGCTACTGAAACTCCTGCTCCTGCAGCAGAATAATTAATAATTTGCCGTTATGCCAGTTTTCGTTCGGCGTTTCGCAGTACATTGGCATATTAGCATATTGTCACATTAACATATTGTTAGGCGCGGATTACGCGGATTACACGGATTCTCAATGTTCCGGGTGGTCAGTGTAATCCGCGCTTAATTGTTTTAGATTATTAATCACTTTTTAAATATAACAATGACAGAACAATTAAAAAAGAAATTGAATGACTCCGCAGTGTTACGCTGGAGTGTTCTTGCATTGGTCGCTTTTACTATGCTATGCGGCTATTTCCTCACTGACGTAATGTCTCCGCTAAAACCCATGCTTGAAAAAGAATTATTATGGGATAGCCTTGATTACGGTTTCTTCACAAGTGCATACGGCTGGTTTAACGTATTCTTGTTGATGTTGATCTTCGGCGGTATCATTCTGGATAAGATGGGGGTCCGTTTTACCGGAATGGGGGCGTGTCTGTTGATGGTATTCGGCTGTGGATTGAAATACTACGCCATTTCTACTACCTTCCCCGAAGGCGCCATGCTTTTCGGCTTCAAGACTCAAGTGACTCTTGCTGCACTGGGATATGCCATCTTCGGTGTAGGTGTCGAGATTGCGGGAATCACTGTTTCCAAGATTATCGTCAAATGGTTTAAGGGTAAAGAAATGGCGTTGGCTATGGGACTTGAAATGGCTACGGCACGTATCGGGACGACTTTGGCCATGGTGATGACTGTTCCTTTGGCGGACTTCTTCGGATATACGGACGAAGGCGGTGCGTTCCATACCAATATTCCTGCTCCTATTTTGTTTTGTCTCATAATGTTGTGTGTAGGTACAATCGCCTTCTTCATTTATACTTTCTACGATAAGAAACTGGATGCGTCGTTGGATGCGGAAGGATTGGAACCGGAAGAGCCGTTCCGTATGAAAGATATTGTGTATATTATTACCAACAAGGGATTCTGGTTGATTGCCCTTCTGTGCGTGCTGTTCTATTCGGCTGTGTTCCCGTTCATCAAGTATGCCGCCGATTTGATGGTTCAGAAGTATAGCGTGGACCCGAAATTGGCGGGAACTATTCCCGGGCTGCTGCCGATCGGCGCTATTGTGTTGACACCGCTGTTCGGTTCCTTGTATGACCGTATCGGTAAGGGGGCTACATTGATGGTTATCGGATCTGTCATGTTGATATTCGTGCATACCATGTTCGCTCTGCCTATCCTGAATGTATGGTGGTTTGCTACGATTATCATGATTATCTTGGGATTTGCTTTCTCATTGGTACCTTCGGCCATGTGGCCTTCTGTTCCGAAGATCATTCCGGAAAAACAATTGGGTACGGCTTATGCCTTGATCTTCTGGGTACAGAATTGGGGATTGATGGGTGTGCCTTTGTTGATCGGATGGGTACTGAATTCTTATTGCAAAGGTCCGGTAGTAGATGGCGCGCAAACCTATGACTATACATTGCCGATGAGTATTTTTGCTCTCTTTGGCATATTGGCTTTGATCATTGCTTTGATGTTGAAAGCAGAGAACAGAAAGAAAGGTTACGGTTTGGAAGAAGCAAATATTCAGAAATAAAAACGATGGCTGCCAAAGAGAAAACAAACCTGTTAGAGGTTATTCCCTGTCGCAGTGAACATATAACAGCAGAACGGGAAGGGGAGACTATTGTGCTCTCCTTTCCCCGTTTTAAGTATTCGTGGATGCAACGCTTTCTTGTACCGAAAGGGATGTCGAAAGAGCGTCGGATATATTTGGAGGAACACGGTACGGCTGTATGGGAACTGATAGATGGGAAACGTACGGTACGTGAGATTATAGAGAAACTCGCAGACCACTTCCATCATGAAGCGGGCTACGAGTCGCGTATCACTATCTATCTTTCTCAGATGCAGAAAGACGGATTTATAAAGTTAATGAAGTCGATTGAGTAAAGAGAAGAAAATTATATGGATAATGTGTTCCTTCTATTTTCCTTCTTCTCTATCCACTTTAAGCAATCCTCCGGTATTCGGGTCAAAGTACACTTTGATAGTCGAGTTCTTATTGAATAGAACCGGAGCCAGATACTCTATTATACCAAACTGAGTGACAGGAAGTTCACCTTCATAAAGTTTCTTCTTTCCGTCGGTCAGTGTAACCAATGCCTGTCCGGGTACATTGTAAGCGATTCCTTCCAAGTCTTTTTTCTTCTTTCCGTCTTCTTGCGGTATTTTTACCGTTTTCAAGTCTTTCAAGCTGATATAGAACGGAGTTCCTGCCAAATCGTTGTTGGCAACCACGCCCAGTTTCTTGGAAAAGCGGAAAGCTACTTCATTACTGAACTCTTTATCCGGTGTAAGGCGTACGGTGAATGTCTTTTCTTCTTTTTCCCGTATGCCGGAGAACATTTTTGTCATGGCTTCTTCCTGCAAGTTCAGATTGTCTATCATGATTTTGAGCTGTGCGCCGTCCGACGGCATATTGTCGGCCTGTCCGCGTAATAATGCGTTTTTGCTTTCACGGATATTATAGATTTCTTTGGCTACCAGTTCCGCCATCTTAGCGGTGGAGTTTGCCATCAGAATCTCTTCGGTCAAGAAGTCGCGGGGATTGGCGCTCACCTGCCCGGCAGGAGCGGTCGGAGTATTCTTCTTTGCAGAACTGTTTTGGCTGTAAGGCACGTTGATGGACTTTACGATACCATCCTCAGTCAGTTCCATAAGAGGAGCTACCGTTTTATCTTTCAATTTCACAAAGTAAGTAGCGTCGCCATTGGGCACTCCTACGGATTTCACTTTTACGCTTGCCAGTTCCCAATACACTTCGGGATCGGTAGAGACGTTGTTCAACCGTAAATAGCGGTCGGCGTACTTACTGAATTCACCCGGAGTATACTTCACTTTATTCGCTTTTATTTCAAGCTCTATTTGAGTTTTAGGAAGACTATATACCACTCCGTAGTCTTTTCCACGAGTGACTCCTGTCAATACTTCGGTCTGTGCGTAGGCGGAAGTCGTCATCAGCAGACCCGCCGCTATAATCAGTTTTTTCATATTCGGTTCTTTTTTAACTGTTTTGAAAACAAAGTTAATGAAGTTATTGAAATAAACACTAAGTTCTTAACTTTTATTCGCTTACAAGCCGCCAAGCTGCGGGCAGGCAGGTGATAATATCACTTGCAATCAGCCCGGTCATACCTTGTTTCTTCTGTGCGATGTCTCCTGCCAATCCGTGAATGTACGTACCTATTTTGGCAGCTTCGTCACTGGAGTAGCCCTGTGCGAGCAGCGCCAGAATCACTCCTGTCAGCACATCGCCGCTACCTCCGGTTGCCATTCCCGGATTTCCGGTCGGATTGAAGAAACATTTGCCTTCGGGAGTAATGATGGCGGAGTAGGCACCTTTTAGAACGATGTGAACATGGGCGGTATGGGCAAGCTCACAAGCCTTCGTCAATCGCTCGTAAGAATCCTGACATTTGCCGGTCAGGCGTTCCAGCTCCTTCGGGTGGGGAGTGAGGATAGAGCCTTTCGGCAGATGTGTGAGTGTATGGCGATGATTGGCAAGGATATTCAGTGCATCGGCGTCCAATACTACGGGAGTCTGGCAATGTTCCAGTTGCTCTATCAGGGCAGCTTCTGTTTCCTCGTTCCGTCCCAGTCCCGGACCTATGCCGACTGCTTGGTAATCATCGGTGTCGGTCGGCACGGCGAAATAGTTTTCGCTGGCGTCCGTCTCTACCATAGCCTCCGGTGCGGACATTTGCAAAATATCATAATTGCATATCGGGGCATGCACGGTCAGTAATCCTACGCCGGAACGGAGGCATGCGCGGGCGGCAAGTACGGAGGCTCCCGCCATTCCTTTTGACCCTGCTATCAGCAGCGCGTGACCGAAGTTCCCTTTGTGTGCAAACTGTTTGCGTGGCTTGATAAGTGAACGGATTTCTTCTATCTCTAGCATTTCGTAGTTTGTCTCCGTTTCTTCGATTCCTTCTTCGCTCAACTGGATATCCAACAATTCCCATTCACCGACAAACTCTGTATTTTCGGCAAAGAGGAAGGCAAGTTTCGGTAGTTGCAGGCTGAAAGTAACGTCTGCGCGGATGATATTGCTTTTCACGTTGAATGTGTTCTCTTCTCCCATCAGCCCCGAAGGAATATCGATGGCAACGACTGTGGCGGGAGAAGCATTGATGTATTTTACTACGGCAGCGAAACCTCCGCTTAACGGCTTGTTCAGTCCCGACCCGAATAGCCCGTCGATCACCAAGTGTTCCGATGTCAGAGTCGGCGGTACGAACTGCGTACTGATTTCGTGGAATGTAACTTCTTCCATCATTTCCACCAATTCCTTGTTCGTCTGGCAGTCAGGTGAAAGATTTCCTTTAGTATTAAAGAGGTATACTTCTGTCTTATATCCTTTTTCAGCCATCATGCGGGCTATGGCTAACGCGTCTCCGCCATTGTTTCCCGGTCCGGCAAAAACGGTGACGGGGGTATCCGTGCTCCATCTGTCTGTGATGGCTTTTGTCAGTACTGTTGCCGCACGTTCCATCAGGTCAATTGATGCAATCGGTTCGTGCTCAATGGTATAAGCGTCCAATTTCTTGATACTGCTGCTTGGAAATATTTTCATTGTGATGTCCTTTTTTAGTTTTTTACCCACAAATGTACATGATTCTTCTGACTTTTCCGGTTTGTTATAGGAAGAAAACACATTTATTGTAGGTAGACGACCGGCAGAATATAGGTCGATAAGTTTTTTCTACGGGATATAAAGTTCTTTTGTATAGGTAATAAACTTTCTTTTATCAGTAATAAAACTATAAACGAAGCCTCTGATTATATAAATGAAACTTTCGTTTATATAATCAAAGCCTTCGTTTTTATAAACGCAAGCTTCGTTTATAGTTTAGGAATAGTAGAAAAGAACTTTATAACCTATCGTTAGTAAGTTTACATTCAATAGAGAGTAACTTTTTTAAGGCATTTTATTTAGTTTTTTGTACCTTTGCGCTCCATAAACTACTAAAACATAAACTCATGAGCGCATTGAAAGGGCATCCTAAAGGCCTTTACCTGATTTTTGCAACAAGCACGGCAGAACGTTTCAGCTACTACGGTATGCGTGCGATTTTCATTCTCTTTCTGACCCAAGCTTTATTGTTTGATAAAGAAGCGGCCGCGTCTATTTACGGCAGCTATACCGGATTGGTTTATCTGACTCCGTTGATTGGCGGATATATAGCCGATAAATATTGGGGCATTCGCCGTTCAGTGTTCTGGGGTGCGGTGATGATGGCTGTCGGGCAGTTCCTGATGTTTATGAGTGCTTCCACATTGAATAATACCGAACTAGCACATTGGCTGATGTATGGCGGACTCGGCTTTTTGATTCTGGGTAACGGTTGCTTTAAGCCGACGGTATCATCGCTGGTTGGACAGCTTTACGAGCCGGGCGACAAACGGTTGGATGCGGCATATACCATTTTCTATATGGGAGTGAATGTCGGTTCTTTTGCTGCTCCGTTGATTTGCGGTTACTTGGGAGATACCGGCGATCCGCATGATTTTAAATGGGGATTTCTGGCAGCCGGAATCATGACGCTATTTACCGTCGTACTTTTTGAGACCCAAAAGAATAAATATCTTTTCTCTCCATCCGGCGAAGCTATCGGTATCATTCCTGATGCAAAACGTGAGAAGAAAGAAGATAAAGCCGATCACATCTCTCACCCGAAGATGGACGCACGGACAAAAATACGTAATCTCATAATAATAACTGTCTTGACTGCTGTTCTATTGGCATTCTTTGGCTACATATTCACAGGCGACTGGATTAGTGTCGGTATTTTCACGGCTTGCATCGTCTTTCCGGTACTTATTCTGTTGGATGGTTCGTTGACAAAGATAGAGCGTAGCCGTATTTTTGTCATTTATATCGTCGCCTTTTTTGTGATTTTCTTCTGGGCTGCCTATGAACAGGCGGGAGCTTCTCTGACCCTTTTTGCCTCCGAACAGACCAACCGCGATATTTTAGGTTGGGAAATGCCTGCTTCCTGGTTTCAATCCTTTAATCCGCTTTTTGTCGTTGTACTGGCTTACATCATGCCGGGAGTATGGAGTTTCCTGAACAAACGGAAAATGGAACCTTCTTCCCCTACTAAGCAGGCCATCGGCCTCCTGCTACTCTCTTTGGGATATCTTTTCATCTGTTTCGGAGTGAAAGATGCGGTTCCGGGAGTGAAAGTAAGTATGATTTGGCTGACGGGACTTTACTTTATCCACACTATGGGTGAAATTGCCCTGTCGCCTATCGGGCTTTCTATGGTGAACAAACTGAGTCCGTTGCGTTTTGCTTCCCTGATGATGGGTATATGGTATCTTTCCACTGCCACTGCCAACAAATTTGCCGGTATGTTGAGCGGCCTTTATCCCGAAGATGGAAAAGTAAAGACCATTCTGGGCTTCCAGATTGCGACGATGTACGATTTCTTTATGGTATTTGTGGTAATGTCGGGCGTCGCCTCACTGATTCTGTTCCTGCTGTCGAAGAAATTACAGAAGATGATGCACGGAGTAGAATAAGGTATTATATGTAGACAATGTGCAAAAAGAAAGTGATTACCTCATTTTGTTATACTATTTCTTTTATAAGATAGAAAAAACTAACATAATATATATGCCGAAATGATTTTTTATTAACTTTGCTCTTGATTTCTTTAATTAAGAGCAAATAGCTTATGGCAAAACTATATGATTTATCAGATAACAGCCGGATTGTAAAAGCGTTGAAAAAAGGAGATTCAACGGCTTTTGAGGCTGTGTATAAAGCATATAGTGGTTTGCTGCGGACTTATGCAACAAATATTTTACAAGATACCGATGCGGCTTATGAAGTGGTGCAAGATGCTTTCATGGCTATTTGGCTAAATCGTAAATCGTTGGATGACACGAAATCATTACGGAATTATCTGTTAAGAGCGGTTCATAATAATTCATTAAGATTGATTAAAGCGGAAGAAATACGGAGGGCCCGTGAAGAAAAAGCTATGGAGGAACAAATGATGGATTGGGAGGAAGTGCCTGTTTCTTCACAAAGAAACGAATTGTTGATTCCTGCCATAGAACGTCTGCCGGAACAGAGCCGCAAAGTACTTCAAATGAGTTATTGGGAAGAAAAGAAAAATGCAGTTATTGCTGATGAACTATCAATATCTATCCGTACAGTTGAGACTATTTTATATAAAGTAAAGAAGAAGTTGCGGAAGGAAATCAAGAAAAAATAACCTTTTCTCAAAAAAAATATCGAACCGGATACGTAAATTCATCAGGTGCAGTATTATATATAATGAGTAAATTTCATTATATATGGATACAAAACACGATATCCCGCACCGGGAGATAGGTGAACAAGACGATGAACTGCTGGAACAATTGTGGAAGCAGTTGCCCGATTCTCAGGAAGATCCTTTTATAGCCGATCAGGGGTTTAAAGACTTGCAAGGTCGGATTCAGAGAAAACTTCGTATAAAACGCAGGTTTCGTATATTGACAGCCGGTAGTATTGCTGCGGCATTGATTACGGGCGTTTTGATTTTTCGGACACTTATTCCGTCGGAACAGGTTCCTACTGCCATTGCGCAGTTACAGGATATGGGGGTCACTATATCTGATGATCAAGTTATATTAAAGATGGGGAATGAGGTTGTTATGTCCCTTGACAGTGCAGCACGTATTGAGCAGAATACAGCAGATGATGTGGCTCTACAAACTGCTGCCGGTAAAAAGCTGGCGTTGGCAAGTGAGCGTATCTTGAAACTAGAAGTTCCTGCCGGACGTCACTTTCAGATGACTTTGTCGGACGGTACGAAAGTATGGCTGAATGCTTCTTCTACATTGGAGTATCCTGCTTCGTTTGAAGGTAAGAAAGAACGTAGGGTGAGACTGACGGGGGAGGCGTTTTTTGAAGTCAGTCGTAATGAGAAATGTCCGTTTTATGTAGAAACTGGTAATCAGGAGTCTGTACAGGTATTGGGAACCAGCTTTAATATAAATGCCTATCCGGAAAATAGTAAACATTTCACTACGCTTGTAACGGGAAAAATCAGTTATCAGGTAGAGGAGGGGAAAGAACCTGTCATCTTATCTCCTGATCAACAAGTGAGCTTCGATTGTGTGTCTGGAGCTATGAAGGTGGCACAAGTAGACGCTTCGGCTTTTGCGGCATGGAAGGATGGCTGGATTTATTTTGAGGATGAAACTCTTCCGGACTTGGCAAAACGCCTTTCAAGGGTATATGGGGTTGAAATAAAGGTTGCCGAGCGATTGAGAAACTATTCCTTTTCCGGGAAAATCAGTTATGAACGTGGCGTTGACTATATTACTCGCCTGATGGAGGAAACCAATGGGGTTGTCTGTGAGGTTGAGAATGGGGTGCTCTGGTTGAGATGAGAGATACAACAATATAAAAAGAATGAGATAAGAGTATGAAAAGGAAGAAAAGTTTTATTCACATTGATTGGAAGATAGGGCTTATATTTCTTGTGTTTTCAGTCTGTTGTCGTACTGTGTATGCTCAAACGGTAAGTGTGGAGCTGAAAAAAGCGACAGTGGCGGAAGCATTGAAGAAGATGAGTGCTGTCACAGGGTATGAATTTTTTTATAATTCAAAACAATTGTCGGAATGTCCGAAGAGGATAACAGCTAATTATCATAATATTTCTTTGGTACAGGCACTTCAAGAAATTCTGTCCGGTACAAATTTCACTTTTAAGGTTGAGAATCGTACTATCATTATTGTTCCGCGACCTGCTTCCGGAAAACAGGAACTGCGGGAAGAAGAGAAAGAAATGGAACTTAAAGGACGGATTATTGATGGAAGTGACCGATCTCCGATGATCGGAGTTTCGGTAATAGTAGGAGGAACAGGACCGGGAATGTCCGGCACGACCACGGATCTGAATGGAGAATTCAGTATAAAGTTACCGGTAGAAGGCTGCGACCTAACTTTCTCTTTTGTCGGTTATGAAAAGATTACGAGACATTTTAACGGAAAGAATGCTTCATCTTTTGCAAATATCGTAATGCAACAACAGTTGCAGGAGATTAAAGATGTGGTGGTTACGGGAATCTATCAACGTAAAAAAGAAAGTTTTACAGGTTCTTCCACAACATTTAAGGGGGAAGAGTTGAAATCGGTAGGTTCGCAGAATGTCTTGCAAAGTTTGCGGACACTCGATCCTTCTTTTAAGATCATGGAAAATAATCAGTTCGGTTCCAATCCTAATCAAATGCCGGATATCGAGATACGGGGAAAGAGCAGTGTAGTAGGGTTGAAGGAAGAATATGGTACAGATCCCAACCAGCCGTTGTTTATTTTAGATGGATTCGAGACTACGCTGGAAACTGTGATGAACCTGAATATGAACCGTGTAGCTTCTGTTACGATATTGAAAGATGCTGCCTCTACGGCTATTTATGGTTCGAAAGCTTCCAATGGAGTAGTGGTAATTGAAACTAAAACACCGGAGAAGGGACGTCTTCAGCTTTCGTATAAAGGAGATTTTGGAGTAGATATAGCCGACTTGTCTGACTATAACCTGATGAATGCCCGTGAAAAGTTACAGTTTGAAACATTGGCAGGAGTATATGAGGACAACACCAACAGTCCTTCCAATCAGTTGCGTTTAAATAGCTTGCGGAACGAGCGGCTGAAGGAAATAGAAAGAGGAGTAGATACTTATTGGCTGAAAGAACCGGTACGTAACGGGTTTACGCACAAACACAATATCTATGCAGAAGGTGGTGAAGAAAAGATACGTTATGGAATAGGATTAAGCATAGGTCATGTGAATGGGGTAATGAAAGAATCCGAACGCCAAACGATTGGAGGAAATATCGATTTGATATATCGTACGGGAAAATTTCAGTTCAGCAATAAGCTGACAATTGATTATTTGGAGACGGTCGACCCAACTGTTTCCTTCTCGGAATATGCACAGGCGAATCCTTATTACCGGAAATATAATTCAGCAGGTGAGATAGAAAAATACCTGTATTATCCGGAGGATGGCATAAATGATTCTTCTGTTTCCAATCCGTTATGGAACGCTCATCTGAACAATTATAATAAAGGGCAGGAATTTGGATTTACCAACAACTTTATCATCGAGTGGTTTGCTACACATGATTTTCGTTTAAGAGCCAAATTCGGCCTGACGAAATCGGATGATACGTCGGATGTCCGTTTGTCTCCGTTACATTCACAGTTTGATGATGTAAGTGATACGGAGAAAGGGTTATATACGCACACACAAACCAAAGGATTAGTATATGAAGGGGATCTGGCCGCTACATTTGGTCGTTTATTTGCCGATAAACACATGGTTAATGCTGTGGCCGGATTCAATTTTAGCAGTACCAAAAGAGAAAATTATGGATTCTCAGCCAATGGTTTTACGGATGATCAGTTTGATTCTCCATCTTTTGCCAATAGCTATCCAAACGGGGAAAGTCCGGATTACAGTCGGACGGAGAAACGTGCGGCAAGTTTTTATATCAATGGCGGTTATGCTTATGATAATCGCTACTTGCTTGATTTTAATTATCGTAGTGATGGCGCGTCTATGTTCGGCACGGATAACCGTTTTCGGAATACATGGTCTGTCGGGCTTGGTTGGAATATTCATAATGAGAAGTTCCTTAGAGATAAAGATTTCTTTCAACTTCTCAAGCTGAGAGCTTCTGTCGGAAACCCGGGAAACCAGAATTTTGCCGCTTATCAGGCATTCTCGACTTACAAGTTCAATGGCTGGATGACGAATGTATTCGGAACAGGTGTGATTCTGAATGCATTGGGAAACAAAGACTTGGGATGGCAGGAAACAATCAATTATAATATCGGTACTGATATTACGATGTGGAATAACCGGATCAATGTGACTTTGGATTATTATTGGAAGAATACTGATCCGTTGCTGGCTGTCATCACGACTCCGGGTTCTATGGGAGTGACAAGCCTGACAATGAATGCCGGTATGCAAAAAACAAAAGGTTGGGAAGCTACATTGAAGTTTTCTCCTATTTATCTGCCGGAACAGGGAATCAATTGGAATTTGAGCGTGAATGCAACGCACTCTCGTTCGAAATATGCCAATATCGGTGACTCTTTTAGTGCTTTGAATAAGAGCGGACAGGCTTCATTGGCGGGTACTACCCGTTATTATGACGGGGGAAGTCCTACAGCTATCTGGGCTGTGCGGTCTGCCGGAATAGATTCGGCTACCGGTAAAGAGCTCTTTATAAAGAAGGATGGTACATATTCTTTTTCCTATGATGTGAATGACGAAGTAGTGGTAGGAGATACGGAACCTGATATAGAAGGATTGTTCGGGACTACATTCTATTATAAAGGCTTTTCACTCAGCTGTTTTTTCCGTTATCAAATAGGCGGGCAGTTATTCAACACTTCTCTTTTCGACAAGGTAGAGAATATAGGTACAGAAGAAGTGTACAACAATCAAGATAAGCGTGCGCTATACAATCGTTGGTCGGAGTCCAACCGTGAAGCGCAGTTCAAAGGTATATCTATGGTGCAGACTACTGAGAAATCTTCTCGTTTTGTGATGGATGAAAACACACTGACTTGCGAGTCTGTCAGTCTGGGCTATGAGTTCAATCAAGGATTTGTCAAGAAGCTAGGTTTGGCAGCTTTATCTTTACAGGCAAATATGAATGATATATTCCGTTGGTCTACCGTTAAGGCGGAACGTGGAATTGATTATCCTTTTGCACGAACGATCTCTTTGTCTATCGGTGCCACCTTTTAAACAATGGAAGAGAAAACTTATAAAAACGAATGAGTTATGAAGAATAAAATATATACAGGTATGTTGCTCGGTTGCTTTCTGCTATGTGGCTGTAGTGACTGGTTGGATGTGAAGCCTTATGATAAGATATCGGATGACGAACTGTTCTCTACGGAGGAGGGATTCCAAAAATTATTGAATGGCGTATATGTGGAATTGAATAATGACAAGCTATACGGATGCGCTTTGACTGTGGAAATGATTGAAATAATGGGAGGTGCTTATACAATAGGGACGGACAATTCCGTGTGGGGAAATTACAAAGATCTTGCCGACTATCAATATGAAACGGAATATTGGCGTGGAAGACTGAGCGAGACGTGGAATGAAGCGTATGCGATGATCTTGAATTGTAATGAGATTCTTGAGAATATGGAGAGCAGGACATCTCTTTTTACCGGTGATAATTATAATATTATACGCGGAGAAGCACTTGCCCTGCGGGCTATGCTACATTTTGACATGCTTCGACTGTTTGGTCCGGTGTATTCACGCAATAAAGATAAGCTGAGTATCCCCTATTATACAGCGCAGACCAATTTGCCGGAAGAACAGCTTCCTGCTTCAGAAGTGATTCGAAAGGTAATAACCGACCTAGAGGAAGCGCGAATCTTATTAGTGAATGATCCGGTAAAGACGGAGGGTACGATGATGAGTGGAGATGTAAATCAGAATTCTAACTTTTTGCGCTATCGTGCTTTACGGATGAATTATTATGCGGTGACAGGATTATTAGCACGTGTTTGTCTGTATGCAAGTAGCAATGATGAGGAAGGTGGAAGTGCAAGAAAGAAAGCATTCAACTATTCTACGGAAATCATAAAAGCGGTAGATAGCGGTATTTTTCCGTTTGTAGATAAAAAACTGGTTACTGGTTCACCGGATGATCCGGACCGTATTTTCTCTTCTGAAGTGATCTTTGCTCTCTCTCATGCAAGCCGTAACCAATTGTTTAAAAATTATTTTGACCCGACTCGTGTTCCTAACTATGTATTCAGAATGGATAATGATCTGATGAATAATCTCATTTTCGGAGGCACAGCTACCGGAGGCAACCAGGACGACTACCGTTATCGAGTGAATTGGGTGGCTTCAGGTTCTAACAGGTATTTCTATAAATATGCGGATATGGAGGATACCGGAAAAATAGAAAATACAATGATTCCAATGTTACGTATAGGTGAGATGTATCTTATTGCAGCCGAGAGCCAGTCTGCTTCTTTGACGGCAGGTTCCAGTTATGTCAATACGTTGCGACGGAATCGTGGGGTAACTACTGTTTCATCATTGACCCAAGATTTGCTTGTGTATGAATATATACGTGAGCTATACGGTGAAGGGCAACTCTTTTATCTCTATAAGAGATTGTACAGACCTGTTTTATTCTCGTCCGTATCTAGTAAAAATCCGGAAGCAAGTGATCAGATATTCGTAGTTCCTCTTCCTGATTCGGAAACAGAAAATTGAAAGTAAATGCTTTTAAATGAACAAAATAAGATGTATGATGAAAATGAAAAATAGATATATCGTGGTTTTTCTTAGCCTGCTGATTGGTCTGTCGGCCTGTGACGAACGCGAGCCCGGTACTTTTCAGAATATTAGCGGTATTTATTTTAATAACCGTTCTTCTGCGAGTGCTTTGCAGGATAGCATAGATGTTACTTTTGTCTACGAGAGTGGAGATGATATGGAAATTCCTGTGAAAATCCAGTTGTTGGGACGTCCTGTAGATGAGTCCCGCCCGGTAGATATCCGTGTTAGTTCCGAAAATGCTGTAGAGGGAACGGATTATGTGTTGTCGGATAAGGTAGAGATACCGGCCGGAGCTTCAGGTATAAATTATATAGTTACTCTAAAACGCACGGAATCTTTGAAAACAATGAAAAAGACTATTTATATGGAGCTTCGTGCGAACGACTATTTTGCACTTCCTGTAACGGAAGAGATACAAGCTGGAGGAGATACAGTATCTACCTTGCGCTACCGTATTATATTTTCAGATATGTTTACCTCTGCTCCTGTAGCATGGGAAGAAAATCTGTTAGGAGCATTTTCGCAACAGAAGTTTGAATTGATATGTGATGTGCTGGATGTTGCACCGGCTGATTTTAATGACGTGTCGGTAATGACCTTTGCCATGCAGGTATATATTAGTTCGGAAATGACTCAGTATGTGAAGGAACAAGAGGAAAAGAAGAATGCAGGTGAAGAGTTTGATGAAAATGCCTTTGATGGAAATGGAGACCCTTTGACGTTTAAAAAGAACTGATATGATGAAGAATTTGTATAGTAATTTATGGAGGATTCTGGTAGCAGGCTTTCTATTGGTGGCTTGTACGGAAGATAAAGGAAATTATGATTACCGTAATCTGACAGAACTTGAAATTTCCGGAGTGGATGATAATATTTCTGTCTTGACGCATAACCGGTTACAATTGACACCGGATTTTGGTACTTCTGCTCTTCCTGACGACAGGTATGAATTTGAGTGGAAGGTAATCAATCAGGATATAGAGAATGAAGTGGAAACTGTGATTGGCAATACTCGCAATTTGGACTATGAAGTAACTTTGAACGCTGATGTATACACCCTGTATTTTACGGTGACGGAGAAGGATACGGGCATATATTGGCAAAAAAATTATACTTTGACTGTCAGCGATACTACTTCTGAAGGTTGGATGGTGCTTTGTTCAGATGAAGAAGGACGTGCACGTTTGGATATGGTTTCTAAGGTTACAGGAGATACATACTTTGATCTTCTGAAAAATTATAGTGAAATCTCTCAATGGAAAGGTCCGCGAAAGATTCAATCTCTTTCATCGACAATGACGGATGCCCAGTCTCCTTTTTACTTGTTGACAGATGATGGAGCTACTCGTTTGGGAAAGAATAATTTCGAGTGGAAGGAAGAATATAATTTCGCTTATGAAGCAGCTGCAAACGGTGCATCTTTGCGTCCTTATTCTATTACTGCTGCTGGTTTGGGTAAAATGATTGTCAGTGGTAAAGAAGCCTATTACTGTGAAAGGGGGATGGGGATAGATGGTCTGTATCAGAGTGTGGTGAATAAGACTTTTGATGTAGCTCCCTACGTGGGGGCGAATGTGTCAGCATCAATGTATGTAGCTGTGTATTTACTGTATGATACGACTAATAAATGTTTTATGGCGTATTGTCCGATGATGGCTTATGAAGATTTAGGTAGTCTTGAACCTTTGGTAACGATGGATAAAATGGAAGAAATAGCTACCAGTTTTAAAGGTGATAATGGAGTGGTGCATAGTGTGTCTTATGATTATCCTGAAGGGTATGATTATGTTTATATGGAGAATACGAAATATGATCCGGGTAATGCCAAAATGGGGACAACTTATACTATTCTGACTAAGGATGGCAGGTCTTATCTTTATGGCATTCAGTTGGGGGATTTACTTTTATATGCAGATTGCACTTATGTGTTGGGAAAATCCTATTATGGTGACTTGTCCGGTTGTACGGGAATAGGGGAAGAGGGCACTTTGTATGCTTTTAGCTCTTTGAAAAATTATATGTATTATGCTGTGGACAATACGGTTTACCGGGTCGACTTATCTGTTTCACCTTTGGGAGCAGAACGGCAATTTACCTTGAATGGGGAAACTATTACTTGCCTCAAATTTAATCTTTATCGGGAAAGTGCCAATGCCTCTCGTTCATATGATTTGGTTGTAGGAAGTGTAGATGGTGCTGGAAAGGGAATATTACGGGTTTATGAAGGATTGGAGTCAGAAGGTGATTTCAGTTCTGTTACACCGGAAAAGTATACTGGGTTTGCTCGAATCGTAGACGCTACCTATCGTGAAAGGAATAATTAAATTTTTACTAAAAAGGAAATATATGAGAAATTGTTTATTTGTAGTGTTGTTGGCCGGTTTGATAAGTGCTTGTACCTCTTCCGGTAAACCGGATAACATTGTGGTTACATTTGATGTTAAGAATCCTACAGCTACCGAAGTTGTGTTGGTGTATCATAGAACGATAAATTCAGTTCCTCTGAATGAGCAGGGATATGGAGCGGATACAATTTCCGGTGTAAATGCTTTATATGCTAATTTGTTCTATGGCCAGAACGAACGGAAAATATATTTGGAAAAAGGAGATCGTGTACACATTACTTTTGATGGCAATGATTATGTCGGAACGTTTAAGTTTGAAGGTGAAAAGGCACCAGTAATTGATTATCTGAATACTGTTACACTCACGTCGTTGCCGGATGAAACGTATGCTCTTCCTCTGAATGAGTATATGCAGAAAGTAGAGCAGAAAGAACAGGAAGCATATAAATTGCTGAATGTTCGCGGACTGGATGACATTGGTAATTTTAACAAAATGGAGGCGGCGCGTATTCATTATTCTTATGGAACAGGAGTAGTCATGTATCCGATGGGACATATTATGATGACGCAAGATAGTACTTATCGCCCGGATGAGGCTTATTACGATACTCTCCGGAAGTATATGGTGGAAGATGAGGATTGGCTGGATATGGATGAGTACCGTGACTTTGTTGTGGAACTGTCTCATATACTTGATACTCCTAATCGGGAAGTTACCGACTATTATCCGAAAACCGTTGCTCAAATGCGATACATTGCAGATAATTTCAAGAATGAAAGAGTCAAAGAAGTGTTGCTGAACAGTCTGGCTGCGGAATATGTAGAAAGGTTTGGTATTAAGAATATTACAGATTTGGAAAATATTTATCATACTTATGTGAAGGATACTGTGCTTTTGGCAGATTATCAGGATAAATATGAGAAATGGAATTTGTCTTCTCCCGGTAAGCCTTCTCCGGATTTTCAGGCGGTTGATATAAATGGAAAGTCTTATTCTCTAGCTGATTTTAAAGGAAAGTATCTTTATATAGACTTGTGGGCTACTTGGTGTGGTCCATGTCAGAGGGAATTACCTTTCCTAAAAAAGTTGGAGTCAAAGTTTGAGGGGAAGAATATTACTTTTTTGAGTCTTTCGATAGATCATGATAAGGCAAAGTGGGAGGCAAAAGTAAAAAGTGGAGATTTGTCCGGTGTTCAGTTGCTTATCGGTCGTGGAAGCTCTTTCCAAAGAGCATACAATATTGAGGGAATTCCCCGTTTCTTGCTTTTGGATAAGGAAGGAAAGATTATAAACAATGATATGTTACGTCCTTCATCAGATGATACAGAGCGTATATTGAATACTTTGGAAGGCATTTAAGCTCATCTGCGCTCGGCTGGATAATCTTGTATGAAAATGTTTAGAAATACTTAACAATATATGTATAGTTAATTATTAATTTGAAATTTACTGGTTATGAGAAAGATTTGGTTATTGATGCTGATGGTATGTACGGTGATGTGTACATTTACAGCATGTTCATCGGACGATGAAGGTGATTCAACTCCACAGCTTCCTGTCAGCGGTGTGAACATTCCAATTTCGGCTGCGGTCGGCAGTGAGGTTATTATCAGAGGTTCTGGATTTACGGCTTCAGGCGTTAATCTGTATTTGGAGAACGCCTCCAAAGAACGGACAAAGATGGATGCTGCTTTTTCTAATTCGGGAGTCACGTTTACAGTTCCCATGACGTTGGTGTCAGGAGTTTATAATGTGATATTGACACAAAGCGGAAACGAGTGGACACTTGGTTCTATCACTTTGACGGATGCGGACAGTCCGATTACGAGTCCTTCGTTGTCCAATGAAGAGGTAAGTCCAGGAAGCGAAGTGACGCTTGGAGGTAGCGGATATGCGGACGGCGATAAGATTGTGTTGAAAGCAGAAGGAGCAGAAGCTATTGAAATTTCCGAAGTTACGGTTACTGCTGATGGATTGACATTCACTTTGCCGACTGACTGTCCCGAAGGAGAATATACCGTAAATCTGGTTCGTGGAGCCAATTCTTGGAAATTGGAGAATGTTGTGCTGAAGGTGCAAAAGGCTATGAGAGTAAAATCCATTAATATGGATATGGGAGAAATGGGCTTTTTACTTCTTAAATTAGGATATGATGTGGAAGGACGTTTGGTCAGCGCTACGACAGATGATATGCTTTTAAACCGTGAGTTTAAGTATGAAGAAAATACGATAACGGCAATTAGTTTGGATGATACGAAGGAAAATTTAGTTTACACATTGCAAGACGGTAAAATAGTAAAAGCTACCGCTGCCGATAAGTATGATGAAACGGAAGAATTTAATACTTGGAGCTATGAAGGTGATTATTTGTCTTCTGTTACAAATCCTGGAGATTTCTATGAAGGTATGAATCTGACATTTGCGTATAATGCGGACGGTAACTTGGAAAATTTTGTTGGTGATATACACTATAACTATGGAGAGGCTTCTCTATCGGTAATTCCCAATACAATAGATCCTGCTATTGCAATTCATTTGTTTAACTTGATTATGAGTAAAGAAGATGCCGCTTTGGCATTCTTGTTGAACAAGACGGGAAAGGTATCCAAGAAAGTACCTGTTTCAGTGGTATTACCTATTATGGATTGGGATACGGGAGAGACAACTGAGCAGACTATTGATATGAATGTGACGATGAACAACAATGTTTTGTCCATCGATTGTGGACCGGAAGCTCTGATGAATGCTTATATTCCTAAAGTAGAGATTACTTATGAAAAATAGCTATAGATAAAGAATTCATACTATAACAAGTAGGAGAGGAGGTGTGTGCAAGAACACATCTCCTTTTCTTCTTATAAAAACGTCTATATAGATTTCACTAAGTAGAATAAAAATTGTATTTTTGCGACAACTTTTTTAAAATAACCGGTTATGGATACCATTCAGATAAAAGACAAACAGTTTACCGTTTCTATTAAGGAACAGGATATTCAGAAAGAAGTGATTCGTGTAGCGAACGAAATCAATCGCGATTTGGCAGGTAAGAATCCGCTTTTCCTTAGTGTGTTGAACGGTTCTTTTATGTTTACCGCCGACCTATTGAAGCATATTACGATTCCTTGTGAGATCTCATTCGTGAAGCTGGCTTCTTATCAGGGAGTAACTTCCACAGGAGTTATCAAAGAGGTAATCGGCTTGAATGAAGACATTGCCGGACGTACGGTTGTCATTGTAGAAGATATTGTGGATACGGGGCTCACCATGCAACGTCTGCTGGATACATTAGGTACACGCAATCCGCAGGAAATTCACATCGCTTCTCTGCTGGTGAAGCCGGAGAAGTTGAAGGTAGACCTCAACATCGAGTATGTAGCGATGGAGATACCGAATGACTTTATCGTGGGATACGGTCTGGACTATGACGGCTTCGGACGTAACTATCCCGACATTTATACAGTAGTAGACTAAATTCAAATACAAATTAATTTTTAGGTAAAAAAGATGTTGAACATTGTAATTTTCGGTGCTCCGGGTTCCGGCAAAGGGACGCAGAGCGAACGTATTGTAGAAAAGTATGGAATCAATCACATCTCAACCGGAGATGTATTGCGTGCTGAAATCAAGAACGGCACAGAACTAGGTAAAACGGCTAAAGGTTATATCGATCAAGGCCAATTGATTCCCGACGAATTGATGATTGATATTCTGGCAAGCGTATTTGATAGCTTTAAAGATAGCAAAGGTGTAATTTTCGATGGTTTCCCAAGAACAATTGCACAGGCGGAAGCATTAAAGAAAATGTTGGCGGAAAGAGGACAGGATGTTTCTGTAATGCTCGATTTGGATGTTCCAGAGGATGAACTGATGGTACGTCTTATCAAACGCGGTAAGGACTCCGGCCGTGCTGACGACAATGAAGAGACGATCAAGAAACGTCTGCACGTATATCACTCGCAGACTGCTCCGTTGATTGACTGGTACAAGAACGAAAAGAAATACCAACACATCAACGGTCTGGGCACTATGGAAGGTATCTTTGCGGATATCTGTGAAGCGGTGGACGGACTGTAGTCTTCTTTAAATATAAATCACTAACCAATTAATCATTAACCAACGTGGCTGAATCGAATTTTGTTGATTACGTAAAGATATACTGTCGCTCGGGTAAGGGCGGAAGAGGCTCTACGCACATGAGGCGCGAGAAATATTGTCCTAACGGAGGTCCCGATGGGGGCGATGGCGGAAGAGGAGGCCATATCATCTTGCGCGGCAACCGTAATTACTGGACTTTGCTACACTTGAAGTTTGACCGTCATGCGATGGCAGGTCATGGAGAGTCGGGAAGTAAAGGACGTAGTTTCGGCAAAGACGGCGAGGATAAGGTAATTGAAGTACCTTGCGGAACGGTTGTTTACAATGCCGAAACCGGAGAGTACATTTGTGATGTGACTGAAGACGGGCAGGAAGTGATTCTGCTTAAAGGTGGTCGCGGCGGTCAAGGTAACTGGCATTTCAAGACGGCAACCCGCCAGGCTCCGCGTTTTGCGCAGCCGGGAGAACCGATGCAGGAAATGACTGTTATCATGGAGCTGAAACTACTTGCCGACGTTGGTCTGGTAGGATTCCCGAATGCGGGAAAGTCTACCTTGCTTTCTTCCATTTCGGCTGCCAAACCGAAGATTGCCGATTATCCGTTTACGACACTCGAACCGAATCTGGGTATCGTTTCCTATCATGATGGGAAATCTTTTGTAATGGCGGACATTCCTGGAATTATCGAGGGAGCCAGTCAAGGTAAAGGTTTGGGACTCCGTTTCCTGCGTCATATCGAACGCAACTCCTTGTTGTTGTTTATGGTTCCGGCGGACAGTGATGATATCCGTAAAGAATATGATATCTTGCTGAACGAACTGCGTACATTCAATCCTGAAATGCTGGACAAACAACGGGTGTTGGCAATTACCAAGAGCGATATGCTCGATCAGGAACTGATGGACGAAATCGAGCCTACATTGCCCGAAGGCATACCGCACGTATTCATCTCTTCTGTTTCCGGTTTGGGAATCTCGGTGTTGAAAGACATCCTTTGGGAAGAACTGAATAAGGAGAGTAACAAGATAGAGGCGATTGTCCACCGTCCGAAAGACGTGACCCGCTTGCAACAGGAACTCAAAGACATGGGCGAGGATGAAGACATCGTTTATGAATATGAGGAAGATGCGGATGATGACGAGGACATCGACTATGAGTACGAAGAAGAAGATTGGGAAGAAAAATGATTTCACTCACAGAAGATAAAAGAATGTTGGGATGTGAGTCGCTAAGCTCATATTCCAACATTTCTCATTTTGTAACTACCCGGTGGGGAGGGTACAGTGAAGGGGCTTATGCGTCTTTCAACTGTTCGCATTACAGTGGGGACGAACCGGAACGGGTGTGGCTTAACAGAAAGCTACTTTTGGAAGCATTGCCACAGTCTCTTGTTGAGCTGGTAGTCCCTGTGCAAACACATGGTACGGAGATTTTGCATATTGAGGACACTTTTACCGGATTATCTCCGGAACAGAAAGAAAAATCGTTGTATGGAATCGATGCGCTGATAACTTCCGAACCCGGATATTGCATCTGTATTTCTACGGCGGACTGTGTGCCTGTCTTGATGTATGACCGCACTCATCAAGCCATTGCGGCGGTGCATGCCGGATGGCGGGGAACAGTGGCACATATCCTTCGCGGTACTTTAGAGAAAATGCACTGTATTTTCGGAACGGAAGGTAAGGATGTTATAGCCTGCATAGGTCCGAGTATCTCATTGGAGTCTTTTGAAGTGGGTGAAGAAGTATACGAAGCATTCAAAGAACAAGATTTTGATATGCTCCGTATTTCGACGTGGAACGGGCAAACCGGAAAACATCATTTGGATTTGTGGGAGGCTAACCGGATACAGTTATTATCGTTTGGCGTTCCCGACAGTCAGATAGAACTGTCCGGTATCTGCACTTATACCCATTGTGACGAGTTCTTCTCCGCCCGTCGTTTAGGGATTCGTTCCGGACGTATTTTGTCCGGAATCATGTTGACCTCTTCCGGCGGTTAGGGGCGTGGCATACCGATCATAGAATGGAAAGACTGGATATCGGTCTCTGTCAATCCATATTGGATAGCTGTGGCATACAATTCCTCGCTGGTGGGTGATGTCTTGAAAAATTTCCGGTTATAATAATCCTGTTTGATATACGACATGAAATAATAGAAAACTGCTCGCGGTTCAATCATAACTGCGGCATTCAGATATTCTTCTATTTTGTCGATTACCGGGCGGAGAGTGACAAACGGTTTTTTTCCTCGTAACAATGAAACTGCTGCCAGAAAGAATGGTTCGGGATTATCAAAGTTATCTTCCATCGCTTTTTCGAATGAGGCAGATGCCTTTTCGTACATCTTCAGCCTCAGGTAGCAGATGCCGATAGACAGATTCAGGTCCTGGCTGTCCGGATTCTCTGCCAATGTTTTCTTGTATGAGTCTGCGTACTTGCTGATTTGCGGCAGAGGCATATCTGCAATGTTCGTAAAAGAGGTGATGATAACCGGGCTTTGACAGTACTCGCAGTTATTCTGCCGGGTAGATACGGGAGCTCCGCAATTGGGGCATGAAAGTGATATTATTTCCATGATTATTGTTTTATCTATAATGTTATTCTGTGATTTATCCTCGCGACAGATTGCGCAACAGCGTTATTTCATCTATTGCATTTGAAGCGAATCGTTTCATTTTACGGTCAATCATATTCAAATCCGAATCAGGTACTTCTTCCATCTCAGCAACAATCTTTTCGCAATTTTCCAGCATATTGCTTAGCTGTTTGACTGCCATATCATTACGGAAGATGGAAGGAGTGAGGTGATTTATCTTTGTAATGAGTGTTCCGAGAACCTTGTATCCGTCCCATTGTGAAAGGTCTGTATCTTTATCAATCCCTTGTTGCAAATACTTGGAAGCTAATTGGTTCATCTTTTCGGTGTAGAACCGGATACTTCTCATCTGTTGCGTCTGCTCTTCCGTCTTTTCGTGATAGCTATTATCGGTCCGAGTGACTATTGAGCCTACGATTATAAATAACAAGAATATGATACTATGAACCGCGATATATACTTTGTATGAGAGTATAGCGGTCAGAAGCAATGAGTAAGCTATCATCCAACCACTACCGAATATGATATAGTAGATTGCACCGACGCTGATAATGCTGTAAAATGCTCCTGAAATATTCTTGCTCTCTTTTTGTAGCAGACTCAAAAAGCCGAATAAAAAGCCTTCCAGTAGTAACGTATATATCATATTGGTGTAGAACAAAGCTCCGGCATTTTCCGGGCGGAATAAAAGGAATAATACTAACGTTATGATACCCGTCAAGATGGGAATAAGAATATTGGATACAAAAGATATTCTGGAATTTGCCATATCCTGATTTTATTAAGGGTGATTATAAAATGGGTGGAGGAGGGGGAACTGCGCTGAATAATGATTGCAGTTCGGTACTTTCGCCTGCTTTAGTCCATTGCGGCATTCCGTTTTTCCATACGTAAGTATCACGTGTAAGCGTTCCGTTCTGTGCCATTTGTTGTAATGTGGGGAGATCGTAAGGTCCTTGTTGTACGTTATTGACCAGAACATGATACGTTACAGGCATAGGTGGTGGAGGCGGAGTTGCGGCAGAAGACGGCTGTTGGCTGGTCATCACTCCGGCAATGTTACCCATCTGAGTTCCGAATGCCCCTCCGATACCTACTCCCATACCTAGCCCCATACCGGCGCCCATCATTTGCCCGCTTCCTCCTTCATTACCGGCAGCGGTCTCCATGACATCAAACTGACGTTCTTCCTGGAAAGTATATTGTTCGATGTTGCGTCGTTGCGCACGTCCTTGCGCTTCAAATATTTCTGCAGCGGCATTGGCTTGTGCTTCGAGTACTTTTTGGACATTCGGATGGCCTTCATCATAATTGATACTGGCCAGATTAAAGTTTTCCAGACTGATGCCATACCTCGCAAATTCACTCTTCAGACAGTTTTGTAAGTATTGTGCCATTTGCGGAGAGTAAGCCGGCAAGTCTACTACGGAGATTCTTTCCTGTTTGACGAACTGTCCGAAACTGGCGTTTAATTGCTGCAAAACGACAGACTTAAATTGCTCTATGATACTTTCCGTGTCGAATGTATGAAGTGTACCGACCAATTCGCCTAATAACATTGAAGCGTCCACGACTCGGATACCGTATTCACCGAAAGCTCGTACGGGAATGGGGATACTGTAAAGCGGGTCGCATACAGGAACAGCGTTGATTGTTCCGAATTTGAGATTACGACGTACGGTTTTGCTGACGAAATAGACTTCTGCTGTAAAAGGAGTTCTGCCTCCAAAGGGTAGATTAATTAATTTTTGGAGAACCGGAATATTATTGGTTGATAGCGTATGTGTACCTTCGCCAAAAATATCACATACCGCACCACCACGCAAGAATATTGCTTCCTGACTGTGATTGACAATCAATTGTGTGCCAATGGAAAGATTATCGTACGGGAACTTCCATACAATGTCTTCTGCTTCTCCATTGAATGAAATACGATCGATAAATCCTTTTCGTTCTTCCCCCTGACCGTCGTATGTCCGGCCGTCTGTTCGTTGTTTATTAAAGAATCCCATATATGAATTTAGGTATTAGTTTATGGATAATCAATGCCGTATTCTATTCCCCGACATGTCTTGAATAAACGGATGTAGATTTTGTATAGTCCTTTTACAAGACCATACTTTTTCAATGCGAGGATGGCGTATTCAGAGCAGGTCGGTTTATAAAGGCATTTTCTTCTTGTTTCTTCGGGTGCATAGCGTTGATATAACTTAACTATGCCTATGAGTATTTGTTTTCCGGTGGAAATGAAACATAATAAGTTGCCCGGAATATAATAAATAAGAAAAGTACCCCTCCATAAAGATAGCGCATATGATAGAGAACTTACCAGAATTTCAACTCCGATCAGAATGCCCAATACTTTGCTCCATTTAAGTTTCGGGCGTTCCAACGGACGAAAGAGGCAGTATTCTCTCGCTTCTTTTTGCTCTTTAGAGAGCAGGCACTTTTCTGTCACTCACTTATCTATTAAAACATCTCAGGCTTTCTTCTCTCTAAGTTTAGCCTTCATGCCTTGAATAGCCCTTTCTGTATAATCGTTCTGTTCCATAGAGCAGTAGAACTTGTCACCCGGAACAGTCAGTGCAAAGCGGTTGCTGTCCACGTTGATAAGTATATTTTTCTTTTGTTTCGGGTCGTATTGTGGCGTTTCTTCTGTGTCTGATGAAGTAGAGAAGTTAGTGATGTCTTTGTAGAAATATTCTTCTGTCGCTTCTTTTTTGCCGTCTTCATCCATATTGAATGTGTACTGGTATAAATATACCTGATTGGCACTGAAGAATAACCAGGAAACCTGATAGGCTGAGCTGCGGTAAATATTGTCTTTGCCTAAGCGTGCATATGCTTTCTTTCCAAACACCCATCCTTCGAAATGGACCGGCTCGATCTCGTTTACTTCGCTTTCATCCAAACCGATCTTGTTTAGCGCTTTTTGTTTGAAGTCCATGCTGTTCAATACATTGCGTACCATCGCATCATATTCTTCATCTTTCATTCTTTTAGAGAAACAGCCGTCATCATTACAGAAATAACGGATTACTTTTTTCTGATTCTCATTTCTTCCTTTAATACGTTGTTTCACGTAATCATTGTCGTTGTTCCCCAAAAACTTATAAGCAACATAGGCAACGATAAGCAGTACAATAATAACTCCAATCATAATATGTTTATTTTATATAAGATTAATAATGAATGCAAATATAGACGAGTAAATGATATGGAGATTTGAAAATCTGTCGAAAGAACTGACAGGTAGCGTCAATAAATTGCTACGTTTTTAATTTGCATCGGAATAAAATAGGTTCTTCTTTTTCTAATTCGCATTCCTTCACCACTTTAACGATGAGATAGCTATTGGATGTGCCGGGAGAGGATGTTTCAGACCGGTTGCTATAAGCATAAGAGATGAAATCGAATTGCAGCACTTCAGATATGGTGACTAGTAGGTCGATGTCGATACTCTTCCGGTTGAATATGTCATAAACTGTGGTGCGGGTTTTGTGAATTGCTTCTGCAAAATCAGCTATGGATAAGTTACTTTCCGATAACTTTAGTTTAATAAGCTTCCCTATATGCACATCCTTTTTCATCTTATATTCATTTAAGATTAATCGTATATCCGGTTCTCCTCAGATGGATTACTTAAAAAAGAGGCCTTATGGAAAAGGACATAAAAAGCGTGGAGAACTTCATTGTGCCACCAATATCAAGGCATCGCCAAACGCCCTACAGAAAGTAAACACACTCCCCTCCACGCCTGAATTATAGGAATGTGACAAGACGCCACGAGCCTACAAAACAAAGCGAGAACGTCGTATTGTTTTATCCTTTCTGTTAAAAAATTGGCGATCTTTTGATATTTAGGATAAAAGCATAAACGCTTTCTCTTTTTAACATGTAAAAAGCTGCGATATAGAATCTCTATTCTTCACAGCTTTGCAAAGTTACTAAAAAAAAGAAACAATACGATTCTAGAGAGGAGTTTTTGGGTGGAATATAGATAATAACCACAGGATCGGTGTTATATATTGAGGCGAAATATCTATTTTTGTACTGCCAAAAACTATTATCGATTGAATATGTATACTATTTCCATTTCTCAAGAGATTAAAGAGGCTTGTCCGGTATTTGCCGGAGCAGCTGTATATGCAAAAGTTAGAAACACAACTTATAGTGAAGGGCTCTGGCGTGAAATTAATGCCTTCACCGAACAGTTGACTTCCACAACGCAGATGGAAGACATCAAACGGCAGCCTGTGATTGCAGCCACTCGTGAGGCATATAAGCGTTGTGGTAAGGATCCCGGACGCTATCGCCCGTCGGCAGAGGCTTTGCGCCGTCGTTTGATGCGTGGGATTCCTTTATATCAGATTGATACGTTGGTAGATCTCATAAATCTCGTTTCTCTCCGTACGGGGCATTCTATCGGAGGGTTCGATGCGGATAAGATACAGGGCACGTGCCTTGAACTGGGTATCGGCAAGGCGGGAGAGCCCTTTGAGGGAATCGGACGCGGTGTGCTGAATATCGAAGGATTGCCTGTGTATCGTGATTCTTTCGGAGGGATAGGAACACCGACCAGTGACCATGAGCGTACGAAAATGGATATCAATACTACCCATATTCTTGCTATTGTCAACGGTTATAATGGCAAAGAAGGTTTGAAAGAAGCTGCCGGAATGATTCAATCGTTGTTGAGAGACTATGCGGAATCGGACGGGGGCGAACTTCTATTCTTTGAATAATCCGCTTTGCCTGTATTACCCTTTCGTTGACTTACGGTATTCACGTGGTGACATTCCCATCATCTTGCTGAATAGCCGTGAGAAATAATAGGTATCTTCTATACCTATCTTATAGCATATCTGATTTATTTTCATGTCGGTTGTGTCCAGCAGCAGACAGGCCTGTTGTATCTTTAGCAGATTAAAGTAGGTGAGTGGACTGTGTCCCGTTTTCTTTTTGAACAACAAGGAGAAATGGGAAGGAGAGTATCCAATTTGGTCGGCTATATCTTGCAAGGTGAGATGTCTCTCCATGTTTTCTTTCATATAATGAATAGCCAGTTCGCTTACATTTTCATCTTCTGCTGCATCATTGTTTGCAGCTGCATTGCGAAATTGTTGTATATATCGCAATGTTCCCAAATAAAAATGAAACATAGAGAATGCATAACGCAGGTTCTCATTACTATAACCATTCTTCAAAGTATTGAATATCTCTTCAAATAAATTGATTCGTGTACTGATGCGTGAATGCGATTCAGGTTGGATATCCATTGGGCGGCTTGCCTCTTGAGCGTAAAAGGGAGCGAGAATACCTTTAAAGTGTATCCAGTAAATAGTCCATGGACACGATTTGTCGGAAGCATAGGCATGAGGAATTCCCGCAGGAAGGATAAAATACTGGTTGGCGGATACCGTATATTCCTGTTCGCCGATGCGGTACCATCCGGCTCCGTCTATACAATAGATAAATACATATTGGTTAATGGGCTCTTTCCGTTCTCGGAAATGATGTTTGGCTTTCGGATAATATCCGATGTCGGTGATGTGTAGCATAGAGGTCAGAGGGTCCTCTTCCATCTTGTCAACGATCATGCGGGGAAGCACTAAGGCTCTTTCCCCGGTAAATCCATCTTTTAATTTTACCATATTCTCATAGTATATGATTCGACTGTTCTGCGCAAATATATAACAATGTATCTTATCTATCAAATAAACTGCAAAAAATAAGATTGTCCATCTTTATCGAATGAAATTCTATTTTTTATGCTCTTGACATGCTCTATCTTTGCAGTATCAATTAATCAATCTTCTAATGGTATGAAAAGTTATAATAAAAAGTTTGTCTATTTTATATGTTTAGTCTCTGCAATGGGCGGACTTCTCTTCGGCTACGACTGGGTAGTGATAGGGGGAGCGAAACCTTTCTACGAACTCTATTTTGATATTGCTGATATACCTGCCATGCAAGGGCTTGCTATGAGCGTCGCTTTGCTCGGTTGTTTGATTGGCGCTATGGTGGCGGGTATGATGGCAGACCGTTATGGACGTAAGCCTCTTTTGATAATTTCTGCTTTCATATTCTTGTCTTCCGCTTACGCTACCGGAGCATTTTCGATATTTAGCTGGTTTTTGGCAGCCCGTTTCTTGGGCGGTATCGGAATAGGAATTGCTTCAGGACTTTCTCCCATGTATATTGCCGAAGTAGCTCCTACGTCAATTAGGGGAAAGCTTGTCTCACTGAACCAATTAACAATTGTACTCGGTATCCTTGGCGCTCAAATCACTAACTGGCTGATTGCAGAACCTATTCCTGCAGACTTTTCTCCTATGGATATTTGTGCTTCATGGAACGGGCAGATGGGATGGCGATGGATGTTTTGGGCGGCTGCCTTCCCTGCTGCGATATTCTTGTTGTTGGCATGCTTCATTCCCGAAAGTCCCCGCTGGCTGGCGATGAAAGGAAAAGAAGAGAAAGCATGGAATGTGCTTAGTAAAATAGGCGGTGACGATTATGCCGACCAGGAACTTCGTCTGGTGGAAGAAACCGGTTCTTCGAAGTCGGAAGGGGGATTGCGGTTATTGTTCAGTCGTCCGTTCCGCAAAGTCCTTGTTCTTGGTATTATTGTGGCGGTGTTCCAGCAGTGGTGCGGTACGAATGTAATCTTCAATTATGCGCAGGAGATATTCCAGTCTGCAGGATATTCGTTGGGAGATGTTCTCTTTAATATTGTGGTAACAGGTGTGGCGAATGTAATCTTTACTTTTGTGGCTATCTATACGGTTGAACGTTTGGGACGCCGTGTCTTGATGCTGTTGGGAGCCGGAGGGTTGGCAGGCATTTATCTCATTCTTGGCACTTGCTATTTCTTCGAAGTCAGCGGATTCTTTATGGTGGTACTCGTCGTTTTGGCTATCGCTTGCTATGCGATGTCTCTAGGACCTATCACTTGGGTGTTGCTTGCTGAAATCTTCCCGAACCGGGTGCGTGCCGTTGCGATGGCAACCTGTACGTTTGCTTTGTGGGTCGGTAGTTTCACGCTGACATACACTTTCCCGTTACTGAATAATTTATTGGGAAGCAGTGGTACATTCTGGATTTATGCAGCCATTTGTGCTGTCGGCTATCTGTTCTTCTTCCGTGCATTGCCCGAAACGAAAGGCAAATCACTGGAAGCATTGGAAAAGGATTTAATCAAATAAAAAAATAACAGGTTGGCAAATTAACAAGTAAGTAAATAGGTATTGGATAACATCATCAATCAGGCAGGGAGAATGTAAAATCTCCCTGTCCCTGACCCTCTTTGTCTCTTGATCTCTTTGTCAACGAATAAAAAAACAAATTTATAATCAATAATACGATGGTAAAAGCATGGAAAGAAAAAGTGGTTATTCCTACTTATGAAGTAGGCAAACCAGAGAAGAATCCAATCTTCTTGGAGAAGCGTGTGTATCAAGGTAGCAGCGGGGTCGTATATCCTTATCCTGTGATTGAATCGATGTCCGATGAGAAAGTGGATAAGGAATACAATGCTATTTTTATCGAAAACGAATACATCAAAGTGATGATTCTACCTGAGCTGGGCGGACGTGTACAGATGGCATATGATAAAATCAGGGAACGTCATTTCATTTATTATAATCATGTGATAAAGCCGGCTTTAGTAGGGCTTGCGGGACCGTGGATTTCAGGTGGCATTGAGTTTAACTGGCCTCAACATCACCGCCCTAGCACCTACATGCCCGTAGATACGACTATTGAAGAAAATGCCGACGGAAGTGTCACGGTATGGGTGAATGAAATGGAACGTATGTTCCACCAGAAAGGAATGGCAGGTTTTACGCTTCGTCCGGGACATGCTTTTCTCGAAATCAAGGGGGTGCTTTACAACCGTACCGAAGTTCCGCAGACTTTCCTGTGGTGGGCAAACCCTGCCGTAGCAGTAAACGATTACTATCAGAGCGTATTCCCGCCCGATATCAATGCCGTGTTCGATCATGGAAAGCGTGCTGTATCCAGTTTCCCCATCGCAACGGGTACTTACTACAAGATGGACTATTCTGCCGGAGTAGATATCTCGAACTATAAGAATATCAAGGTTCCTACTTCCTATATGGCCGTCAACTCCCGTTTTAACTTCGAGGGCGGATATGAGAACGATACCCGTGCCGGCATGCTTCATGTAGCCAACCACCACATTTCTCCGGGCAAGAAACAGTGGACTTGGGGAAATGGTGATTTCGGCCGCGCATGGGACCGCAACCTGACAGACGAAGACGGGCCGTACATTGAACTGATGGCAGGCGTATATACCGAAAATCAACCGGACTTTACCTGGCTCCAACCTTACGAAGAAAAGAGTTTTGTTCAATATTTCCTGCCTTATCGGGAATTGGGAGTGGTGAAGAATGCCAGCAAGGATTTGTTGATGAATATTGAACCGGAAGGAGAGGACAGCGTACGTTTCAAGATATTTGCTACTTCACGCCAGACGGTAAACGTCGTCTTGAAAGGTGAAGACGGGAAAATATATTATGGCAAGGAAGTGACTATCACCCCGGAAGAACTACTGGATGAAACAGTAAATGTGAAAGGTGAGAAACTCGATAAACTGATTCTTGAAATCACAGCAAACGGAAAGGAATTACTTTATTGGCATGCAGAACCGGAAGAAGTGAAACCTATTCCCGACGCTGCTGAAGCAGCCTTGCTCCCGGAAGAAATAAAGACCACCGAGCAGCTTTATCTGACCGGCTTGCATTTGGAACAGTATAGACACGCCACATACAATCCCGTAGAGTACTACGAAGAAGCATTGCGTCGTGACCCGATTGATGTGCGCAATAACAATGCACTCGGTCTGTGGTATATCCGTAAAGGTCGTTTCCATAAAGCGGAGCAATATCTGCTTACAGCCGTAAAGACCTTACAGAAACGCAACCCCAACCCATACGACGGAGAACCGATTTATAATCTCGGTCTTGCCCTGAAATACCAGGGACGCTACAATGAGGCTTACGACCGTTTCTATAAATCTTGTTGGAATGCCGCCTGGCAGGATGCCGGATACTTTGCCTGCGCGCAGATTTCTATCCTGCAGAATCGTTTGGAGGATGCACTGGACGAAATAGACCGCTCGCTTATCCGCAACTGGCATAATCATAAAGCCCGTGCTCTGAAAACTGCTATTCTCCGCCGGATGGACAAAACCGAAGAAGCCCTGCAACTGATTGAAGATTCATTGGCTATTGATAAATTCAACTTTGGCTGTCGTTATGAGAAGTATCTGATTACGAACGTAGCCGACGAACTGGCTGTCATGAAAGAGATGATGCGTGGCGAACCTCACAACTATGATGAAATAGCTCTCGACTACTGTGCCGCAGGTTGCTGGCAGGAAGCTGCTTCCTTATGGAATATAGCTATTGCCGAGGGTATTGTTACTCCGATGACTTACTATTACTTGGGTTGGTGCCTGCATCAGGGAGGACTGCCCGGAGTGAAACAAGCATTTGACGATGCAGTCAAGGCATGTCCCGATTACTGTTTTCCCAACCGGTTGGAAGCAATTCTTGCCTTGCAATGTGCCATGGAACAAAATCCGAACGATGCGAGAGCTCCTTACTATTTGGGCAATCTTTACTACGACAAGCGCCAGTACGACTTGTCTATGGAGGCATGGGAAACTTCCGCAAGACTGGACGATAGCTTCCCGACTGTATGGCGTAACCTGGCTCTGGCATTCTTCAATAAGAAAAATGAGGAGGCAAAAGCCATCGAGTGTATGGAACGTGCTTTCCGCCTTGACTCAACCGACGCACGTATCTTGATGGAACTCGACCAACTTTACAAACGTGTCCGTCGTTCACACAAAGAACGTCTTGCTTTCCTACAACAATATCCTGATTTGATTAAGCAGCGTGATGACCTGATACTGGAAGAAATCACCTTGTTGAATCAGACAGGAGAGTACGAAAAGGCGAAAACGGTATTGGATGCACATAACTTCCACCCCTGGGAGGGCGGTGAAGGAAAAGTGCCTGCCCAGTATCAACTGGCTCGTGTGGAATTGGCAAAGAAAGCATTAGCTGCCGGTGATAATAAAAAAGCAATATCATTATTGGAAGAATGCCTGGAATATCCGCATCATCTTGGTGAAGGCAAATTGTATGGTGCACAGGAAAATGATTTTTACTACTTCCTAGGCTGTGCCTACGAAGGATTGGGGCAACATGACAAGGCTACGGAGTGTTGGGAACAGGCAATCATCGGGCCTACCGAACCGGCTGCTGCTATGTACTACAACGATGCGAAACCCGATAAAATATTCTATCAAGGTTTGGCATTATTGAAACTCGGGCGTATGGATGAGGCTAACGGCCGCTTTCATAAATTGACCTCTTATGGCGAAAAACACTTGTTTGACAAGATTAAAATGGATTATTTTGCAGTGTCGCTACCCGACTTGTTGATTTGGGAGGATGACTTGACGATAAGGAACGTAATTCACTGCAAATATATGATGGCATTAGGATATTGGGGACTGGACCAGAAGGAGAAATCCGTCCGGTTATTAAGTGAGGTAGAAAGATTGGATATTAATCATCAGGGGATTCAGGCTTTCCGGAGCCTGATAGGATAGGACAACTTAGTGGCGATGTTTTATTGTAAACATCGTCACAAGCTCCTTTTTATATAAACCTTAAATAACAATGACATGAGAAATATTAAAAACAGTTTAATCATGAAAATCACAGGCTTTATTGCAATTAGCTTTTCCGTTGTGTGCAGTATGGCTGCATGTTCGGACGACCCGGTAGCAGTCGCTAACCCCGAACCTGCTGTTACAGTGGTGAAAGTACCTAACGGAAATTTTGAAGAAGACGCTGCCGAAACAGCTTCTCCTAAAGGTTGGACAGTAAGCGGGGATTATTCTGCTGCAAAAGTGGTGCAAGGGGGATGTGAAGGCAACTATGCTTTACATTATGGAGCAACTGCGTCATATACGGTATCCACCCGTCAGACTGTCAACGGTTTGGAAGATGGTATTTATGACCTTGAGTTCTATTATAAGAGCTCCGGAGGGCAAATATCCTGTTATGTGGCGGCCGGCACTGATACTAAGAAAATGACTTCATTACAAGCATCTCCCTCTACCTGGGTTCGCTCCTATGTGCGTGGAATAAAAGTAGAAGGCGGTAAATGTGATATTGAAATCCACAGCGAATCGGCTGAAGGAAACTGGAGTCGCTTTGACGGACTGCGTTTGAAGAAAACAGAGAAGGAGTATAATCTGCTGAAAGGCGGTGATATCTCACAACTGACTTACGTAGAGCAGATGGGTGGCAAATTCTATGAAAACGGAGAAGAAAAGGACTGCATCGAAATATTGAAGAATAATGGTTTCAACATTGTCCGTCTCCGTCTGTACAATGACCCGGGAAATCCGGACTATTCTCCTTCCAACCGTTTGCCCGCAGGCATTTCAGGACCGGAAGATATTTTGAGGCTGGCAAAAAGAGCCAAACAGGCCGGCATGCAGATACAGTTGACTTTCCATTATAGTGATTACTGGACAAATGGAGAAGACCAGAACAAACCGCATGAATGGGAAGGGCTCGATTTTGAAGGACTTAAAAAAGCACTCTACAATTTTACCTTTGATTTCATGAATAAGATGAAAGCACAGGGGACGACTCCCGAATTTGTCTCGTTGGGTAATGAAGTACAAGCCGGCATGTTATATCCGGATGGAAGTTGTGACAATTTTGCGCAGCTTTCCGAACTATTCAATACTGGTTATGATGCGGTGAAAGCTGTATCACCGGATTCAAAGGTCATTATTCACTCGGCAGGTGCCGGAGATAAAGACTTGTATAACTGGTATTATGGTGAACTGAAAAAAAGAAATACGAAATATGATATAATCGGTACTTCTTATTATCCTTTCTGGACGAAAAATACGGCAGCACAAATGCGTGAATGGGCGGATTATATCACAGCCAAATTTGATAAGGATATTTTGATTATGGAAACAGGATATAGCTGGGACAAGACTTTGCCTGACAAGACTCCGGGACAGTTGTCGGACAACGGGCCGTATTTGGATTTTTCTCCGCTTGGACAGAAAAACTTCATGCTTGAACAAATTAAAGAAATAAAGCAAGCGAAAGACTGCCGCATACTTGGTTTTCTTTATTGGGACCCTATCTTTATCGAAGTGGAAGGCATGGGATGGGAACTGGGTGCCAAGAATTATGTAAGCAATACCACCTTGTTTGGTTATGAAGGAAATAGATTGGAAGTATTGGATGCATTCAAATATAACAATTAAAAGGAAGATACCATGAAGAATATTTTAAGTAGATTCGGAAAAATCAGTTTGTTGCTGGCACTTATGTATTTTGTTGTCGGTTGCGATGATGATAAGGAAGATGTGGCTCCCGGTCTTTATGTAATGAGTGATGAGATAGAGACGTTTCCCGGTGACACCGTTTTGGTATCAGGAACCGCATCTAATTATGTAGGATTGGAAAGCGTCACGTTAAGTTGTGAACAATGGGGGATTCATAAGGTGTATGAATTGGGCGGGCAAAAGCCTAAAGTCTTTAATTATGATTATCAACTCATTGTGCCCAAAAACGCTAGTTTTGAAGAACATTTATTGATTACTATCCGTGACGTAGACGGTCGGGAAAGCAAGAAAAAGGTGTTGCTGACTTATGTAGCGGATATGGAGAGTCCGGTTATGCAAACTCAGCTACCGTCGCGGATAGCAGTGGATTTCGACGCGGTTGCAAATAAAGGAAGTTGGAATCTGAATGTGAAGTTCACCGATGACCGCGAGTTGAAAGATATTCGTCTTCAAATCCCCAGTATGCAAATAGATGAGACGGTAAAAGTAACCGGGCGTAGTGGAGAATTGAGACGTACTATTGATTTTACTACGGGAGAATTTCCAGTCACTTTGACGATAACGGATGCCGGAGGCAATGAAACTGTTGTCACTACTACGGTTGTTGTTATGTTGGCAGAGGAGGAAGATCCCTTCGAAGATTACCCTGTAATGTGGGTGGTTAATGCTTCAGAGAAAGCTGACGACTACCTCGACGGTTACTATGCACCGATGACCCGCAAGGGAGAATACCAATATGAAGGAAAAATTTATGCAGACAAGGCGAACTTTCAAATCTATTTTACGGCGGAGAAGACAATGGACGGTGACCTCTTCGGTGTAAGTCCTTACGTTAATTCAAAACTGATGAATAACAATGGTTATGTGGTACCTGTTACGGTTGCTGAGTCAGGTTATTATGGCGTTTGGATTGATTTGCAGGCACATACTTATAGCATGTGGAAACTAGAACCTTCAGCGACACCCTATACAGGCTCGCTCACCGTGTCCGGCTGTGGATTCAGTGATTTTGCCGATTGGGGTACGCCTGCTACAGAGATGGCGCGTAATGGATATCGCTATACTTATACTTTGCACCAAATCGGCAGTTATTCAGGTACGCGCCAATACTATGCAGCCCGTGTGTCCGACTGGGGATATGTTCTCCGCTATTGGGGCGACGCAACCGGATGCGGCTGGTGGGAAGATACTACAAGCGCAGGTGGCAGTGTGGCAAGCTATGCAAGTGACTATGACGGTGCAGTGCAAATCACCTTCGATACAGCTATTCTTTGGGCTACAATCAAGAAAGTAACAGACTAAAAAAGAGAACAACTATGAAAACAATATATTCAATATGTGCGAGGACAGGATTCTTTTTTACCTTCCTGTTATTGGCAACTTCACTGATGGCACAACATATCCAAGTGAAGGGACTGGTGAAAGACCCGGCTGGTGAAGCTATTATTGGTGCGAGTGTAGTCGTGAAAGGTACTACCAACGGCTCCATTACCGATTTGGACGGTAAGTTCAGCTTGTCGGACGTACCTTCGGGAGCAACGATTACCGTTTCGTATATCGGTTACATTTCTCAAGAGAAGAAAGCGTCCGCTACACCGATGGAGTTTATCTTGAAAGAAGATACGAAAACATTGGATGAGATTGTAGTAGTCGGCTATGGTACGACTAAAAAGAGTAGTATCTCCGGTGCGGTAGCTTCCGTAAAAGCCGATGAATTGCCGACGGCTGCGTCTGCTTCGGTAGGTTCCATGTTGCGTGGACGTTCGTCGGGAATGAATATCACACAAAACAGTGCCAATCCGGGTGGTTCGATGAATATCTCCATTCGTGGTGGACTTTCGGGACAAAGTCCGTTGATCGTCATTGACGGTGTGCCGCAGTTGTCAACAAAAACAGTGACAGCAGGAACGGCATATAGTGGCGGTGAAAAAGACAACGCCCTGATTAACCTTAATCCCAATGATATTGAGACAATTGATATTTTAAAAGACGCTTCGGCTGCTGCCATTTACGGTTCGGATGCTTCGGGCGGGGTGATTCTGATTACCACCAAACGAGGAAAAACTGGTAAGCCCGATATCTCTTATTCCGGTTCGATTGCTTTCCAGTATATCAAGGATGCGCCGGATTTCTTGAAGGCACGTGATTTCATGATTGAACAGAATAAAGTGTTTGATGAACTGGGGCGTGGAGATGAAAAGAAATATACTGATGGACAGATTGCTAATTTCGTAGGTGATGGAACGAACTGGATGGATGAAGTAACCCGTGTAGGTATCGTTAATGAACATAATCTTTCGGTTTCTGCTGGTACGGACGCCACGAAATACTTGTTCTCATTGAGTTATTATGACCACCAGGGAATCGCAAAGAATAATTCGATGAACCGTATCACCGGGCGTTTGAATGTTGACCAGACTATCAACCGTATGTTGAAAGCTGGCATTAATTCTACTTTCTCACAGATAAAGTATCATGATGTACCGTTGGGTGATGCCCGGCAGGATAATTCAGCATTGATATATTCGGCTATGACATTTATTCCTACCGTACCGGTACGTGATGAAGAGGGTAAATATTCCGTTAATCCGATTCGTGACATCTATCCGAATCCGGTTTCGTTATTAGATATTACTGACCAGACAGTGAGCCGTGACCTTTTTATCAGTGGTTATCTGGAGTTCCGGCCTATCAAGGACTTGTTGCTGAAAGCTACTGTCGGTTTTGATATGAAAGATGTGCAGGCCGACCAATACATTCCTACCACGACCAAAAAAGGATATAGTGTGGACGGTCAGGCTTCCAAGCAAAACGCGAAATCTCAAATGAACCTGTTCAACGTGATTGCCAATTACACGAAAGTATTCAATGAAATACATGACGTGAACCTGATGGCTGGTTTTGAATATAAGAAGTCGTCTTGGGAAGGGATGGGGATCGTCGCTTCGCAATTCCCATACGACGGCTCTTTGATGAACAATATCGGGACAAGTGAGCAGGAAAAACCGACTATCAGCTCGTATAAGGGAGCTAGTGAAATGGCTTCATTCCTTGCACGTCTGAATTATTCGCTGGCATCCAAATATATCTTGACTGTGAATCTCCGCGTAGACGGTTCGTCCAACTTCTCGAAAGAGCATCAATGGGGCGCTTTTCCGGGAGTATCGGCAGCTTGGCGTATGAATGAAGAAAACTGGCTGAAGAATATCGGTTGGTTGAGCAACCTGAAACTCCGTGCGGGTGTGGGGCAAACTGGTAATGCGGGTAACCTCACCGGTATCAATACCTATTATAAAGTTTCGCAAGGCGCATTTGCCCCTAACGGAAGCCTGGTAAACGGTATGGCTATCTCCAAACTGGGCAATGATAAATTGAAATGGGAGACGCTGACCGACTATAACTTCGGTATTGATTTCGGTTTCTTCAACAACCGTCTGTCCGGGTCTGTCGACCTCTACCAACGTCTGCGTAAGGATGTTATTCTGGAGAAAGATTTGATGTCCTATCATGAAGTGAAGAAGATAGATTACAATTCGGCGACCGTTTACCGAGCCCGTGGTATAGATATTGGTATCCACAGCGTGAATTTCGATAATAAGAACTTTGGTTGGACTACCGACATCAATTTCTCCTATTACCGCAATCATACAACGAAACGCGACCCGGACTTCATTCCTGCTGTCTACCAGGATTATGTGGAAAGATGGGACAACATCTACGGATACAGAACGAATGGTCTGATTCAGATGGACCGGACTTACAACCATCTCCAGAAATCCGGTGCCGGAGCTATTCTGTATCAGGATTTGAATGGTTACCAACTGGATGAGAAGGGTGAAAAGATGCGAGATAGTGAAGGACGTTATATCCGTACAACGGGAGAGGATGGCGTGCTCGACGAAGCTGACATGGTGGTACTGGCAAATAGTACCCCGATTCCTTTCAGTATCAACAACACTCTCCGCTGGAAAAACTGGGATGCCAACATCTACCTCTATGGTTCGCTGAACGGATGGAAGGTGAACGACATTAAGTTACAGTCCATCTATGGTATCGAAGACATAACGTATGGCGTCAATGTTTTGGATGAGGTGAAGAACCGTTGGTCGCCTGCCAATCCTATGGGTACATTGCCGGGTGTGGCGGAAGCTTCTTCGGGCGTTGACCCCAAGAAGAGTGACTTTTTCCTCGAAAAGGCTTGGTATCTGCGTTTGGATAATGTGTCAATCGGTTATACTTTCCCTGCCCAATGGTTTAAGAATAAGATTCGTTCAGTCAGGCTGTATGCCGCGGGGCGCAATCTGGCCGTATTTACTCCTTATAAGGGAATGGATCCTGAAACCGGAAACGGTATCGGAGCTTATCCGAATCAGTCTTCATTTGCTATTGGTCTGGATGTGAAATTCTAATATATACTGGGTATGAAAACAATGAAATATATAGCAACAGCCTTGATGCTGTTATCGATGACTTCCTGTGAACTGGAACGTTTGGACTATACCGAAATCTCTCCGGAAAACTTCTTTAAGACGGAGACTGACTTGAAACTGGCGGTAAACTCGCTTTACTATGATTTTAATCCCGGTGATTTCAAGGCTGTTTATTCGGCGGATTATATGGGATATCAAGTAATAGGTGATATGACGACTGATGTGCTTTGGTGTTGCTGGGCGTGGGAGTCAGATGAACTTTATTTCCAGCAGTGGTATGCTACTGTGGGAGGCAGTATTCAGAATCATGCTTATTCGAATTTCGAGCGTTATAATTTTCTTTCGAAAGCACGTAATACCATTCGTCGTATTGAAAACTCTCCGGTGAGTGAAGACGCAAAAGCGCTTTATTCAGGTGAGGCGAAGGCTTTGCGCGGATGGATGGGGCTTTACCTTTATGATATGTTCGGTCCTGTGCCGGTGGCTTCGGATGAGGTGCTAGACGACCCGCAGACTTTTGTCTATCTTCCCCGTCTGACGGAAGAAGAATATGACGCGATGATGGAAGCGGACTTGCGCGATGCAATCCGTGATTTGCCCGAAGTGGCGGAGGCACGCGGACGTATGACGAAAGGGGCGGCACGTATGATTCTGTTGAAGTATTACATGATAAAAGGCTACTTTGATAAAGCGGAAACTTTAGCCCGTGAATTGTTGGAGATGGAAGGACGTGTGTATAGCCTGCAACCTGATTATAACTATATCTTCTCCAAAGAGGGAATAGGTAACAATGAAGTGATTCTGCAACTGGCTTGCAACAATACCGCCAGTTGGTACTCCAACTACATGACTGCCGAAGTGCTTCCCGCCGATTATCCTTGGGCTGAAAAGGCAACCGGTTGGGGTGGCTATGTAATGCCTTGGGATTTTTATGGCACATTTGAAGAAGGCGATTTGCGTCTGAAAAACGTAGTGACTGCTTATACGAATAAAAATGGAGAAAAGATAGACCGCTCAAATAGCAGTCAGTTGGCAAAGGGTGCGCTACCCTTGAAATACGGTATGGATCCGGATATGAAAGACGGGCAAAGCGGCATTGACGTGGTTATCTATCGCTACGCTGATGTGCTGTTGACACTTGCCGAGTGTATCAACCGTAATGAGGGCAGTCCTACGACGGAAGCCGTCGGTTTGGTAAACCGTGTACGCAAGCGTGCCGGATTGCCGGAACTGGATGACGCTCAAACAGCTTCCGGTGAAGCCTTCAATGAAGCCATCCTTCTGGAACGCGGTCATGAGTTCTATCTTGAAGGGCTTCGCCGTCAAGATTTGATTCGCTTTGGAAAGTATGTGGAATATGCCAATAACCGCATTGATGCCATTAATAAATCCGAAGGACGCGGCTACTTCAATGTACACGAAGGACACAACCGTTTCTGGATTCCGCAGAGTTTCATTGATGAGTCCAAAGGGGCTATCAAGCAAAATGATTATGATAGATAGTAAATAGTAGTAAGTAGATAAACCATGAAATATATATTCTTATATATCCTTGCCTGCCTGTTTACGGTAAATGCGGTAGCGCAAAGTATCAGACCGACTGTTGCGGTCTTGGGCGATTCATATTCTACCTTTGAAAAGTATATTCCGGACACCAATAAAACATATTACACAACTACCGATTGGTCTAAGACAGGGGTAGTGAATGTGAAACAGACGTGGTGGTGGCAGGTCATCAAGAAAGCCGGTTTCAAGTTGGGAGCAAACGACTCCTATAGCGGGGCTACTGTATCCTATTCGGGATATAATGATGAGGACTATGCCGACCGTTCATTTATTACAAGGGTTCCCCGTTTGGGGAATCCTGATATCATCCTCATCTTCGGTGGAATCAATGACAATTGGGCAAACACTCCTATCGGTGAGTACAAATATGAAGATTTCAAGCGTGCCGATCTGTATACCTATCGTCCTGCATTGGCTAAATTGATAGAGTTGGCTCAAGAGCATTATCCCAATGTGACGCTTTACTTTATCATCAGTGATGACTTGAAAACGGAGATTGTGGAATCGACCAAGGTTGTTTGCGAACATTACGGAATAAAATACGTACAACTGCAAGGAATCGAGAAAGAAAGTGGGCATCCTACTGTAAAAGGAATGGAAACAATTGCGAATCAAGTATTGACTCTGATTAAATAAGAATTACATCATTAAAAACACATATTATGAAGAAGAAAATTTATGCAGCTTTAGCGTTTGCTCTATATGCAACCACTTTTCATGCACAGCAGATTTATGAGCTTTCCGCTCCGGCGAAAGAGAAGACTATATATACGGGACACCTCAAGATGGGGGGCAGTAACCCGTCGGGTGGAAATATTTCCGTAAACAGCTATTATATGTCTATAGACGGAAAGCCTGTGATACCTGTTATGGGAGAGTTCCACTTTACCCGTTATCCCCGTGCACAGTGGGAACAGGAGATTGTTAAGATGAAAGCCGGTGGAGTGAATGTATTGCCAACCTATATTTTCTGGGGATTACATGAGGAAGAGGAAGGCAAGTTCTGCTGGAGCGGCAATAAAGACTTACGCCATTTTATAGAACTTTGCAAGAAACATGACATGCCGGTCATCGTACGTATCGGCCCTTTCTGTCACGGTGAAATACGTAACGGCTCCATACCCGACTGGCTTTTCGCCCGTCCGGTGGATGTACGCAGCAATCAGCCTCTATACCTCTCTTACGTAAAAAGACTTTATGGCGAGATAGGCCGGCAACTGCAAGGATTGTATTATAAGGATGGCGGTCCGATCATCGGTTGCCAGTTGGAAAATGAGATGCAGCATTCTGCATCTCCCTGGGGAGTGAATTATCCCGGTGAACCGTTGGATTTTACAGTGGCAAGTTATGACATAGACTATGCCATGATTGGCGTAAGTGTGATGGACAAGAAAGTCACTACCGCCGAACTTGGAGAGGAACACATGCGTACCCTTAAAAAAATGGCACAAGAAGAAGGTATCATCACTCCCTTCTATACTGCTACCGGCTGGGGAAATGCGGCTGTTATCGACAATGAAGCAATCCCCGTGACATCCGCCTACACCTATCCTTTTTGGGAAGAACCGCGAATGTCGCCGTTCTGCATGTTCAAAGACATACACCGTGTACCTGATTATGCTCCGGTGCGTTACGACGCAGAACGATTCCCTTCATTCTGTGCGGAAATGGGTGCAGGTATACAGATGATTTACCGACGCAGACCTATCGTTACGGCACGTGCGGCACAGGCGTTGATGATTCGTACGCTCGGTAGCGGAAGCAACGGCATTGGATATTATATGTATCACGGAGGAAGCACTCCGCTACGTCAAGATAACATAGGAAGCTATCAAGATGAGCCGATGGGTATGCCCAAGATTTCCTATGATTTCCAGGCTCCTCTTGGCGAATTCGGACTGGAGCATCCGTCTTATCGTTACCTGCGCACCATCCATTCGTTTCTTGCCGACTTCGGCAGTAATCTTGCTCCTATGGAAACCGTATTACCGGAAGGTTGGGATAAAATGACACCCGAAAATCGTGATGACCTGCGTTATGCTGCCCGGATGAAAGACGACAGCGGATTCATTTTCATGATAAACTTTCAGGACCATGACACATTGCGGCATGATATGGACGGTCTGCAACTACAATTGAATCTTCGGAATGAAACACTGCGCATACCTGAACAGGGAACTTTTACATTGCCGAAAGATGAAAGCATGATTCTGCCATTCAACTTGATGCTCGGAAGTGCCAGACTCCGTTATGCTACGGCACAACCTCTGATGAAAATCAATGATAACGGTATCGACCATTATATTTTCTTCGCCCCGGAAGGTATGAAACCGGAGTATTGTTTTGATGCCCGCACCGTCAAAGGTAAGGCTAAATACACCGTCACAAGCGGTCTGAAAAGTACTATTACTGTCACACCCCGTAGCGGTAAGAAAATAAAAATTACGACACTGAATCATGAACAGGCACTCAATGCCATCAAGGTGGACGGGCAACTATTGATAACGACAGCTACCGTATTACCGACGGCAGAAGGTATCACCCTGCAACAACTTGGAAATAACGCCTTTGATTATATCTTGTACCCTTCGGCAAAAGGATGGCAATCACAAACAGTACAGGTTCAGCCTGTCAGCCCCGAATGTCGTGTAGAGAAGATAACCACTCGTCGTATTACCGTAGCTTTCAGTGATACCGTTCATACCCCGCAAGTGAATGAATACTTCATGAAGATAGATTACACGGGTGATGTGGCAATGGCTTTCCTCGGTGGAAAAATGGTACAGGATGAATTCTGGCATGCCCAACCATGGATGATTGGTCTTAACCGCCATAAAGAGATGATGAACAAAGAAGCTATGTCGTTCTACTTCCGTCCTTTGCGTTCGGATGCTACTTGTCTGCAAGATTTGCCCCAGTCTGCTATTCCTGATTTTAAAGGAAATAACCAGGTGCTTGAAATTAAGAACGTGGAGATTATTCCTCAATATCAAGTGGAGATAAGTAAATAGTTCACGTGAATCAGTAGTTGAATATAAATCGAAACCGAACTTTCAACTACTGATTCGTATCCAATCATGAAAATCAAAAAAATGTGCAGCGATATGCCAGATTGTAGAACGGAGTACTTGGTAACAAGAAATAAGCAGTTTTTCTGCATGACAATCTTTTTTCTTTTTTTGTCTCTTTCTGTCAAGTCACAAACAGTAAGTGTTGCTGATTTCTTGGGTGATCGTCAAGCCGCAGTGAGCCTTACTTTTGACGATGGTATCCAAGAGCATTATACTTTAGTAGCTCCCCATTTGAATCGGTATGCACTTCGGGGCACGTTCGGGATAAATGGCAAATTTATGGGGGATATTGATGACCATTTTGCCCCTCGACTCACTTGGGAAGAATGTAGGCGCATGGTGGCTGACGGTCACGAGATATGTAACCATTCATGGAGTCATCCTAACTTGACAGCTATAGACAGGCGTACTCTTTTAATGGAAATTAGAAAGAATGATTCCATTATTAAGGCCGAGACAGGAGTAAAACCCACAAGTATTCTTTACCCTTTCAATGCAATGACACCTCAGGTGAGAGCTGTATGCGAGGAAGGAAAAGTAGGGGCACGCCTTGAACAGTTCGGACTCGGACAACGGAATTCAGGTTGCACTGCGGCATCAATAGATACTTGGTTACGTCAACTTATTAATGACAGGCGGTGGGGTGTGACCATGACTCACGGGATTTATACAGCATGGGACCAGTGGGATGAACCGTGGGCTCTATGGAACTTCTTCCGTGAACTTGCTTTCAAGAAAGACTCGGTATGGGTTGACACTTTCTCGAACATACAAGCTTATGTGAAAGAACGGAATGCTGTCACTCTGACAACCCGCTGGTGTAATGATTCCTTCATAATAACTCCCGTCTTGAGTCTTGACAGCAAAATATTCCGTATGCCACTCACCTTGAAGATTGCCGGAATGGAAAAGAATCGATGCATGAAAGCTGTTCAGGACAGCAAAAACCTTCAAGTATCATATCGGGGGGATTATCTTACTATTGATATCAATCCTTATGGATCACCGGTCGCAGTGAGTTATATGAAGGAAAAAACGCTTGAAGGAAAAACGATGTGCGTTATTGGAGATAGTTATGTGTATAACCATGGTTGTCCTGTTTCAGAGACTTGGCATTATAAACTGGCAACAAAGCATGGCATGAAGTATCAGAATCTCGGACAAAACGGCAACAGTATCGCATTCGAGCGTGACAGTATATATGGAGCACCATTATATAAGCGATACAGTATTATTCCGGAAAACGCTGACTATATACTCATCATTGCCGGTCATAATGATGCATATTTGGTAAACGGAGATATTGATCGGCAAAAAGTGTTGTGCCAACGTTTGGATGAACTGCTGAAAGGGTTGAAAAGGAAGTATTCCGGTGCCAAAATTGGTTGGGTCACTCCCTGGAATGTAGCCTATGAAGGATTTCCGGTGACAATAAACATCATAGAGGAAATATGCCGTAAAAATGACGTCAAAGTTTTAAATGCTGCATATACTAGTGGTATCAATCCCAATGACCCGGTTTTCCGGTCACGCTATTTTCAAGGGAAAGATGACAATGCTCATCTTAATAACGCCGGTCATAATCTGTTAATGCATTGGGGAGAACAATTTGTAATGGGTTTGTAGCCCTGAAATTAGTATCATAATCATAAATATCATGAGGAAAAGCTTATTTACATTATTAATAACTCTTCTCGGCACAATGGGATATTGTGCCGAGAAGGTATATATGGACAAGCAGGGCGTGATACGTTGGACGGAGAATAAAAAGGAAGTAGCCTTATTCGGTGCCAATTATTGCCTGCCTTCTGCTTGCGATTTTCGTGCGGCAGGTTATGTTGGCGGTGAACGTAAGCAAATGATTGTGGAAGACCTGGAACATTTCAAGCGAATGAACTGGGACGGATTACGTCTCTGCTTTTGGGGAGACTATCAGAATACGGATCGTGAGGGAAATTTGCTGGAGAATGAACATTTGCATCTGTTGGACTATCTGATTGCCGAAGCGGATAAACGGGATATTTATATGTTGCTTAGCCCTATCGTGACCTATAATTCACAATGGCCGGAAATGAGTGATACAACAAATACCGGTCTGGCCAAATATTATCCTAAAAATACACTTATACACGACGAGGAAGCTATTCGTGCACAGGAAAATTACATGAAGCAACTGCTCAATCATCGTAATCCTTACACTGGTCGCTGCCTGAAGGATGAGCCGAACATATTGTTTGTCGAGCTAATCAACGAACCGACCCAATTTCCGGAAGACATTTCCGGTATGGTGCGTTATATCAACCGGATGTGCAAGGCAATCCGCAGTACGGGCTGTAAAAAACTGACTTTCTACAATGTCAGTCAGGACTTCCGTGTAGCTTCTGCTATTCGGAAATCGGATGTACAAGGTTCTACTCACGCTTGGTATCCGAGTGCGTTGAATAACAATTATTCCATTGAAGGAAACGGCTTGTTGTTCGTTGACCGTTACGAGCAAATGCTTCATCCTGATTTACGTGGAAAAGCAAAAATCGTTTATGAATTTGATGCAACGGATATGGCTTCCGGTTTTATGCTCCCGGCTATGGTGCGTGAGTTCCGTAGGGGCGGTATCCAGTTTGCTGCCATCTTTTCTTATGATATGCTGCGTATAGCCCCGATGAATTTAGGTTGGCAGACTCATTTTTTCAATATGGTCTTTACTCCTTCAAAGGCGGTAAGCAGTATGATTGCCGCTGAAGTGATGCGTTGTATTCCGCGTGGCAAACACTTCGGGTATTATCCGGACAACAGAACTTTCGGTGATTTCCGGGTGAGTTACGATGAGCAGTTGAGCGAATTGAACTCCGGAGATATGTTCTATTATTCAAATACTACGTCCACCCGTCCCAAAAATCCGGCAGCATTGAAGCATATTGCCGGAGTCGGCTCTTCTCCGGTAGTCCGTTACTCGGGAACAGGTATTTATTTTCTTGACAAACAGGATAATAATACTTGGCAACTGGAAATCTACCCTGATATAATGGATATAGATGATCCTTATAAAATGCTGAATGAACACAGGGTGTCAAGAAAATCAGCGTACAATGAACGGAACATTCAAATAAAGCTTCCCGGTCTGGAAACTGAAATGACTGTATTGCCCGGAAAATATCTGCTGTCAGATGGAAAGATAGTTAGCAGGGAAGAACTTCCTGCCAAAAAATTCTATCAGACTCCGATGAAAGAGTGGAAAATAGCCAATCATACATGGCCGGAGTTTACTGCTGATAAAGAGGTGACATTCCGGTGTGAAGTGTTCGGTCCCAAACGTCCTCAACAGGTAGATGTTTATCTGATGCTGAAACCTTGGGGATGCAAGCGCATACCGATGACAGCGGAAGACGGCTTCTTCTATACGGCGAAAGCCGATATAAGCTGGCTTGCTAAGGGGGATTATGAGTATCATTTCGGCATAGATACGGGAGATGATACAATCTTGTTTCCGGAAAAGACGTATTGCACTCCCGAACGGTGGGACTATTATGAACAAGCTACTTACGCCATGCGTCTGATAAACGAAACAACTCCTTTGTCTCTTTTAGGACCACAGGACAATTGGAAGCATATCCGTCGTACACGCACGTTCAGGAGCCCTGAATCACAATTCAGCTCGGTAGTATCAGGACCGGAATTGCTGCCTGCCTTTCAGCTTTCTGTTCCTGATTTGGAGAAAAAGGGAGATTATATAGCTCCTTGTGATGTGACTTTTTCCCATTATATAGGTGATCGGATAACTTGTCGGAGTAAAAGTAAGACGGCTCCTGCATATATTCGTATTCGCGCTTATGGATTGAACAATACTGATAAAGCCATTTGCAATTTTGTAGATAAAGAGGGAAGAGGATATGGTGCTGCGTTTAATTTGAAGGCTGAAGCATCGGATATTCTGATTCCGGTATCCGACCTTGTACCGACTAAGGCGGCTATGTTACCGCAGGATTGGCCGGGAGTGAATCCTTATTGGTATCCGGCTTCTGCACAAGAGAATAATGGTATTGCGTTGGATTGGAAGATTATCGACTTTGTTCAAGTTTCACTTCGAGAGGAATTGTACGATGTAGGCAACTGGAAGAACAAGGGGATTGTTGTAGAGAAGATAGAATTGTTATTTCAATGACAGATAGAATAGGACATATATGATGGGCATATCGGGCAATCAGCACGATGTGCTCATCGATGCGAGGCTTTAGCATGGTATGCACGAATTTATCTATATGGTAAAGATAATGCTTTGATATAATATAATATTTGCTAATGTCTTCTCGTAATTCCGAAAACATTTTCTATCTTTGCAATCCTAAGAAAGTGTTCTGAATAATCGCTATTTTGTACGAATAAAAATTTGGGGTTGACTGGATTTGACAGCGGGCAGAAATGGTAGGTAAGCATGCAGTGGGTCGGTAATTTCCACTTAAATCTCAGTTATCAAAATTTTATCTGGCGAAACTAATTACGCTCTTGCTGCTTAATCGAATCATAGTAGATTAGCTTAATCCAGGCACAAGGTGCCAGGACGAGACATCACTCGGAAGCTGTTGCTCCGAAGCATTCCGGTTTAGTGGTGCAGTTACATCGGGGATAGTTGGAAGTGGCCTTGCGCTTTTAATGAAACTTTAGAGGATAAGGCAGGAATTGATGGCTTTGGTTCTGTTCCTGCACGAAAAATTAGGCAAAGATAAGCATGTAGAAAGCTTATGATTTCCTCGTTTGGACGAGGGTTCGATTCCCTCCAGCTCCACAAAATATTGGTAATCAATGAATTGGTGGAAATGAAAGATCCGATTTTACATGCAGAGATGTAGTAAAGTCGGATCTTTTGTTTTGTATCGTATGTTTTTTATATATAATTCTTGCTTCTAAGAATATTTTGATATATTTGCAGCCAAAGCACAAAAGAGTTTGTGGCTTTATTTTTAGTGGAGAAAAAATTGTAAGAAGCGTTGTGCTTTATTCTTGTCATTGAAAACCTGAGAAACTTTCAAGAAAACACAAGAATGGCATAGTATGTTTCCTACGCTGGTTTCCGGCGTGGGACTGCTATCCATCCATTTTGTGTTTTCGGGTTTTCTCAGGACCTTCAATGACAAATGGTGGTACGCAGTTCTACGCTTTTTGTTTTATTATCAGGATTCTGAAAGAACTGGAGGATCTAATGATTGTCTTATGAAAAACAAGCCTTTTTATTTAACTCTTTTGGGAGTATTCCTTTGGGTTGGATGTACTTTTAAGCCGCCCATGCCAGCTGAAAGTGAGATTTTGAGCCAAATCCGGCTGGAACCGAAAATTGATAAATTCGTTTTTGGAGTGAGTATTGGTTCTGCTTTGGATTCATATAATTTTAAATTGAAACGAACCCCGCGCCAAGCACTTATCAAAGACGGCATCTTATTGCCAGGTGGTGTTTATTGGAGCAAATTAAATCCCAAATATAATGATAAATTTATAGAAGTAAACGAAGATAATGCGCGATATGTTTATGCCAATCCTCATTTGGATGGTATCTCTTTCATAAGTGCCGGACCGGCAGGTTATGATACTTCTCGTTATATGATTGCATTGGTGGGCTATCATTATGAAGTTACAGATTGGGCCAAGCGGATCAATAAGTATAATTCTTCTCAATTTGCTGCTATTCTATCTCTGCTTGGCTTATGCCACATTGCCTGATGAAAGTAAAATCCCGATTGAAAACAGGATAGGCATTCTCTTATTGATAATAGCCGTTTTCTTTTTAGCGTTTTTGCCGTTTGCAAAATCGGGTAGTAGGGTGTATGACTTTTATCACAATAGCAGTGATGGAGATGACCAATTGATACGTTATGCGATCTACGTTTCATACGTTGCGTTTTATGCTTGCATCGCATCATTAAAGTGGAAAAGAAAGATGCCTGGTTGGGAGCTTTGGGTAGCTTTTTTTATGGCTCTGTGTTGTCATGTTTTTGTGTATCTCCGATTTAAAGATTATCCGTCTGGGTTGTCGGTGGGCTATTACGTCTCATTGTTTTTTATCATCGGGATATTTCTATGGTTGCGTGGAGTGAACAGTGGCGGTGAAGAAAAAGAATCGACTGAGTTTGAAAAGATGAATAAGCAAGTGGAAGAAGCCATGCGACGCGAAGAATGAATTGTAAATTGATATATATAAGAATAGTATGTTATGGTGAAAGCAAAGAGGTTTTTAGTTGTAGGAGGATTTATTCTGTGTCTGTTGTCGGGGTGTACTCATTATGAATCGGAGCCTACATTTGGCAAGGTGCCCGACATCGTGTGCCGGTATGATAATAAGGCGCATACGTTGCAGCTGCGAATCAATAGGAGTAGTGGTGATGAGAGAAGAAAATACACGAAAGAACAAGAGGATTTGTTGCACAAAGAACTGCCCCAAACACTTCGTGACGAGAAAGTGGATGAGATAGTGGGGCGTGAAATTCCGGTAGATTGCCGAACTGATTACTTTAGTATAGACAAATTCGTGATTACAGAGGTGGATAAAGATGGTAGCATCCTCTTGAACGGCAAGATTCTTTTTAATGTGAATTTTGAAAGAGAATACGATTTGGGCTATGTAGGGCTGACTACGGATTTATGTGATATGGCAGGTACAGCTTATAATTCAAAGAGGTTCTATATGAATTATCGTTTCAGCGATTACTATCAGGCTTTTGTCCCTTCCCGTGAGGCGACCATGCGTTATAAGGCGAAATATCCTAAGAAAGGCGAGACTGCTGATTTTCATTTTAGCATTCCCGATTATTTCTTTGAGGGGCATTACCAGCGTGGCAAGGACTTGCCGGTAAAGGTGGTGATCACGCAGTATGATACTCATCCTCTCAGATGATTATGATACACATAATGATGTGCTTTTAATAGACGCGATTGCCATATAACATTAATTTCTAAAAGTGATGAGAGGATTTATTCGGGAATTTATAGTAAGTTTGCTGTAATAATCGAATAAATGATTCATAGAAAGATTCTACATATCGACATGGATGCTTTTTACGCCTCAGTAGAACAGCGTGATAATCCTGAACTTCGTGGCAAGCCTTTGGCGGTAGGTCATGCAGAGGAAAGGGGAGTTGTGGCTGCTGCCAGCTATGAAGCCCGGCGTTATGGTGTCCATTCGGCCATGTCCTCTCAAAAGGCGAAACGCCTTTGTCCGCAGTTGATCTTTGTGCATGGGCGGATGGATGTCTATAAAGCAGTTTCCCGGCAGATACATGAAATCTTCCATGAGTATACGGATATTATTGAACCTCTTTCTTTAGATGAGGCTTTTCTGGATGTGACGGAGAATAAGAAAGGCATTTCATTGGCAGTGGACATAGCCAAAGAAATAAAGCAAAAGATTCGTGAACAGCTCAATCTCGTTGCATCTGCCGGAGTTTCTTATAATAAATTTCTGGCTAAAATAGCTTCAGACTATCGCAAACCGGACGGATTATGTACCATTCATCCGGAACAAGCGCTTGATTTTATCGCTCGTCTCCCTATCGAATCATTTTGGGGAGTAGGTCCTGTGACCGCCAAGAAAATGCATCTACTCGGCATTCGTAACGGGCTCCAACTACGGAAATGCTCTTTGGAAATGCTGACAGCGCATTTTGGAAAGGTAGGGGCTCTTTATTACGAATGTGCACGGGGGATTGACGAACGTCCGGTGGAGGCTGTCCGTATTCGTAAATCTATCGGATGTGAACGTACATTGGAGCGGGATATCTCTACCCGTTCATCGGTGATTATCGAACTATACCATGTGGCAGTGGAGCTCGTCGAACGACTCAACCATAAGGATTTCAAAGGAAACACCCTAACGCTGAAAATCAAGTTTCATGATTTTAGTCAGATAACCCGAAGTCTTACCCAGCCGCAAGAGTTAACAACCCTGGACCGTATACTTCCGCTTACAAAAGAATTGCTTAAAAGTGTGGAATATGAACAGCACCCGATTCGCCTTATCGGACTTTCCGTCTCTAATCCGAAGGAGGAGGCTGATGAACAACACGGCGTTTGGGAACAGTTGAGTTTTGAATTTAGTGATTGGGATTGAACTTAAAATAAGGCAATGATGAGTACGATTTTGGAGGTATGTACTTTTTTGTCATTAGGTTCGTATGATTTACTCACTTTATTTCATAAGATATACACTATCTTTGCCTTACTTAAATGAACAAAAATACCATGAATCGAATGAAACATTTGCTTTGTGTTCTTTTAGTAGCCGCTTTAGGAAGTTTCACTTTCAAAGCCAATGCTTGCACCGAACGCAATATGCTGCAAAAAGCGGCAGACGAATCTACATTGAAAAATGTGTTAGTGATGAAACAAGCGTGGGTGCCTTATCCTGCTTATACGGATCGTGCCGCTTGGGATTCGCTGATGGGTCCCAACAAACAACGTCTTATCGAAGCCGGTGAAAAACTTCTCAACTACAAATGGCAACTGATTCCTGCCACCGCTTATTTGGAATACGAGCGTAGCGGCAACCGGAAAGTGATGGAGGTTCCTTACGACGATAATCGTAGAGCACTTAATACCCTGATGCTTGCCGAACTGGCGGAGGGAAAAGGACGCTTTATCGACCAATTGCTCAATGGAGCTTATATGAGCTGCGAAATGAATTCATGGGTTTTATCCGCACACTTGCCCCGTCAGAGCAGTAAACGTTCGCTTCCCGATTTCCGTGAACAGATTATTGATTTGGGCTCAGGGGGGTATGGAGCTTTGATGGCGTGGGTACACTATTTTTTCCGTAAGCCATTCGATAAGATCAATCCTGTAGTATCCTTACAAATGCGTAAAGCAATCAAAGAACGTATTCTCGATCCTTATATGAATGATGATGAAATGTGGTGGATGGCTTTCAACTGGCAACCGGGAGAAATTATCAATAACTGGAATCCTTGGTGTAATTCCAATGCTTTGCAATGTTTCCTCTTGATGGAAAATAATAAGGACAAGCTGGCCAAAGCCGTTTATCGTTCTATGAAGTCTGTGGATAAATTCATTAATTTCGTAAAGTCCGATGGCGCTTGTGAAGAAGGAACCTCTTATTGGGGACATGCTGCCGGAAAACTCTATGATTATCTCCAAATTCTTTCCGATGGTACAGGAGGCAAGATATCCTTGTTTAATGAACCGATGATTCGCCGGATGGGGGAATATATGTCCCGTTCTTACGTAGGCAATGGCTGGGTAGTGAACTTCGCCGATGCTTCGGCACAGGGTGGGGGTGACCCTCTGTTGATTTTCCGTTTCGGTAAAGCGGTCAGCAGTGATGAAATGATGCATTTTGCAGCTTACTTGCTGAATGGCAGAAAGCCGTACGCTACTATGGGCAATGACGCTTTCCGTTCCCTTCAATCCCTGCTTTGCTGTAATGACCTGGCAAAAGCGACTCCGAAACACGATATGCCGGATGTTACCTGGTATCCCGAAACTGAATTCTGCTACATGAAAAATAAGAATGGTATGCTGCTCGCTGCCAAAGGCGGATTCAATAACGAAAGCCATAACCATAATGATGTAGGAACGTTCTCTTTGTATGTAAACACGATTCCTGTATTTATTGATGCCGGAGTCGGTACCTATACCAAGCAGACGTTCGGAAAAGACCGTTATACTATCTGGACCATGCAAAGCAATTATCATAACTTACCGATGATAAATGGAGTTCCGCAGAAATTCGGTCAGCAATATAAAGCGACCAATACTGTTTGCAATGAAAAGAAGCGTACTTTCTCTGCAGATATTGCCACAGCTTATCCGGCAGAAGCAAAAGTAAAGAGTTGGATTCGTTCGTATGCATTGGACGACCGTAAGCTGATGATTACGGACAACTATACACTGAATGAGGCACTGGCTCCCAATCAGCTAAATTTCCTGACTTGGGGAAAGGTTAGTTTTCCTTCTCCCGGCAAAGTGCGTGTTGAAGTGAAAGGGCAGAAAGTAGAGTTGGATTATCCGTCTCAGTTTAAAGCAGAACTGGAAACTATTAAATTGGATGATCCTCGCCTTTCTAATGTTTGGGGCAAGGAGATTTATCGCATCACACTGAAGACAGAAGAAAAGAAAGCGACTGGGAATTATAAGTTTGTCATTCAACAAGTGAAGTAAAATAAGGACTTAGAATTATAAAGGTATTAAACAATTAAATCACAGTAAGATGAAAAAAGTAGTATTTGTCGGCCTTTTGGCTATTGCAGGAGTAAGCGTAAGTGCTCAGAATCTGATTAAAAACGAGAAATTCGCAACAGAAGTAACGAACAAGGTGACCAATCCGAATAAGGCGACAGCCGGTGAATGGTTCATCATGAATAATGAAGCTGACGGTGCAACTACCATTGCTTGGGAACAGACGGGTGATGCCAAATATCCTAATGCCATGAAGATAGACAACTCCGGAGCTGCAAAGAACATTTCCTGGTACAAGGCTTTCTTGGGACAGCGTGTTACAGACGGGTTGCAGAAAGGTATCTATGTCCTTACTTTCTATGCGAAAGCAAAAGAAGCCGGTACTCCGGTAAGTGTATATATCAAGCAGACGAATGAAGAAAAGAATGATAATGGCAAGTACAATACCACCTTCTTTATGCGTCGTGATTATGATGCTGATTCTCAACCGAATGCTTCGGGAGCACAGTACAACTTCAAAATTAAGGATGCAGACAAATGGACGAAAGTGGTAGTTTATTACGATATGGGACAAGTTGTGAACGCTATCAGCAGTAAGAAAGCGAATGCAGATTTGGAAGTATCTGATACGGATGATGACGCTGCTATTTTGAAAGACTGCTATGTAGCTATTCTTGCTCAGAATAAAGGTGGCGTTGTAGAAATCAGTGATGTCACATTAAGAAAGAAATAAGAGGAAAAAGTGGTTAAAGCGTAGATTAACGCAAATTATCACAGATTATTTCAAGGACATTTCTGAATATCCCTAAAAAAAGCAACTAATTCGCAATGAAGTAGTTGCTTTTTTTATTTTCAGAATATCCCTATCTCAATTATAGGACTTATATCTTTTAGTTGATTCCGAGTTTCTTTCTCAATTCTTTCGGCAGGGAGTCTTTGTGTACCATGACGCAGATTGTTTTAGCGCGTACATAGCTTTCGGACATATTAAGATATCCCCCGAATTTATTACCGTCCGCTCCCCAAGAGTTTTTAGTTATATAGTATTTAGTGCCGTTTTGGTCTTTGGCAATACCGGTGATGTGCATTAAATGGTCATCTGTTGTTACAAATTTCTCGTAGCCTTCTTGGCGGATTTCCGGTGTTACCTTGATTTCCGGATAAGGATGTTCAAACTTAAAAACTTCATCCAGACGTTGATATTTAGGCATCTCTTCAAAACGGGCACGGTCGGTAGTGGAGTAGTCTTTTATATCTTCCACTTGCGGATTGATGGCAATTCCGTTCTTAAAAGAGAAACCTTGTTCGCTGACGTCCCCATCCCAACATACGGTATACCCCTTGTTTAATGCATAGTCGATGGCTTCTATCAATTCATCCAGAGGGAGGTTATACATTGGCTGGTTTTCCCAATTATCGGGTACTTCCGGTGAGAAAGTTTCATAATAAGGTTTGTGGGTAAAACTGGTCAACTCGATATAATTATCCATGTTCAGTCCCAGACTTTCAGTGAAAGACTGCGGTGTATATTCTTTTCCTTTATAAGTGAACTTCTCTGGTAGTTTGCCCAGATACGTATCGAATAGATTATCAATAAGTGAATAATACTGTGGTGTACGTTTCTTGGAAGCGATATTGGCATCGACCAAAGCTTTGAAGTAGCGGCATAATGCTCCGTGATTATGATCCGTATTACCATTGATCAGACCGGAATAGGCTTCTTCCGGTACGATCCCCACCTGTTTATAGGCATTTTTGAAAGTATGTGCCAGACTTCCTTCTCCAATGTTTCCTTTGCCCCGGCGAAGGTAGTTGTCTTCCATTTGGTTCATGTATTTTTGGCGGACAATAAACATTTCCGAGAGGTCGTATTCCCCCTTTCCCATACGAAGTAATTCGGATTCCATGAAAGAAGCGGTGGCAAAGCACCAGCAGGTTCCGGTGGAAGCCTGGTTCTTGACGGGAGTCGCTTTGTGCGATACAATGGTTGTGAATTCATAACCGGGTGTTTGTGCAAAGGTGGTTGCGGCTAATAAAAGTACTGCAACCGACATCAATAGTTTCTTCATAATCTATGTGTTTTATTATTTATTGAGTACAAATGTATAAAAAAAGCGAGGATACTCGAAAGTTCCTCGCTTTTTTCAATATAATTAGTGTGTTTATTTACATGGCTACCTGCTGTGACAGCAGTTTTTGAAGTTTACCGTTCAAGGTTTGGCACATAGCGCCGTTTCCCATTGCTTGATAGCGTTTGATACGGTACTGTAACATCATAATCTTTTCATTTGCATTCTTTTTCATAATTTGTTTCCTCTTTTTTTGCCCTCCACGTTTTGAAGAGCGGTTTTACATCTTGTTTTCTTTATTAACACTGCAAAGGTACAAAATGTTTTTGGATTATATGCTGTAAAACATAAAAATCTTCTTTATCCTTTAAAAAAACTTTTTATAAGAGGTCCGAACACGGTGGATGTTACAAACGTATTACATCTATTTACAGAGAGTTATTCCGTATTCATTATTGCCGACACATTCAATCGGGTAGTCTTTGTCTCGCAAGGGTATACTATCGGTCTTGGCGAGCAACTGATGAAGAATATTCGTGGATTGTAGTCATTATTCTCCGGACGGTAGTTACGTTTCGTTCGTATTCGTCAATATTTACGGTTCCGCCCATAGCCTTCCGGAATACCTGCACATAGTTCTACCCGATTGGCACCTCCTGTCTGAGCTGCCAGGCAACTTTCTACGGAATTGGCACAGACCTCGAATTGATACTCTTTCATAGTTTAATAAGACTACTCACCACAAATTACACAGATTCTCACAGATTAATCATTAAACTATTGTTTTTTAATGAAAATAATCTGTGAGAATCTGTGTAATCTGTGGTGAAATTATTCTCTGTTTTTTTTATTTAGCGAAGCTAACCGCACGTGTCTCACGAATAACGGTGATCTTCACTTGTCCCGGATAAGTCATTTCATCCTGAATCTTCTTGGCGATTTCACCAGACAGGTTTTCAGTCTGTTTGTCGTCAATCTTATCCGCACCTACGATAACGCGAAGTTCACGACCGGCCTGAATAGCATATGTCTTTGTCACACCCGGATAAGACATAGCTAACTGTTCAAGATCGTTCAGACGTTTGATATACGCCTCTACGATTTCACGGCGAGCACCCGGACGTGCACCTGAGATGGCGTCACAAACCTGTACGATAGGAGCGAGTAAACTGGTCATTTCCGTTTCGTCATGGTGGGCACCGATAGCATTGCATATATCCGGTTTCTCCTTATACTTTTCCGCAAGCTTCATACCCAGCAATGCGTGCGGCAATTCCGGCTCTTCGTCGGGCACTTTACCTATATCGTGCAACAAACCTGCGCGTTTAGCTTTTTTCGGGTTCAATCCCAGTTCTGAAGCCATCACTGCACAAAGATTGGCAGTTTCGCGTGCGTGTTGCAAAAGGTTCTGACCGTATGAAGAACGATATTTCATCTTACCTATAATACGGATTAATTCAGGATGCAGACCGTGAATACCTAAGTCGATTGTTGTACGTTTACCGGTTTCGATAATTTCTTCTTCCACTTGTTTGCGTACTTTCGCCACTACCTCTTCGATACGGGCAGGGTGGATACGTCCGTCGGTTACCAGCTGATGGAGAGCCAGACGGGCTACTTCACGGCGAACTGGGTCGAAAGCAGAAAGAACAATCGCTTCCGGAGTATCGTCAACAACGATTTCAACGCCGGTAGCAGCTTCCAATGCACGGATATTGCGACCTTCACGTCCGATAATACGTCCTTTGATTTCATCCGACTCGATATGGAATACTGTAACGGAATTCTCAATAGCCGTTTCCGTAGCTACCCGTTGGATAGACTGTACTACAATACGTTTCGCTTCCTTGTTAGCAGTCAGTTTCGCATCATCCATGATGTCGTTGATATAGGACTGGGCTTGTGTCTTAGCTTCCTCTTTCAATGATTCCACCAGGCGTTCTTTTGCCTCTTCGGCGGACAATCCGGAGATTGCTTCCAACTTCTCGATTTCCTGCTGTTGCAGTTTGTCAAGTTCTTCTTTTTTCTTGTCTACAATGACAAGTTGCGCTTCCAGATTCTCTTTGACAGCTTCGGCTTCCATCTTCTTGCGTTGAATTTCTTCCTGGCGCTGTCCGAGTACCATTTCGCGTTGTTTCAGCTTATTTTCCGCTTGCTGAATCTTTTGATTTCTGAGTGCTACCTCTTTTTCAAGATCTGCTTTCTTGTTCAGGAATTTCTCCTTCACTTCCAGCAGCTTGTTCTTCTTAATTACTTCCGCTTCCGTCTCTGCTTCTTTCAGGACATTGTCGTATTTGGACTTTAAAGCATACCTGAACAGTATGTACGAGAGTACTCCACCTACGATGAAGCAAGCAATTGCTGTTGCTATTATTACTATCATTCTACATTTAATTTAAGTATATAAATAAAAACGCACCACCAAATATCTAAGCAAGTTCTTGCTCGGATATTGTGCAGTGCGTGGTTGTTTTCTCTTATCAGCGAATAACCGGATAAAATTTATTCTTTCTTGAAATAATCCTCCAGCAATTCAGTCAGTTCTTTTACCTTTTCCGTATAGGGAGCGGTATCATTACGTTGCAACAATTGCAGTTTCTCTAATGAGAACTGATAGGCTACCATAACTATAATTTTTTCCGGTTCCAAATTCAGATGCCCCCATTTTTCCCGGTACTCACCAAGTATGGTATTAACCTGCTTGGCGGCCGCCCGTACTATCTCCTCATTCTCTGGATTGATAAATACCGGATAACACGCATCTGCCATATGCAGGTTTATTCTTATTATATTATCGCTCATACATCCTTTCTTTCTTATTCATTCAACAAAGCGATGCATTTATCGACTTCACGCACTAATTTTGACAATCGCAGCTTCGTCTCTTTTACGTCGCTGCCGTTAAGGCTGATTGCCGTAGCTGTTTTTAGGTTCGTATAGTTGACTTCCAATTCATCGTATTGAGCCTGTATCTTCTCATTTTTCAGTTTTTCGAAATCAAGAAGCTTTTTCAACTCGACATTCTCACGCTTTAACTCATCATGCAAATAGAGCAAATGCCGTAGCCGCGTTTCAAAGGTATTCAATAACTTTTTTTCTTCTTCTGTCATTACTACACCAAAATTGTACACAAAAATACGATTAACTCTGATATTACAAAAACTTTTCGGGATAAAATGTTCTTTTTAGCTCAAATTAGTTGTATTTCAGCGTTAGGGTGTGAAAGATATAGACTTTGAATGTGTGGTAGTTCGGTGTGACATTTTTGTTTTTATTTTAAGTATTATACGGGGAAAAACAAAAATGTCACATCGCTGTTAATCAATTAATTAGTACCTAAAATAGCCCCCAAATAAGCGAAGTTTACAAAAAACTATAAGAGAATCAGATCTTTTCCGCTAGAAAAGTTGCACTTTATAGTCAATTATTTGAATTTCAGTATTTTAATTGTTCTTTCTGTGCGATTTCGGTTATTTTCTATCTCCGCATATTGTTCCAACTCCTTTGTCGTGATACCTCTTCCCGTGTTCAGTCCCATTTTTTTATATACTTGCTTCAGCATACTTTTCGCTTCCTGAACGGAAAGTTCGGAGCCTATGGGGAAAGTTCGTTGGATAGATATACGCATTTGTGCCGATTTCTTGATGGTGTGTTCGCTGCTTGCGTTCAATGCCGTGCGCAACTTATTCTCGTTATAATCGGATTGGCGGATAAAATCCGCTCCGAAACAGCAGAAACAATCGTATATGTATCTGTCGGCAGTCGAAGTAATCAGGTTGCCTAGCATACGCTGGTAGCGTTTTTGTAACTTTTTGTCAGTTGTCCTGCTCATTTTCTCCATCTCTTCCAGTTTGCGGACGATAAGTTCCGTCCTTTTTTTCTTTGCCAGCCGGTGTTGTATCGCCATGCGTTCATTGTCGGAAACAGGCATTAGACGCTCTTCATGAGAGAAAACAAAATAATCGGTCTGCCGATAGGCATCGCAAAGCAGGTCAGTAGAAGTGTATAGTCGTTTCACCTGTTCCTTTTCGTAAAAGTTGGCAATCAGGAACGGATCCGGTTTGCCTTTGTCGTCCAGATAGGGGAGGTATGAATTTTCTCCGATCGCTTCCTGCAATAGAGTCCGTTCGCCAATATTAGAGGTACGTGCCAGTTGGAATTTCCAATTGTTGTAGACGGTGGAAGCGCCACGAATCCAGTCGTCGATTTCTGTGGATGACATACATTCCAGATCCGGACGGATGGAAGCGATATGTGTCACGCTATTTACTCCGCCACGAAACCGACCGATAATCTGAATCGCTTCGGTAGCAGGATCGATAACCGATTGGGTAGCACCAAACAAATCGCTAATGAAAATCACGTGCGGAGGGTTGGGAGAGATGATATCTACAGCCGAGTAAAACCTTGAGGTGAAGAAGTTGTAACGTTCCAGTTCGGTAATCATCATTGACTTTTTCCGGCGGTTGCCTTTCCAAAGTTTATATTGCCCGTCTTCACTGCAAAAGGTACAGGCGTTGCTCAGTTCCGGAATCAGACGGTAGAAACTGTCTATCGAGTCAATGCTGTTGCAGAAAATGCAGACTGTTCCTCGTTTGGCTTCGATTACTTCCTGCAGTGTCTCCAGCACATTATTTGTAGTAATTAGTTTTAATTTCTGCCGGTATGCATAGTCCGGTTGGATTAGTACCCGTGCGAAGCCGTCGAAACGATTGTCTTTTTCGGGAATAATGGGAGTTGCGGAAATCAGCGCCTTATTTTGAAAGAGGAAAAAATCGTTCATCGGTTCACGGATAGAGTCACGGTAGTGTACGTCCTGCACTAATTTCTCACATTCGTCGAATAAAATGAAACATTCCTCGTATATATCTATGCCTACCGTTTGCATCGCCTCTTTTATCTTGGCGAAACCTTCGGGAGTAGTCAGCAGTTTGTAATGCCTGTCGTGGTTATCTTCCAGGAAATCTATAATTTTCCGGACAGTCACTCCTTTGTAGACGGCTAATGCATTCTTATGTTTTTTAGCTTTTGATTCGATGACAGGCACATTAGGCTCGATGATGATTGATTTTCGTGGAGCTATCAGTTCGCAATGCGTAGCACCCAGTCCGGGCAGTAGCTTGTTGATGATACAATTTGTCGGTATAAATTCTTTCCCGGCACGCTTCAACGCATCCGCAAAGTATTCGCCTTTCCGGATGGAGTAAGTTCTGGTGTATTCCATTTTGTTCTAGTATTTGCGTTTGTTGTGTCTTTCGGGATTGTACTTTTCAAATCCGGCCGTTGCTATACGTTTCTTCAGTTGTTTTTCAGCTTTGAATACAACATTCTTTATTTCTATGGATTCCGCCCGATGATTTTCACCGGGTTGTTTGTCCTTGCAGAAACTGCCGTTCAGTGAGAAACTGCCGAAGTCGTCCAGATTGAGGATGTTTCCGTTTTTCAGAACAGCTTCTATACCTTCCAATACCATAGTAAGATTTTTGTATGCATCCCCTTTCGATAGATTGTTCTTGTCCGCCAGGTACTCAACGAAGGCTTTGGTGTCCAATGTATCCCATGACAGGAGTTGTACGCGTACGTTCGTTTCTTTGTTACCCGTAAAGGTATCTGCAAAACGGGTTGATTTATAAAGTATGCTCACGAGTGATCGTTTTTTATGGTTACTACTTGTTTGCAGTTGAGTAACTTCCGAGTAGGACAAGTGTAGCTGGCGAGTTGCACAAGTGCGGCTGGATGGTTGCTCAAGTGCAACAGATTAATTCGTGCGGATGATTTTGCTAAAAGATAAGGGGAAGTTATTAATCTGTTCAGTAGAATTTATTAAATCTTCCTTATGAGTCGGTAAAAACATCTTGTCGGTTTCGACGGTACAAAGATAGGACTTTTCTTATTATGTAGGTTACTATTATTCATTATTATATTATATGTAAAATAGATAATATTTTATCTACTTGTGTATCTAGTGTGATTTTCATATCTTTGTCTATATATAGTGAGTAATGGAATGAATTAAAGAATATATGTTGAAAATATTAGTGACCTACGCCGTTCAAGGCGAATTTGTAGAGATAAAATGGCCTGATGTCGAACCGTATTATGTGCGCACAGGCATTGGAAAAGTAAAATCGGCTTTTCATCTGGCAGAAGCAATTCGCCAGGTACAGCCGGATTTGGTGTTGAATATGGGAAGTGCCGGGACAGTCAATCATCAGGTAGGAGATATTTTTGTCTGCCGTAAGTTTGTGGATCGTGATATGCAGAAGATGAAAGAGTTCGGATTGGAGTGCGAGATTGATTCATCGGCTCTGCTCGAAGAAAAAGGTTTCTGTAAGCATTGGACGGAAAACGGGATTTGTAATACCGGAGACGGATTCCTGACGGAATTAACCCATATAAATGGAGACGTTGTAGATATGGAAGCTTATGCACAGGCATTCGTTTGCCGTTCGAAAGAGATTCCTTTTATTTCCGTGAAATACGTGACAGACATCATCGGTCAGAATTCTGTGAAACATTGGGAAGATAAACTTGCAGATGCACGCCAGGGGCTATCTGATTATTTCAATGTCTTGAAAGAAAGGATATGATAAGTGATTCCTGCGGCAATCAGTCCCAAGAGAACCTTTACCCATATCAGGGGAATCAGGAAGAAAATACAATAAAGCATGGTTCCCCACATTAGTACGAGGGAAACTATCTTGGCGCGGAGAGGAATCGCTTTGTTTTCACGGTAGTTGCGGATATAAGGACCAAAATAACGATGATTGAGCAGCCAGTTATAGAGACGGGACGACCCTTTGAAATAAAGGGCTGCAGTAAGTAGCAGGAAAGGCGTGGTAGGCAATAGCGGCAGAAAAATGCCGAGAATGCCGAGTGCCAGGGAAATCGTTCCTATAACAATATATAGAGTCTTCATGCGGCAAAGATAGTGTAAAAAAGGGATTCTGCAATATCATAAAAGTATATGTGCGGTGGCGAACATTTTTTCCTCCGGCCTTGTTGTAATAATACTGCTCAATTGGATAAACAATGCAGCGGAAGAAGCTTAATTATTACATGATATATTATGAAAGTAGGTTTGTTTATTCCTTGTTATATCAATGCTATATATCCCAATGTGGGAGTGGCATCGTATAAGCTATTAAAAAGTCTGGGAGTAGACGTCGATTATCCGTTGGATCAGACTTGTTGCGGACAACCGATGGCGAATGCCGGTTTTGAAGATGAATCAACGAAGCTGGCACTCCGTTTTGATGACTTGTTTCAACAATATGACTACATTGTCGGTCCCTCCGCCAGTTGTGTCGCTTTTGTGAAAGAGAATCATCCGGGTATTTTAGAGAAAGAAGGTCATGTCTGTCAAAGTGCGGGAAAGATTTATGACCTTTGCGATTTCATCCACGATGTGATCAAACCCACGAAACTGCCTGCACGCTTTCCACACAAAGTCAGTATTCACAACAGTTGTCACGGTGTGCGTGAATTGTTCAACTCCGCCCCCAGCGAATTAAATATCCCTTATTACAATAAATTGCGTGATTTGCTCAATCTGGTAGAAGGAATCGAGGTATTCGAACCCAGCCACATTGACGAGTGCTGCGGTTTTGGCGGAATGTTTGCCGTAGAAGAGCAGGCTGTTTCCGTATGTATGGGACGCGATAAGGTGAAAGACCACATGGCTACCGGAGCCGAGTATATTGTCGGAGCCGACAGTTCCTGCCTAATGCATATGCAAGGCGTTATCAAACGGGAACATCTGCCCATTCAGATTATCCATATTGTAGAAATTCTAGCATCGCAATTATGAGTACAAAACATTCAAAGGCTGCCGAGAAGTTCTTGCAGGACAGCAAGATGGCAGCATGGCATAACGAAACCCTTTGGATGGTCCGTGCCAAGAGGGATAAGATGAGTAAAGAAGTTCCCGAGTGGGAAGAGTTGCGCAACAAGGCCTGTGAACTGAAACTATATTCCAACAGCCACCTCGAAGAGCTCCTGCTGGAGTTTGAAAAGAATGCTACCGCCAATGGCGCTATCGTGCATTGGGCGAAAGACGCTGATGAATATTGTGCCATTGTGTACGAGATACTGAATGAACATAATGTGCATCATTTCATCAAAAGTAAATCCATGCTCGCAGAGGAATGTGGGTTGAATCCTTTCCTGATGGAGCGTGGTATCGATGTCGTGGAGTCCGATTTGGGCGAGCGTATTCTGCAATTGATGCATCTCGAACCGAGTCATATCGTGTTGCCTGCCATCCACATCAAACGGGAACAGGTGGGTGAACTCTTTGAGAAAGAGATGGGAACGGAAAAAGGTAACTTTGATCCTACTTATCTGACTCATGCCGCCCGTAAGAACCTGCGTCATCTTTTTCTGAATGCCGAAGCTGCCATGACTGGCGCTAACTTTGCCGTAGCTTCGACCGGTGATATCGTGGTGTGTACCAATGAAGGAAATGCCGATATGGGAACTTCATATCCGAAGTTGAATATTGCTGCTTTCGGTATGGAAAAGATTGTGCCGGACCTGGAGGCGTTGGGGGTATTTACCCGTTTGCTGGCACGTTCGGCTACCGGACAACCGGTTACAACCTACACTTCCCATTACCGTCGCCCTCGCGAAGGAGGTGAATATCACATCATTATTGTGGACAATGGCCGGAGTGCATTGCTGTCCAAGACCGACCATATCAAGACACTGAATTGTATTCGTTGCGGTGCGTGTATGAATACTTGTCCCGTATATCGTCGAAGCGGTGGATACTCTTATACTTATTTTATTCCCGGTCCTATTGGGATCAATCTGGGTATGGCCCATGATCCGGAGAAATATTATGATAATCTTTCTGCCTGCTCTCTGTGTATGTCCTGCTCTGATGTCTGTCCGGTGAAAGTGGATCTTGCCGAACAGATTTATAAGTGGCGTCAGGATTTGGACGGACTGGGCAAGGCGAATACGGGAAAGAAGATCATGTCCGGTGGAATGAAGTTCCTGATGGAGCGTCCGGCATTGTTCAATGCTGCTTTGTGGGCGGCTCCGATGATAAACAGCCTGCCACGATTTATGAAATACAATGATTTCGATGATTGGGGAAAGGGACGCGAGTTGCCGGAATTTGCCAAAGAATCGTTTAATGAGATGTGGAAGAAGAACAAAGTGCAGGGAAAGGAGGAATCTAAATGAGCAGTAGAGAAGAAATATTAGCCAGTATCCGCAAAAATACGCAAGTTCGTTATGATAAGCCGGATATTGCGGATATGAAACGGTTGTCATATCCCGATAAAATAGAACAGTTTTGTGCTATCAGCCGTGCGGTGGGAGGTATGGCTGTTGTATTGGGTGAGGGAGAAGATGTGAATGCGGTGATTCGCCGGACCTATCCGGAGGCTATGCGCATTGCTTCCGTGTTGCCGGATATTTCGTGCGCGACGTTCAATCCCGATAATCTGGATGACCCGAAAGAGTTGGACGGCACGGATGTGGCTGTGGTGAAAGGAGAAATCGGAGTTGCTGAGAACGGGGCTGTCTGGATTCCGCAAACAGTAAAGTATAAAGCTGTTTATTTCATTTCAGAGAAGTTGGTTATTTTGCTCGACCGGAATAAAATAGTAGATACGATGTATGACGCTTACCGTGAATTGGACGGGCAGGAATATAAATTCGGCACGTTTATTTCCGGTCCTTCAAAGACTGCTGATATCGAACAGGCTTTGGTGATGGGAGCGCATGGAGCAAGGGACGTATTGGTAATATTGATGTAGTTGTTAAATGTAAATGATATGTATGCCAATAAAGTAAAGAAAATAGCTGCCATTCATGACCTTTCGGGGATGGGACGCGTATCTCTCACGGTCGTTATCCCTATTCTTTCATCTATGGGCTTTCAAGTCTGTCCGCTGCCTACGGCTGTGCTTTCCAATCACACGCAATATCCCGGTTTCTCTTTTCTCGATCTGACGGACGAAATGCCGAAGATTATTGCCGAATGGAAAAAACTGGAAGTGCAGTTCGATGCTATCTATACGGGATATCTGGGCTCTCCGAAGCAGATTCAGATCGTTTCCGATTTTATCAGGGACTTCCGGCAGCCGGATAGTTTAATCGTGGCTGATCCCGTGTTGGGAGATAACGGTCGGTTGTACGCTAATTTTGATGGGGAGATGGTGAAGGAGATGCGTCACTTGATTACAAAAGCGGATGTAGTTACCCCGAATTTGACAGAACTGTTTTATCTGTTGGACAGGCCTTATAAAGCGGACAATACAGATGAGGAGTTGAAAGAATATCTTCGGCTCTTGTCTGATAAAGGTCCTGATGTGGTTATCATAACCAGTGTTCCCGTACATGGTGAACCTCATAAAACTTCTGTTTATGCTTATAACCGTCAGGGAAACCGTTATTGGAAGGTGACTTGTCCTTATCTGCCTGCCCATTATCCGGGTACAGGGGATACTTTTACAAGTGTTATCACGGGGGCTTTGATGCAGGGTGACAGTTTGCCAATGGCGTTGGACCGTGCCACGCAGTTTATTCTACAGGGTATTCGCGCTACTTTCGGATATGAGTATGATAACCGCGAGGGTATTTTGTTGGAAAAAGTACTCCATAATCTGGATATGCCGATACAAATGGCCAGTTATGAACTGATTTAATATTTAACACTCGTAAGCTTTTGTTTTTCAGGTATTTCTTTTATTTTTGCGGTTGTTGAATTAATCTGAAATAATTGTATCTAATGACTCAAACACTGAAAACGACTGAACGGCTTGGAGTAGTGGACGCTCTGCGTGGGTTCGCTTTGTTAGCTATTGTATTATTACATAATCTGGAGCATTACAATCTGTTTTTTATGCCGGAGAATGTACCCGCATGGTTGCAAACAATTGATAAGTATGCATGGGATACTATATTTTTCTTGTTTGCGGGAAAGGCTTATGCGACTTTCTCATTGTTGTTCGGGTTTAGCTTTTATATTCAGTTTCACAATGCGGAGAAACGGGGAATCGATTTCAGGGGACGATTTGCATGGCGGATGTGCCTGCTTCTCCTGTTTGCACAGTTGCACGCATTGTTCTATAACGGTGATATTCTTTTGCTATATGCAGTAGTCGGGTTTGCACTGATTCCGGTTTGTAAGTTGAAGGATAAGACGGTTTTCTGGATTGCTTTGATTCTGCTTTTACAGCCATACGAGTGGGGACGTGCCATCTATGCGCTGATAAATCCGGATTATGTGGCGGTGACCGGTCATTTTATTCCTTATGCTATGCGTGCTGAGGCAGCGACAGCCAACGGCAGTTTCTTTGATGTATTACAGTCTAATATCATTGACGGACAGTTGTATAGCAATATCTGGCAGGTGGAAAATGGACGCTTGTTCCAGACGGTTGCTCTGTTCATGTTCGGGATGTTGTTGGGACGCCGGAAATATTTGATAAAGAGTGAAGAGTCCGTACGTTTCTGGAAAAGAATGTTGATAGGTGCTGTCATTGCCTTCATTCCTCTCTATTGCCTTAGAATTTTTGTTCCGGATTTTATTACGGATTCCTCCGCACTGATTCCTTATAATATAGCTGTTCCGTCTTATGCTAATTTTGCGTTCATGGTGATTCTTGTTTCTCTCTTCACCCTGCTTTGGTTTAAGAAAGAGACAGGATATAGCTGGCAAAGCCTGCTGATTCCTTACGGGCGCATGAGTCTGACGAATTATATTTCCCAATCTGTTATGGGAGTCACTATCTATTATGGATTCGGGTTGTCTATGTACAAATATGCCGGAGCAACGGCAAGCCTGCTTATTGCATTGCTTATCTTTACCGTTCAGTTGGTCTTCAGCCGTTGGTGGCTTGTTCGACACAGGCAAGGACCACTTGAATTCTTATGGCGCAAGGGTACCTGGATTTAGTGGTTTGCGTTAATCGAATTTGACGGTTACCTCCGCCTGCTTGTTCCCGTATGTCCAGTCCGGTCCTTCCTGAACCAGACGGATTGCCTCTTTGTCGGAAGATTCGCAGAGACTCTTCTTTACTTTAATGTGGAAAGGCCGTCCGTCCCTATTGACCAGAAAGGTCAATACTACTTTTCCTTTCACTTGTGCGCACGTTTCGTCTGTTGGGCGGACCAGATTCTTTTTCAGATATTTCAGATATTTACGTTTTCCGTCAACGGGTTGCGGAGTGTTATCTTTATTTGCCTTTTTATTGACTCCGTGTCCCACTACCACCACTTCGCTGAGTCCTTTTTGGTCTTCGTTCATGGCAATGAGCATTGTCCGGCTGGTATCTACCGGAACTTCTACCGGGTCATATCCGATATACTGTGCTGTCAACTGCTTGTTCTCTGCTTTTTTGAGTAATGAAAATTCTCCATTCACATCTGTAACGGTTCCGATATTCGTTCCTTTGTACATTACGCTGGCGCCGATAAGCGGTTCCCCTTTTTGGTCGGTCACTTTTCCTTTGATTATATCATTGGTGGGAATAACTGCCATTTTAGCTATTCTCATTTTTTTGACGGATTCGGGATCAGAAGCTCCTGTTGTCATTATTACTTCTTCGTCTGTTGCTGCAACCATTTGACCCGAAGTTTCCTCCTCCATAGGCATTGTTGTAATGGGAGCACTTGGAGGCTTGGAAATGGTAGTCCGGCTTTTGGCGATGATATCTTTCTTATCCGCTTGTTTCGTGGAAACTGGGGAAATAGGAGTGGAATCCGTCTTTGTCTTTGTGGGAACTAGTGCGATTTCCTTTTGTGGAATTATCGGAATGACAGGCTCTGGTGTCTCTTTCAGGAACAGGAAATAACTGCTGATTCCGAATCCGATTACCAGACAGGCGGCAACACTCCAAATGATAGCGTAGGTATTTCTTTTCTTTGTAGAACGGGCAGAGATTTGTATCCGCAGTTGCTCAATCCGTTGTTCGTGATTTCCCTCCACTTGGTTGTATCCATCTATCGCATCAGCCAGAAAAGGGTCTTTCATCGACTCTTTTTCCAACCGATGTGCTTCTTTTCCTTTGCGGAGTCCTTGTATGTAGTCCGATAGTCTCATAGGGTTTGTTTCTTGATACAGATTTTTAAGTTTCGCTTTCCGTTCTGGATATAGCTTTTTACATTATTCAGAGTAAATCCGGTCTGCTCGACAATATCCGCATACGACATTTCCTCTAAAAAGAAACGTGTAATGCTCGTCCGTTGTTCTTCGGGCAACTTTTCGAGACAGTGATGTAATGCTTTTAACCGGTCTTCCGAACTTTCCTCTTCACTTAATAGATGCAGAAATTCATCGGATTCCATAATATTAATGGTGTAATCTAACGGAATTTCTTTATTCTCCTTCCGCAGAAGTTGCAAGCAATGATTTTTTGCCACCCGGTAGAGCCAGGGCTTGAACACTTTGATCTCATAATTTCGCAGCTTAGGCAATAAATCTTCAAACAACTGCATGACCGCTTCCTGTGCCCGGTCTTCGTCTTGCAGATATTTCAGGCATAGTCCATACAGTAACGGGATATAGCGGTTGTATAATTCACCGAAATATTCCGTATCACCGGACTGAGCGTAGTGTGTGAGTAGCTCCTCGTCCGACAGTTTGGATATGGTTCTTTTAAAAAACAATGCCTATTCTTCTTCGTCGTCAATAATGACTTGATATTTTTCTTTCATTATTTCAAAATCATCTGCAATCTGTTCCAATATTTCATGTATATCCGTGCTCTTTACCAATGTGGGCATACCGTAATAGATAGATGCTTTATATGGCAACAGTATCATTTTGCCTTTGGGCAGAGAACGTCCCATGCCGGTCATGAATACGGGAATATATTTTACTTCAGGTCGCAGAGACAGGATACGGGCTATGCCAGATTTAATTTTTCCCATCTGTTCCGGCTTTCCTCTGGTTCCTTCGGGAAAAAGAATCAGTGAATATCCTGCATCGATGGCTTCAAGCATTTTGCGGATCGGGTCATGTTCCGAATCTTTTTCTCCTTTCCTTCTGATTAGCAGTGTGTTGATGAAATAGTTACTTATGGAAGCCTGAAAGCGGTTTTTACCAAAATAATCTTCTGCTGCTACAGGTTTGACTTTCCATAAAAGTTTTCCGGGCAGAGAAGATAATAAACTTAAAGTGTCCAAATGGCTGTTGTGGTTGGCAAGAATGATGAACTGCTTTTCTTTCTTGAGGAATCGGCAATCGGTGAACTGAACTCCTACGATCAGTTTCAAGAACCATTGGCATATACCTTTATATATAATCTGCATGATAGCAGCTTGCATGAATCTCTTTTCCATTTAATATGCAATGTAATAAACTAAATGAAAAAAGACGGGAGCGGTGTAGGACAGAGAGTCTATCCGGTCGAATACTCCTCCATGACCGGGAATACTGTTCCCCATATCCTTAATTCCTTTATCCCTTTTGATGGCGGAGAGTTCGCTGATATTTGTTTTTGGAAAGATCTTCTTTACGAGAAAAAGAATAAGGCTTGCCGTAATGAGCAGTCCGATGATGAGCGAAATGACGATAATCAGTTCATCACTTAGCGTAGGAAATATGGTATCCAGTAGTTCTTTCATTTTATTTCATTGTTTGTTGTGTGTGACATGAGGTACAGACGGTGTATCAGTGTTGCGACAAGACCGACATTTATAATTATCAGGGCTATGAGACATACCATCCGGTCGTATCCTGCGTGAATGGTGCAGGTGGCTGCTACAAAGGCAAGCGTGAGCAATGCCATGCGGTGTTGTTTGGCCATCGGGCCGTTAAAGAAATGCTGGTGCGTTTTGTAGGCTCCTATCCAACGGAAATAAGCTGTCATCACAGCAAGAAGAGCAGCCATCCATCCTAGTTCAATACCGAATCCGCCTGCTACATATCCGACGGGAATGATGAACAAAGCATCAGCAAAGCGGTCGGGCATATCATTGTAGAGATCCCCGTTGGCGCTTTTCTTCCCTCCTTCGATAGCTACCATCCCATCGAACAGGTTGCAGAGTAACCGCGACTGCATGCAAACGATGAACAGAATGTAGGCTACATACTTGTTAAAACCGGGATCAATGACTGTGCCGATCAACAGAAGGCATCCCACCATAGCGAAGAATATGCTCATCATGGAAATTTGATTGGGAGTGATACCCCAACGAGTTAGTTTGCGGGCGATAATAGTGGCCCAGACCGTGTTTCGTGAGGCTATTTCCCGCCTTCCATCAACTTCGTTTTTCATATTTATGATATGTTTATGTTTGGCAAATATACATATCATATTAAGAGTTACAAAGGAATAAGTAGGAATTTTTAAGTGACTTTTTTCCGCTCGGGTAAAAAAAGTTCAGGCAAATTATGGAATCTGTGTGAAATCTGCATCTCTATAGTAAAAGCGATGAATAGTAACATTTTAAAATAATGAAGTTATGAGAACAAACCAATTCAGAGCAATCATGCTCGTACTGCTGATGGCAGTTATTTGCTTAGGAACAATGAATGCGCAAACTATTACCGTGACCGGTATTGTGACGGACGCAGCGGATGGAACTTCGATTACCGGTTGTTCGGTAGTGAATAACCGTTCCAAAAGTGGGGCAATCACAGATGTGAACGGTCGTTATTCCATTCAGGCCCAAAAAGGGGACGTATTGTTATTCCGGTTTATCGGGTATAAAGAAGAAAAAAGAGTGGTTAAGTCGGCCAAACTGGATGTTAAAATGAAGACTGATGATGTGGCGTTGGAGGAGTGTGTCGTAGTGGGATACGGTACAATGAAAACAAAGGCAATGAGCGGTGCGTATGTAGCGGTGTGTCCGACTGCCATGTATGATATGGATACGAGAATGAATACGGAAGAGTATGACCGGATTCAGGAGAATGGTTTCAAAAGTGTAGCCGATACTCCGCTTTCTACTTTTTCTATTGATGTGGACCCTGCTTCTTATAGCAATATGCGTCGTTTTATCAATAGAGGAGAATTGCCTCCTGCCGATGCAATCCGTACGGAAGAATTAGTGAATTACTTTTCTTACGACTATCCGAAACCAACGGGCAACGATCCTGTGAAGATAACTGTGGAAGCCGGAACTTGTACTTGGAATACAGCTCATCGGCTTGTTCGTATCGGATTGAAAGCTAAGGAAATTCCGACGGAGCAGTTGCCGGCGTCCAATCTTGTATTCTTGATTGATGTTTCCGGTTCTATGTGGGGGGCTAATCGGTTGGATTTGGTAAAGTCATCGCTCAAACTATTGGTGAATAATCTGCGGAATAAAGATAAGGTGGCAATCGTGACTTATGCAGGCAGTGCCGGTGTGAAGCTGGAAGCTACTTCGGGCGGTGATAAACAGAAGATCCGTGAAGCGATAGATGAACTGACCGCAGGCGGATCTACTGCAGGAGGCGCGGGCATTCATTTGGCGTATCAGATAGCTAAAAAGAACTTTATCTCTGATGGCAATAACCGTATCATACTTTGTTCCGATGGTGATTTCAACGTCGGTGTTTCTTCCGCCGAAGGATTGGAACAATTGATAGAAAAAGAACGGAAAAGTGGCGTACACCTTACTGTACTAGGCTATGGAATGGGTAACTATAAAGATAAGAAAATTCAAGTATTGGCTGAAAAAGGAAATGGGAATCATGCCTATATAGATAACTTGCAGGAAGCCAACCGTGTTTTAGTAGGCGAATTCGGTGCTACATTGCATACTGTGGCAAAAGATGTCAAACTGCAAGTGGAATTTAATCCTTCTCAAGTTCAGGCATATCGTCTGATTGGTTACGAAAGCCGTCTGCTGAAAGACGAAGATTTCAATAATGATGCGAAAGATGCCGGAGATATGGGAGCAGGACATACGGTAACAGCTTTTTATGAAGTGATTCCCGCAGGTGTGAAGAATGAATATGTAGGTAAAGTAGACGACTTGAAATACCAAAAGAAAGAAAAAATGACGCTGAAGCCGACCGGATCTGATGAACTCCTTACTGTGAAATTGCGCTACAAAGCTCCGGATAAGGATGTCAGCAGGAAAATGGAACTTCCTTTTGTAGATAACAAAGGAGATAGTGTTTCTTCCGACTTCCGTTTCGCTTCGGCAGTAGCCATGTTCGGACAGTTGCTTCGTGATTCTGACTTTAAAGGAACTGCCGATTATGACAAAGTCATTAAGCTAGCTAAACAGGGGTTGAATAATGATGAAAGAGGATATCGAAGAGAGTTTATCCGACTGGTTGAGGCTGCTAAAGGATTGGAAAAGACGAGTAAGAATTAGTATAAGAGAGAGTTTTCAAACTGAGCCGAGAGTAGTAACGGGTCAGTAGAAATTTAGTGGGGATTATTTTTTATACTCGTGAAGTATTGCTTACTTCGCATTATGAAAAACGATTATTTGACCATGCTAGCCAGCCTCGTGTTGCCGGCGCAGATATT